>DATJSO010000244.1:0-11651 GCA_035504075.1 Allostellaceae bacterium | reverse complement strand
GCCCGGCCGCGATATCAACCTCTCCGAAAAGCGCGTCGAAGGCGGCCGCAACTTCGCGACGAAATTATGGAATGCCGCGCGCTACGCCGAGATGAACGGCTGCAGATTCGTCGAGGATTTCGATCCGCGCAGCTGTCAACGAAAGGAGAATCGCTGGATCGCCGGCGCAACGCGGGATTGTGCGATGGCGGTCGCGGCAGCGCTGGAAGCCTTTCGGTTCGACGAGGCCGCGCATCTGCTTTACCACTTCGTCTGGGGCACGTTCTGCGACTGGTACCTCGAATTCACCAAGCCCATCCTGACCGGCGACGACGCCGCCGCGCGCCGTGAGACGCAGGCGGCGACCGCCTGGACGCTAGCGCAGCTATTGCGCCTGCTGCACCCGCTGATGCCGTTCGTCACGGAGGAGTTGTGGCGGGAACTGGGCGGCGCGGGCCTGCTGATTTCCAAACCCTGGCCGGGGTTGCCGCCCGATTTGCACGACCCCGCGGCGGCGGCCGAGATGGAGCCGTTAATCCAGGATATCTCCGCAATCAGAGCGGTCCGCGCAGAACTGAACGTTCCGCCGGGCACCTCGATCAGAGCTAATCTTTTCGATCCGGAGCCGGCTGCCGAACGGAGAGTTCGATCCAATTCCACCCATTATGAGCGCCTCGCCCGCGTTCAGTTCGTAGATGCCTCTGACCACGATGAGACGAGCGTTTCTGTCGCTGGAACGCAGATAACCTTTCAGCTTCATTTACGAGGTGTCGTCGATATCGCGAAGGAGAAGGCGCGGCTGGCTAAGGAGATCGGCCGGCTCGACGCGGACCTGAAAAAGTTCGCGCAGAAGCTCGCCAACCCCGATTTTCTCGCCAAGGCCAAACCCGAGATCATCGCGGAGCAGCGCGAGCGCGAGGCCGACGTGCGCCGCGAGCGCGACCGCCTGCAAACCGCCTACGCCCGCATCGCCGCGGGATGAGCGCGCTCAGCCCGGTGGGGCTCCATGACGGCCCGGACGATTGACGATCTGATCGAGCGCGGCCTTGTCGCGCCGGAGCGGGCGATGGAACTGGCGCGCGTCGCCGAGCGGTTTTCGGTCGCGGTGACCGACGAGATGGCGGCGTTGATCGATCCGACCGACCCGGCCGACCCGGTCGCCGCGCAATTCGTACCGACCGCAGCCGAACTGCGGGACATGCCCGACGACCGGCCGGATCCGATCGGCGACGAGGCCCACTCGCCGCTGCCGGGCATCGTGCACCGCTATCCCGACCGGGTGCTGTTGAAGCCGATCCTGGTTTGCCCGGTCTATTGCCGGTTCTGCTTTCGTCGCGAGCAGGTGGGTCCCGGCCGCGGCCTGCTGCCGCCGGCGGCGCTGGAACGCGCGCTTGCCTATATCGCCGGGCACAGCGAGATCTGGGAAGTCATCGTCAGCGGCGGCGACCCGTTCCTGCTGTCGCCGCGCCGGCTCGCGGCGCTCGTTCAACGCCTCGAAGCGATGCCGAACGTCCAGGTGATCCGTTTCCATACCCGCGTGCCGGTTGCCGCGCCGCGTCGGGTCACCGCGGCGCTCGTCGCCGCCCTTGCCGCCGAGACGGCGATATTTGTCGTCGTCCACGCCAACCATCCGCGCGAACTGACGCCGGCGATGCGTGCCGCGGTCGCCCGCCTCGGCCGCGCCGGCATCCCGGTGCTGTCGCAGACCGTGCTGCTGCGCGGTGTCAATGACGACCCGGCCACCCTCGAAGCCCTTTTCCGTGGTCTCGTCGCGATGCGGGTCAAGCCCTATTACCTGCATCATCCCGATCTGGCGCCGGGCACCGGCCACTTTCGCCTCGACATCGCCAAAGGCCAGAGCCTCGCCGCCGCCCTGCGCGGCCGCGTCTCGGGGCTGTGCCAGCCGACTTACGTGCTGGATATCCCCGGCGGCGCCGGCAAGGTGCCGTTGTTGCCGAGCGCGGTCCGGCCGGGCGGAACGCCGGGACATTGGCTGGTCACCGACCCCGTCGGCCGCGTGCATCGCTATCCACCCCCGGGTGCTGATGACGATGCGTGAGGCGACGATCATCATTGTCGGCGGCGATGCGCTCGCGCTCAGCGCGGCGCAGGAATTGTCCCTGATGCCGGGCCATCGGGTCGTCGTGCTGTGGCCCGGGGACGGCGAGTTCGCGGCCGCCGTCGAGGCGGCCGGCGCGACCTTCGCCGCCGGCCGGCCGGACAGCCGCGACGGTCTTTGCGCCGCCGGCGTCAGCGACGCGATCTCGATTTTGGCATTGTCGCAGGACGAGCAGCTCAATCTCCAGACGGCGCTGCGGGCGCGCGACGCAAACCCGAAAATTCGTATCGTGCTGCGTCAGTTCAACCGTTCGTTGGCGCCAAAGATCGAGCAGAACCTGCCGGATTGTTCGGTGTTGTCGCTGGCTTGGCATTCGGCGGCCACCTATGCCGCCGCCGCCCTCGACCCGTCCTGCCTGCGCGGGCTGCAGTTTCCCGAGCCCGACGGGCCCCTGACCGGGTTTGCCGCGCGTCTTGCCGAAGCCGCCGGCGTTGCCGGGCTGACAATCGCCGAAGCCGAGGCGGCGTTCGGTGCGCGAATCATCGCACTTGACGGAGCGACGGATTTCGAGCCGGCCAAAGCGGTCGCGCCCGATGCGCAGCTGATCGTCTTTGCGCCGCTCGATCGGCTGCTCGACTCGGCGCCGCGCCGGCCGGCACCGGCAATCCCGACAGCGCCGTTCGGCCGCCTGCGCGGCGCGGCGCGGTGTTCCACTCGCCACCTGCGCCACAGTGATCCGTACGTCACGACCTTTATCGCCGCCGGGTTGGCGTTGTTCGCGCTCGGGACGTGGTATTTTCGCGCGGCGTTGGGCAGCACATGGTTGATTGCCGCCTATTTCGTGCTGAGCACGATGACGACGACCGGCTACGGCGACATCACGCCGCATCACAATCCCGCCGATCTCCTTGCGGCGATGGCGCTAATGCTGCTCGGCGTCGTCTTCACCGGGATCTTCATCGCGGTCGTCGCAGCCCGGCTGACCCGCGCGCAATGGGTGCGCATGCAGGGTTTGCGTCCGATCCGACGCCGCGGGCACATCGTCGTGTGCGGCTGCGGCAGCATCGGCAGCGGCGTCATCGACCTGCTGCTTGGGTTCGACAAACCGCTGGTCGTCGTCGAGCAGACACCGGACCCCGTGCTCGTAGAGCGGGCGCGCGATCGCGGTTTCGACCTGTTGACGGGCGATGCGAGCCGCGACGACACGCTCGATCTGTGTAATCTCGGCGCGGCACACAGCCTCGTCGCGTTGACCAATGTCGATACGCTCAATCTCGAAATCGCGCTCGGCGCCCGCGCCCGCAACCCCGACATGCCGATCGTCCTGCGCATCGCCGAGGCGGCATTCGCATCCTCGATCGCGAACCATTTCCAATTCGAAACGACATTCTCGGTCGCCGCCTTGGCGGGGCCGGTATTTGCCGGCCTGTCGCGGCTGCCCGGCGCGCGCGGCCGCATCGCCTTCGGCGGCCAGGAATTCGCGATTGTCGAACTGGTGCTGCGCGGCGACATCGACCCGGCGCTGCCGCGCGCCGCGATTCCGCTGGCCATCGCGGGTCCGGGCGGCGAATGCACGCTGGTGCACGATTTCGCCGGGCGGCGGCCCGGTTCGCGGGCTTTGATGTTGATGCCGCTCGCGCCGCTCCGCGACGGCCGCGACGGCCTGCCGGCAGTCGTCGCCCGGGTCGCTGGTGGTTGAGCGGCAGCTGCCGCACTATCGAACGACGCAAGGTTTGATTAAGCATAAATCTGCTGGAAATTTTGCCGGATGCTCGAATACTTGCGGCATGCGAATGACAACTCACGGCGCAGCGTTCGACCGGCGGCATGAGCGCCGCTATTCCTTACCGGCGCTGGAAATCGTGATCGGCGACGAACGCTTTCGCGCGGTCAATTGGTCGATGCGCGGCGCCTTGGTTTACGGGTTGTGCGATCTCGTCGGCGCGCGGGTGAGGGGCGAGATCGGCGTCCCGGGGTCGAGCGAGGCGATGCCGTTTACCGCCATAGTCGTGCGCGCCGATCTTGAAACCGGCAATTCGGCGATCTGTTTTGAGGATTGCCGAACCGAGCGCATCGAGTTCGCGGCCGGGGACTGCGCCACGCCGCTGCAGTAGCGGCCTGCGCCCATTATATGTCGCGCTGACGGCGTCACGCCGCGATTTCGCACCAGATCGGCGTGTGGTCGGAGGCGCGCTCCTTGGCGCGCGGCGCCTTGTCGATCTCGCAGGCAGCAATGCGATCGGCGGCCTGCGGCGAGAGCAACAGGTGGTCGATGCGCAGCCCCTCGTCGCGGTTCCAGCGTCCGGCCTGATAGTCCCAGAACGTATAGCGGTGCGGCGCGCGATGGAAAACGCGATATGCGTCGGTCAGGCCGAGATTGACGAGGGCGCGGAAACGCGAGCGCGTCTCGATGCGGCACAGTGCATCATCGCGCCAGGCGACCGGATCATAGACGTCATCATCGGTCGGGCACACGTTATAGTCGCCCGCCAACACGAAAGGGATCTCGCAGCGCAGCAAGTCTTCGGTATGCGCCGCCAGTCGCTCCATCCAGGCGAGTTTGTAGGCGAATTTGTCGGTCCCCACCGGATTGCCGTTGGGAACGTAGAGCGAGCCGACGCGCACTTCGCCGCTGCCCGCGCCGAACGACGCCTCGATATAGCGCGCCTGATCGTCGCCGCGGTCGCGCGACCCGTCGGGCTCGGGCAGGCCCCGCAAGACCTTCCGTGCCGGCTCGCGCGACAGCAGTGCGACGCCGTTATAGGCGCGCTGCCCGAGCGCCTCGGTGCGGTAGCCAAGCGCCTGAAGTTCGAGCTGCGGAAATTCTTCGACGAGGCACTTGGTTTCCTGCAGACAAACAACGTCCGGCTGCACACTCTTGAGGAAATCCAGCAGATGCGGCAGCCGCACTTTGACCGAGTTGACGTTCCAACTGGCGATCTTCATGGATCGCGTCCATCGGCTGAAGAGGCAGGCCACATCGTACGCGCCAATCCGGTGCGCCGGCAATTGCCGCGAGGGCGCCGCTCGCGCTGGAACGGACCTGCGGTTGCCGCTGTTTTTCGGCAAGCCGTTGGGTGGCTGGCGAGCCGCCCTTTCCGCATCAGTCAGTTCGAGTCTCGATGAACATCGTCAAATACCGGCTGTTTGAGCCGCGCCTTAATCCGCGCCGCACCAAAATGGAGGTGCCGGGCTGGGCCGGCGAGGCGGAGCCGCGGCAGAACGGTTCGCACGAACATGCTTGGCACTGCATCCCGTTCAGCGAAGCGGCGCAGTACGGCGTCGAACTGTTCTATCCGTTCGCCAACGAGCTTCGCGTGACAACGCGCGACGGGCAGGTGGTGCTGGACAGCGATTGGGGTACCGATCCCGGGACCGGTATCAACTGGCCGCCCTTCCGCCCGTTCGGCGAAAATTACTACACCTATCAGCTGCTGCTCGACCTGAAGGTGGCGGACGGCATCGCGGTGCGCACCGAACCGCACCCCCGCTATTACACCTCGCGCGAGGACGACGTGCCGCTCGCCGTGCCGGCGCTGTTGCGGACGAGCTGGTGGCCGATGATCTCGTTCGTCATCTTCAAGGCGCCGCCCGCGGGCGGCGTTCATGTCTTCCGGCCGCAAGAGCCGTTCATGCAGCTGCTGTTCGTGCCGGCGGACCCGCAATTCGCGCTGGCGCCGATGGATGAGGCGGAAGCGGCGGAACGCGAACTGCGCGACCGCCGCATCTACGCCAGCCGGGCGACCCTCGGCAAGGATTCGGAGTGGATTTCGTCGACCAACACCGTGTTCGACGCCACTTACCGCCGGCTTGCCCGCGCTGCCCGCGCCAAGGCCAAGGATCAGACTGGCGGCTCGTAGCGCCGGCCCTCTTCCGCGGACCGCACGGCAAGTCCCGCTGCCGCAGCGTCAGTTGATCGTTTATCGATCCGCGTCCGCGTCACCCGCGGGGCAACCCCACGGGTGACGCCGAGGTGGATTGGTTCCGATCAATGCGAGACTGACCGCTTCAGCTGACGAATGGCCGGTAGTGATGGTGATGGTGGTGATGATGGTGATGATGATGGTGCCAGAACGGCCGCCAGTAGTACCAATACTGCGCCTCCTCGACGCTGCCCTTGGTCGTGCGTGCCGCGTCGTCGGCCTTTAGCGCCTGTGCCGCATTCGGGATCGGCGCCAGCAGATCGGCATACGACGCCGCCGGTGCCGTTGCTGCGGCGGAAGGTTGAACGGCGGCTTGCGCTGTGCCGATCGTCGCCAACCCGGCGACTGCCCCGAGCAGCCCGGCGATTTTTTTGTCCATTCGATTCCTCTCCATCAAATATTCGAGCCGCACGCACACCAAAACGGCCGCGTGCCCACATGTCAGCCAAACACGGGAATGCAAATCGAGGTTCCGCGGGCGCGGCTGCGCCAAAAAGAACCGTGGCTCGAAAGGAGATCGGCGCCGGGTTTCTTTAGGTCGAAGGCGGCTTCGGTGCGGGTTCTGCAGATAATCGTGCGCCGCGCTACGTCGCGCCGCCGAGACAGCGCGATACGCTGTCGGTCAATGTCGCCGGATCGAACGGTTTGGCAATGACCTCGTGCGCGCCAAGCTTTGCCGCCATCATCAGGACGTCGACGTTGCCGGTGCGGCCGCCGCCGGAAATCGCGATGATCTTTGCTCCGGGGCGGATATTTTGAATGGCGCGAATGGTCTCGATGCCTTCGCGCTCGGGCATTATGATGTCGGTGATCACCAGATCGGGCTGTTCGCTTTCGAACAACTCCAATCCGTACCGGCCATCCTTGGCCATGACGACAGTGTGTCCGTTGCGATCGAGAATCCGGCCGATCGCTTTCCGCACCTGGGGATCGTCGTCAATGACCAGGATCTTGGACATGCCATCATCCTTCGCGGGTGCAGAATGTGTTCAGCCGGCGTGATTACCATGGAATTGATTGCGCCGCTGTTAACGGCATGCATCGCCCTGCCCGCAGGTAACACAAAGTCATCAATGGTTCGTGTCCGCCGGCACGCCGTATCGGACGGGCTGCGAGCGGATAGGCGCGGATGGTCGCGGTCTCGCGCAATGCGCGCGCGCGTAAAAATCCCTGTTGCCCATTCCGAGAGGGGGAAGTATAACTTGGTTAATAATTCGTTACCTGGGCAATCGGTGGCAGGGGAGATGCGCGATGTCGGTCGAGCTCTTTCATGCAGATAACAGTGATTTTTTTGACGTTCTGTCGCTTCGTTGTTGTGCCGCGGATGCGGTCCGCGGGTCCTCTTTGATTTCCTGCGCCGAACAGGGCGACAGATCGGCGGCCATCGCACTCAAGGTCGGGTTTTGGCCATTTGTCCGCGAATTTGAATTCGCAATCGATCAGCAACACTTGTCGCGGCAGGTGTTGGTCGCCGGGTTCGGCGAGCCGCGCGTGAGACGGGTCTTTACGGGCATTGCCCGGGCCGTGCGCGAGATGAAGCAGGAGGAAGGATCGCATTCAGCACATTGGATGCGCGACGCCCAATGTTTGGGCGTGAGCGACTTCGGCGGGCCCTGCGTTGCCGGGGTGCAGGCGCTGATCGACCGCGCCCATATGAAAGACCTGGCCGGTTTTTTCGGCACGCTGGCCGGCACCGAGCTGATCGCGGAGGAATTGTCGCGGTATCTGGTCGAATCGCGCCGCTTTACCGATCTGTTCAGCCGCCGGCGCTGGATGTGGGGAGAGGTGCATCTGCTGGCGGATGACGGGCCGTCGCACCTCGATATCGATCTCGATCTCGCGCGCGCTTATGGGCCGACCGCCTCCGGCGTCGAAATCGGCCAGGGCGTGCTCGACACGATCGCGTTGTTCGCCAGGGCGGCCGACGATGTCGTCGCGGCATTGCTGCCGGAATTGGTCTAACTGCCGAGCAGCAGCGCACCTCTGGCGTTGTTGGGGTTGGCGGGAGGCTCAAGCACGAGCCGCCCGCGCGGCAGGGTGATCGTAACCTGCGTGCCCTGGCCGAGGCGGCTGGTCAGCAAACAGCTGCCGCCATGCAACTCGGCGAGCGCCTTGACGAGCGGCAGCCCGAGCCCGGTTCCCTCATGCCGGCGTGTGAAGCTGTTCTGAATCTGGCCGAACGGCTCCAGCACCTTTGCGAGATGATCGGGTGCGATGCCGATGCCGGTATCGCTGACGATGACTTCGAGATTTCCGTCGCTGTCCCGCACTGTCGCGCTGACCGAAATCGCGCCGCCGGCCGGGGTGAATTTGATCGCATTCGACAGCAGATTGAGGATGATCTGTTTCAGGCGTCGCTCGTCGGCGCGGATCAGCGGCAGGCGCTCGGCAATCTGCGTCATGACGCGGAGCGCCGCGGCGTCCGCCCGCTGGTGCAGCAACAGGACGCTTGCTTCGATCAACGCCGTCAGGTCGATGATCTGCTCATGAAGTTCCATCCGTTCGGCTTCAATCTTCGCGATGTCAAGAATATCATCGATCAACGACAGCAGCAGTGACCCAGAATTGAAGATATCGCGTGCGTAATCGAAATATTTTTCCGATCGGTCGCCATACAGCCGATCTTTGGTAATCTCGGCAAAGCCCATGATGGCGTTGAGCGGCGTGCGCAGCTCGTGGCTCATATTGGCGAGAAATTCTGATTTCGCCCGGTTTGCCGAATCGGACAATTCTTTTGCCTCGCGCAGCGCTTGTTCGGCGCGGATTGCTGCGGTGACGTTGCTGCCGGTACCGCGATACCCGAGAAACGCGCCGTCGCCGTCGAATACCGGCGAACCGCCGCATTTCCAGTACTGCTCGTCGCCCGACGCCGCAACATAGCGACAGACGTAATTGCGGAAGGCGCGACGCTTGGCGAGCGCCAGAGCGAGTTGCGGCGCGTCCGGATCATTGGGGGCCCCCATTCCCGCCGTCGCCATCGAGCGTCCGAGTACATCCTGCGATGGTACCCCGGTCGCTTCGAAAAAACGTTCCGAAAGATGGGCAATGTTGAGATCCCGATCGGTCTCCCAGAACCAATCCGAGGCGGTTTCGGCGAAATTCCGAAACCGCTCCTCGCTCTCCCACAGCATCACCTCTGCCGCGATCCCCTTGCGGTAGGTGCGCCAGGCAAGCCCGACACCGAACGACCACAGCAGCAGCGTCGTGATCAGCAGGGCCCGCATCACCAACTGCGTCGCGATGCGGGCCGTCCTGGCGATATGTGCGGAAAAGCTGTCTTCGAACGTCGTCAGCCGCGCATTCAGCGCATCGATCTCGGCGACTGCGCGACCGAGCGCCAACCCGTTCGGCGCCGGTGCGCTCCACAGGGCGTGCAGTTCGTTACCGGCTGCCAGCAAGGCGCGAATCGTCTCGTCGCCGTGCTGCCAATCCAGCACCGCCGCCGCAAATGGACCCCACTGATGAAACAGCCTGAAAACGAGGATGGCATCTGGAATGTCTTTGATGCTGTTGCGGCCGCGCTGAAAGCCTGCAAACGCCGCCGCAACGTCGGGTTTGGCCGCGGTCAGCGCCTCGCGCGCGGCGGCATCGCCGAAGGGCACGCCGAGCGAGGCATGAAAGGCGCGCCAGTACGTTTCATTGCCGGTGCCGGAGTACTTGTACAAATTCAGCACAGCGGCATTGGCCGCTTTGGAATAGTACGATTCGCCCGTCGCGTAAGCGCGCGTCGCATTGATCATGCGCAGCGAGGCCCAACCGAGCGCGAGGGCGGCGATCTGTATGCTGGTGAAAATGATGCTGATGAGGACGAACCGCGCTATGTGGGCGCGGGTCACTCCGCCGCGTGCCGGGGATTTTCTCATCGCGACCATTTCGACCCGCGGATTGCCCCAACGGCCGGCGGCGGCCTGGCGCAGCCGCCGGCCTCCCCTTCCGCGAGTTCGCTGCGCGCGTCCATGTTCGGTAATCGCTGCGGTCATCGCCTGCTGGAGAATTGCGTTGGCTCAGTGGCATCGCCGCACGGTTCACCCGCCGAACCGCGATTGGAATGGCAAAATGGTAAATTTTCTGTTGTCTCCGCCGCGCTGCCTGCCGCCCTGCCGGGTCGCGGATTATTGCCGAGCGAAAGTGATCGCAGATTGCATCAGCCCGCGTGCCGGCGGACGAAGGCGCCGATGCGGGCGATCGCGCGGCGAGCCTCTGGCATGACCATCGCAAACGCCTGAAAAACATGCGGCATCCGACGCCAGACTTCGAGCTCGACGACGCAACCCGCCGCCCGCATGCGCTCGGCCATGCGCACCGCATCATCGCGCAGGATTTCATCGCTGCCGACCTGGATCAGCGTCGGCGGCAGCCCCGTCGGATCGCCGTAAAGCGGCGATGCGTAGGGATGCCGGGGATCGGCGCCGGCGAGATAGCTGGCGGCGAGCTGCGGCACGTCGTCGGCATTCATCATCGGATCGGCGGCGGCATTGCCGCGCAGCGAGGGGCCGGTCAGCGCGAGATCGGTCCACGGCGACATGGCGGCCAGCGCTGCCGGTTGGGCCGCCGCTTCATCGCGCAGCCGCAGCGCCAGAGCCAGTGTCAGTCCGCCGCCGGCCGAATCGCCGAGGATCGCAATCCGCCCCGGATCGGCGCCTTCCGCGACCATCCCGTGCCAAGCCGCTGTCGCATCGTCGAGCGCAGCGGGAAACGGGTGCTCCGGCGCCAGACGGTAGGCGATCGCGACAACCCGCGCCGCCGCAGCCTCGGCAAAGCGCCACAAAAGATGCCGGTAGAGCGCCGGGTCGCCGGTCACATAGCCGCCGCCGTGCAGATACAGTACGTGCCGGGCGGCCTGCCGCGAGGCGGCGGTCGCGACCCGCAGCGCGCGAATGCCGCCGACGGCATCGCTGGTAACCTCGGTGCCGACCGGCGGGCGCGGCACCCAACGCTCGAAATTGGCTTCCTTCTGGCGCCGCCCTATGATCGTCATATCGGCGCGATTGCCCGGCTTCAGCAAGCAGCGCAGGCCGAGACGCACCAACTCCGCCTGCACGCTCATCGGCTCGATCTCGCATTGCACGGCAGGCGGGGTCGCGATGCCGCGACCGGCATCGACAGCAACGCGTGGACCGCGGCTGGCAAGCGTCCTCCGATCACTCGAGGCCGAAACGGTATTCGATGATCTCGCGGTAGCGGTCGCCGGGGCGCAGCACGGTCGATGGAAACGCGGGATGATGCGGCGCATCCGGGAAGCCTTGCGGCTCGAACGCAAACCCGGCCGACTGGCGATAGACGAGGTCGCCGCGGCCAGCCACCGAGCCATTGAGCTGATTGCCGGAATAGAACTGAAGCCCCGGTTGCGTCGTGTGGATTTCGAGCGTCCGGCCGCTTGCCGGGTCGCGAACGCGCGCGGCAAACCGCGGGCTGCCGCGCCGCGCCGGCGGCAGCACGTAATAGTGGTCGTAGCCCTGCGCGTTCAGGAGTTGATGGTCGGCGCGGCGGATCTGCGCCGCGATCGGGGTCGGCCGTCGGAAGTCGAACGGCGTGCCGGCGACCGGGCGGATCTCGCCGGTGGGAATTTCCGTCTCATCGATTGCCAGGAAGGCGTCGGCTGCGATTGTTACCTCGTGGGCGAGGATGTCGCCGGCGGCGGCGCCGGCGAGGTTGAAATAGGGATGCGCGCTGAGCGAGGCAACGGTCGG
>DATJSO010000243.1:0-37722 GCA_035504075.1 Allostellaceae bacterium | reverse complement strand
GCCGCGCGGCGACACGTAGGTCCGATAGACCGGAAAGGCGGCGATGACGGCTTCCAGCGCGGCGAGCATGCTGCCGAAGGTGAAGTCGCGGGTGCGCCAGTCGGCCATCGACAGCCGGTGAAAGCGGCGGGCGAGCACATTCAATTCGCTCGCCAGGTTGACCTGCATGATGCGTCGCTTCGAAGCGGCGATGACGGCATCGAAATTTTCGTCGCGCCCCGTCAGGCGGCGGTAGAGCCGCGTCATCGCCGCTTCGCCGGCCGGATCGATAAACAGACCCAATACCTGGTTGACGAAGTCGTAGCCGGTGGTGCCGGCAACCGGCCATTCCGGCAGCCGCTCATAACGCGCCAGGATCTTCTCGACGACGATGTAGGCGTCCTCGCCGACCCGCTCGCGCAGCGCCGCACAATAGGCCGCCGGATCGAACAACCCGTCGATATGGTCGACGCGCAGCCCCTGCACCTGTCCCGCCTCGACCATCGCGACGATCAGCCGGTGCGCCGCCTCGAACAACTCCGGCGACTCCATGCGCAAGCCGGCCAGATCGTTGATGTTGAAGAACCGGCGGTAATTGATTTCGTCCGCCGCGACGCGCCAGAAGGCGACCCGGTAGGATTGCGCCTCCAACAGCCGATGGAGCCGGCGAAAACTCGCCGGCCGGCCGGGATGCCCGGCAAAGGCGCGGACGGCGCGTCCGATCGCCGCGGCGATGTCGGGATCTGCCGCGGCTTCGGCGAGCCGGCATTTCAACGTCGCGGCGCGCTCGCGCGCAAGGCCAGGCAGCCGCCGCAAAGCGGCAAACGCCTCGGCGAATTCAGCCAGTGCCGGGCCGGCGCGTCCGAGGATCGCGGGATAGCTGAGCGGGCAGATCGGAAAGCGGTGTTCGAAATACCAGGCGCTGAAGCTGCCCTCGTCCGGCTCGTAGCGCAGCGCGATGTCGCCCGCTTCGAGCACCGCGCCGTATTGATCGCCAAGCACCGGCAGCAGTACGCGGCCCTTCAGGTCCTCGCGCAACGGGTCCCAATTGATGTCGAAATACGCGGCGTATGGGGAGGCTTCGCCCCATTCGAGCACATCGAGCCACCAGGCATTGTCGCGGCCGCCCACCCCCATATGGTTGGGCACGATATCGACGATGAGACCAATGCCGTGCGCCTGCAGCGCCGCGACCAGCCCGGCAAACTCGGCTTCGCTGCCGATCTCGGGGTTGAGCCGGGCATGGTTGACGATGTCGTAGCCGTGGGTCGAACCGGGCCGCGCCTCCATCAGCGGCGAGGCATAGAGGTGGCTGACGCCGAGCCGGGCGACATAGGGCACAAGCGCGGTCGCGTCGCGGAACGTGAAGCCTTTGTGGAACTGCAACCGGTAGGTGGCGCGGATCGCTGCCGCATCGCTCATTCCGACGCCGCCTCGGGCCGCTGCCGCCGCGGCACCGCTCGGCGCGGCACCGCCTGCCGCGAAGGGTCAATCTCCGGCCGCCGCGCCGCGGCGCGCCGCGGCGACCAGCGCGGCGATGCGCGCCAGTGCCGGCCCCGCCAACAGCGCATCGACCGCCGTCGGCAGGCGGCGGCGCCAGTTTGGGTGGCCGTCCGTCGTGCCCGGAAGATTGGCCTGCTCGGGTTCGCCCAGCACATCCTCGACCTGCACCAGCATCAGCCGCGCCCGCGAGCGCGCCAGGTAAACAAGGATCGCCTCGCCCAATTCCTCCGCGTAAACAGGATCATCGTCGGACGGCAGAAAAATCTGGAAGCGCTCGCGCGCCAAAAGCCCCTCGCCCGCCAGCGCTTCCAGCACCAGCCGGCGGTCCCGCCGGCGTTCCGCCGCTTCGGTTGCGGCCGCCGCGTCGTCCGGGTAAAGCGCAAGCCGACGACGCCACTCGATGTCGCGGCCGAGCCAGTAGCCTTTTAACGTGGCAAGATCGTGCGTCGCCGCCGATGCCGCTGCGAGCGGCGGATAGTCGCCCGGCGGCACAAACCCGGCATCGCTGCGCCGCTCGAACAGAAAGACCCGATAAGACAGGACGTTCGCGGCCTGCATCGCGTCGCGAAAACCCTCCGGCACAGTGCCGAGATCCTCGCCGATGACGGCGCAGCCCCGGCGGCAGCTCTCCAGCGCGAGCAGCCGCAACAGATCGCGAAACGGATAGTTGACGTAGGCGCCGGCAGTGGCGGGGCAGCCGCTCGGCACCCAATAGAGCCGCTGCAGGCTCATTACGTGGTCGATGCGAAGAATGCCGGCATGCCGCATGTTGGCGCGCACCGCCGCGATCAGCGGGGCAAAGCCGCGGCGCCGCAACGCCAGCGGGTTGAGCGGAGCCAGTCCCCAGTTCTGGCCGGCTCGGCTCAGGGGGTCGGGCGGCGCCCCGATCGACGCGCCGGGGGCGACGAGTTCCTGGTCGGCCCAAGCGTCGGCGCCGTGCGGATTGACCCCGACCGCGAGGTCGCGATACAGATCGGTGGACCGCCCGCCCGCCCGTCCGGCCGCCGCTGCGGCCGTCAGCTGCCGGTCGGCAAGCCATTGCAGAAACGAGAAAAACGCAACCCGCTCGGCGCGCTCGCGGGCGAATTCGGCGACCGCTGCCGATCCCGGATCGCGCAACGCCGCCGGCCAGTCGTGCCAGGAGAACATGCCGCCCGCCGCCGTGAAATGTTCGTGCAATGCCTCGAACGTCGCGAATGCGGCGAGCGCCGCACCGCCTTGGCGGCGGAATTCGGCGAACGCTTCGGCGAGTTCGTCGCCGCCGGCGCGATGGCGCGCCCGGAAACGGCGAAACAATGCCTCCAGCACCGGGCGTTTTCGCGCCGCGACGGCCGGGTAATCGACGAGGTCGCCCTCGCGCGGCGCCGCACCACCTGCACTCGGCATCGCCGCGCGCGCCGCCGCGTCTTCGGAAAATCCGGGAACCTGGGCCGGGTCGATGTAGAGGTAATCGAGCCAGAGCCGGCTCGACGGCGAATAAGGGCTGAAATGGCGCGGCTCGGCGGCAAACAGCGCGTGCAGCGGGTTGAGACCGATGACCCGGGCGCCGAGCGGCCCGCTGCCGCGGCACAACTCGGCGAGATCGGCGAAATCGCCGATGCCCCAATCAGGGGTGCGTCGCAGCCCATAAAGCTGAACGGTCAGTCCCCAGCTGTGCTCGCCGGGGCGCAGTCCGATCGGCAGCCAGCAGGCCGACGGCGCGACGGCGATGCCTGTGTCCGCGCTCGCCGCGGCGGCGGAAATCGACAGCCGATGATAGCCGCGCGGCAAGCCCCCCGGAAGGCGCAGCTCGGAGCCGTCGCTGCGGCCGCTGCACTCGCGCCCGTCTTCGCTGCGGCACAGCCATTCTGCGTCGGCCGCTCCGGGCGGCAGGCGCAGGTGCAATGTCGGCGCCGCATCCTCCTCGGCAACGACGTGCATCGGCGACAGGCCGAAAGGAGCCGCGCGGTCTTCCTCGGCCAGCGCCTCGGCGGCGCGTCGCGGATCGTCAGGCAGGCCGAAGGCTGCGATCAGTCGTGCCAGCGTTTCCTCGTCCGGCTCGTGCGCGACGCCCAGTGCATCGACGTGGCGGGTCGTGATCCCGACCAGACCGGCGATGCGCCGTAAGTCGTCGAGCCTCGTCATGCCGGCGCGGCCGGCAGCAGGTAGAAGGCGGCACAGGCGGCGGGAAGTTCACCGCCCGGCTCGACCGACGCCGAAGAATAGAGCAGGTGCAGCCGGGGCGGCAGGCCGACCGGCACCGGCGCGGCGGCGAAATTGGCCAGCAGCAGCAGTCTCGCGCCGTCACCGAGCCGCCATTCGACTTGCGCGGCCGCAGGGCCGAGGCAAATGCAACGGCCGCCCGGCGCCATGCCGGCGAGGCGAGGCGCGATTGCCTTGCTGCGCAGCGCCAGCAGATGCCGGTAGCGGACGAGCCACATCGCATGCGGCGGGCGCTCGCGTTCCGACCAGTCGAGCCGCGAGGCGGCAAATGTCGCTTCGGCGGTCGGGTCGGGAATGCGCTCGCGCGCCGCGGGATCGGCAAATTCAGGATATTGCGCGAACTCGCGGCGGCGACCCTCGCGTACCGCCTCGTCGAGCGGCGGCGCAAAGTCGCAAAAGAACAGGAAGGGCCGCGCGCTCGCCCATTCCTCGCCCATGAAAAGCAGCGGGATCTGCGGCGACAGCAGCACGATCGCTACCGCCGCATGGACGAGCGCGTCCGGCGCGGCCGTTGCGATGCGGGTGCCGAACGGCGTGTTGCCAACCTGGTCGTGGTTTTGCAGAAAGGCGACAAAGGCGGTCGCCGGCAGAGTGCCCGATGGTTCGCCGCGCTGCCGGCCGTCACGAAACGGCGACGGTTCACCCTGATAGGCAAAGCCCTCGGCGAGCGCGCGGCCGAGATGGGCGCCCGGCCGCACGGCGTAATCGCCGTAATAGCCCTCGGCCCGGCCGGTCACGAGCACGTGCAGCGCGTGGTGCAGGTCGTCGTTCCATTGCGCGGTGTAGCGTGTAGGCCGCGCATCGGCACGAACGAGGCGGCGCGCCTCGTTGTTGTCGTTTTCCAGGACCAGATGGACCGGACGGTCGGCAATCCGCGCCCGCGCGATTTCGGCAATCTCGCTGACGATGTCCGGATGGCTGTCGTCGGCGATCGCGTGCACCGCGTCGAGCCGCAGGCCGTCGAAGTGGTATTCCTCGAGCCAATACAGCGCGTTGTGAACCATGAAATCGCGCACCGGCCGGCTGTTCGGCCCGTCGTAGTCGATCGCCGCGCCCCACGGCGTATCGTGCCGATCCGTGAAGAAATCGGCCGCTATCGCGTGCAGGTAATTTCCCTCCGGCCCAAAATGGTTGTAGACGACATCGAGCAATATCGCGAGACCGCGGGCGTGGCAGGCGGCGACGAGCGCCTTCAGCTCGTCGGGGCGGCCATAGGCGGAGGACGGCGCGAACAGCTGCACGCCGTCGTAGCCCCAGTTGCGCTTGCCGGCGAATTGGGCAATCGGCATCAGTTCGACAGCGGTGACGCCGAGCCGCACGAGGTCGTCGAGATGCGTGATCGCGCCGGCAAAACCGCCCTGTTCCGAAAACGTGCCGAGATGCAGCTCGTAGATGACGAGATCTTCCCAGGCGCGGCCGCGCCACGCATCGTCGTGCCAGTCGTAAGCGCCGGGATCGACGACTTCGCTCGCGCCGTGCACGCCGTCGGGCTGGGCGCGCGAGGCGGGATCGGGATAGTCACCGTCATCGACGCCAAAGCGATAGCGGGTGCCGGCCTTCGCCTGCGGCGTCGTCAGCGACCACCAGCCGCTCGGCTGCGGCGACATCGGCAGCCGGATTGGACCCTCGGCCGGCGTGGCCAGAACAAGCGCAGCCGAGCTGGCGCGCGGTGCCCACAAGCGAAAACGGACGCCGCCGGCAGCGAGCTCCGCGCCGAACGGCAGCTCATGACGGCGGCGCATCGTTCTCCTCCGTCGAGCGGACTTTCGGCCCGGTACAGTCGGTCGCAGCGGCATGTTGCAGATGCGGCGCCGCCGGCGGATGCGCCGGTGCGCGGTTGATGAACAGCGCAAAGGAGTGGCCGCGCAGCGGATAGGCCTCGCCCGGCAGCCAGTGGCGACCGGGCGCGGCCAGGCCGGTCGGTTCGGCGGTATCGACGATTGCCTCCCACTCGAGCGGCACGGCAAGGCGCGGGAAATGGAAATCGAGATCGCCGTAATAGGCGTTCATCATGACGAGAAAGCTCTCGTCGATGTCGCGCTGGCCGCCCCGCGTATAAAACTCGCCGGCAGCGCCGCACAGCACATAGCCCAATGATAGCGCGACCGGGTTGTTCCAGTCTTCGGCGGCGGCTTCGATGCCGGCGGGTGTCACCCAGGTGATGTCTTTGAGCCCTGCTTCCGACATGACCTCGCCGCGGAAGAAGCGGGGCCGCGAAAAGACGCGATGGCGCCGCCGCAGGCCGATGAGCATATGGACAAACCGCCGCAGCGCCTCGTCTTCCCGCCGGATGTCCAGCCAGCTGAGCCAGGTGGTCTCGTTGTCCTGGCAATACGCGTTGTTGTTGCCCTGCTGGCTATGTCCGAATTCGTCGCCGGCGAACAGCATCGGTACGCCGAGCGACAACAGCAGCGTCGCCATCAGGTTGCGCTTCTGCTGGTCGCGCAGTGCCAGGATCTTGAGGTCCTCGGTCGGCCCCTCGACACCGCCATTCCAGCTGAAGTTGGGTTCGTGTCCGTCGCGGTTCTGTTCGCCGTTCGCCTCGTTGTGCTTCTGCTCGTAGCTGACGAGATCCTGCAAAGTGAAACCGTCATGGGCGGTGACGAAATTGACGCTGGCCCACGGCCGCCGGCCGCGATAGCCGAAAATGTCCGAAGAGCCTGCGACCCGCGAGGCCATCTCGGCGACGAGGCCCTTGTCGCCCTTCCAGAAGCGCCGCACCGTGTCGCGATACTGCCCGTTCCACTCCGCCCAGCCCGGCGGAAAATTGCCGAGCTGGTAGCCGTAGGGGCCGACATCCCACGGTTCGGCGATCAGTTTCACCTGCGCCAGCGCCGGGTCCTGACGGATTGCGTCGAAAAACGCCGCGCCCTGACCGTATTCGCCCTGCTCGCGCGCCAGAGTCGGCGCCAGATCGAAGCGGAACCCATCGACATGCATGTCGAGCGCCCAGTAGCGCAGCGAATCGGTGACGAGCTGCAAGACGCGCGGGTGGTCGGTATTCAATGAGTTGCCGCAGCCGGTAAAGTCCTGGTAATAGCGACGATCGTCCCGCAGCCGGTAATATGAAAGATTGTCGATGCCGCGGAACGACAAGGTCGGCCCGAGGCGATTGCCTTCGCCGGTATGGTTGAAGACGATATCGAGGATGACCTCGATGCCGGCGTCATGCAGGCGCTTGACCGCCGTCTTGAATTCGGCGATCTGGCCGCCGGGCAGAAGCCGAGGGTCGGGCGCGAAAAACCCGATCGTATTGTAGCCCCAATAGTTTGTCAGGCCGCGCTCGGCGATCGGCCGCTCGGTGATCGCCGCCTGGATCGGCAGCAGTTCGACGGCGGTGACGCCGAATTCGACGAGGTAGTCGATGACGGCGGGAGAGGCGAGCGCTGCAAAGGTGCCGCGTTCCCGGTCGAGCACCGCCGGATGCCGCATTGTGAAGCCGCGCACGTGCATCTCGTAGATGATCGTCTCCTCCCACGAGGTGCGCGGCGGGTGGTCATGGTTCCACGTAAAGGCGCTTTCGACGACCCGGCATTTCGGCACGTAGCGGGCGCTGTCGCGGCGATCGAACGCGAGGTCGTCGCGCGGGCTGCCGACGCGATACCCGAACACGATGTCATTCCAGCGCAGGTGTCCGCTGAGCGCTCGCGCATAGGGGTCGAGCAGGAGCTTGTTCGGATTGAAGCGATGGCCGGCGGCCGGGTCGTAGGGGCCGTAAACGCGGTAGCCGTAGAGCTGTTCCGGGCGGACTTCCGGGAGATAGCAATGCCACACTTCATCGGTATATTCCGGCAGCCCGATGCGCGCGTCCTCGTGCTGGCCGCTGCGATCGAACAGGCACAATTCGACCTTCTCCGCGTGCGCCGAGAACAGCGCGAAATTGACGCCCTTGCCGTCCCAGGTGGCGCCGAGCGGGTAGGGTTGGCCGGGCCACACCTTGATCGATGGCATATGGCGCGCGCTTACGGCTCGGCCGTGAAGATCAGCACACCGAGCGGCGGCAATCTGAGCCGCAGCGAATGGGCGTGGCCGTGCATCGGATGCTGCTCGGCGTGAACCTCGCCGGCATTGCCGACGCCGCTGCCGCCATAGACCTCGGCGTCGGTATTGATCCGCTCGACATAGCGTCCCGGCCGCGGCACGCCGATCCGGTAGTCGTCGCGCGGCACCGGCGTAAAGTTGCACACGACGACCGCAAGCTCATGCGGGTCACGGCTGCGCCGCAGGTAGGAGAGCACGCTTTCGGCGCCGTTGGCAGCGTCGATCCAGGCAAACCCCTCCGGCTCGCAATCGAGACGATGCAGCGCCGAGACAGCACGGTACAGCCGATTGAGATCGCGCACCAACAGCTGCACGCCGGCATGCAGCGGGTGCTGCAGCGCCGCCCAGTCGAGGCCGGTGTCGTGGTTCCATTCCCAATCCTGGCCGAATTCGCCACCCATGAACAACAGCTTCTTTCCGGGGTGGCTCCACATGAATGCAAAATAGGCCCGCAGATTGGCAAATTTCTGCCATGTGTCGCCCGGCATGCGGCCGATCAGCGAACCCTTGCCGTGCACCACCTCGTCGTGCGACAGCGGCAGGATGAAATTTTCGTGGTAGGCGTAAAGCAGTCCGAAGGTCAGATCATTGTGGTGGTATTTGCGATGGATCGGGTCGCGCGCGATATAGCCGAGCGTGTCATGCATCCACCCCATGTTCCATTTGAAGCCGAAGCCGAGGCCGCCGACATAGACTGGCCGCGACACCATTGGCCACGCCGTCGATTCCTCGGCCGCCGTTGTCGCGCCGCTCTCGTCGGCAAACACCAACTCGTTCATCCGCCGCAGAAAGGCGATCGCTTCGAGGTTCTCGCGCCCGCCGTAGCGGTTCGGGATCCACTCGCCCTCCTGCCGGCTGTAGTCAAGATACAGCATCGAGGCGACGGCATCGACGCGGATGCCGTCGATGTGGAATTCGCGCAGCCAGTAGAGCGCGCTCGACAACAAAAAATTGGCGACCTCGCGCCGCCCGAAATTGTAGATCAGCGTGTTCCAGTCGCGGTGCATGCCCTGGCGCGGGTCGGCATGCTCATAAAGGGCGGTGCCGTCGAAGCGCCCCAGCCCATGCGCGTCGGTCGGAAAATGCCCGGGTACCCAATCGAGCCATAGCCCCAGCCCGGCGGCGTGGCAGGCATCGACAAAGGCGCGGAAATCGTCGGGCGAGCCGTAACGCGCGGTCGGCGCGAACAGCGAGATCGGCTGATATCCCCACGAGCCGTCAAACGGGTACTCTGTGACCGGCAAAATCTCGATATGCGTAAAACCGAGATCGGCGACGTAGGGCACCAGTTCGGCGGCGAGTTCGCGATAGGTGAGATAGCGGTTGCCGTCGCGCCGCCGCCATGAGCCGAGATGCACCTCGTAGATCGAAACCGGCGCCTCGCGGTCGTTGTGCTGCCAACGTGTGCTCATCCAGTCGCCATCGCGCCAGACGTGCCGCGACGGCGCGGCGATCATCGACGTGGTGCCGGGCGGCCGCTCGGTCTGTTCGGCATAGGGGTCGGCCTTCAGCGGCAGCAGGTCGCCCGCGGCATCGAGCAGTTCGTACTTGTAAAGATGGCCCGGGCGCAGGCCCGGCACGAACAACTCCCAAAAGCCGCCGGCATGGCGCCGGCGCATCGGCATGCGCCTGCCGTCCCACCCGTTGAAATCGCCGACGACGCTGACGCGCCGGGCGTTCGGCGCCCATACCGCGAAAGCGACGCCCTCGGCGCCGTCATGCACGATCGGGTGGGCACCGAGCTTGCGGTAGCTGGCGAGGTGGTTGCCTTCGACGAGAAGATGCAGATCGAGATCGCCGAGTACCGGCGGGAAGCGGTAGACGTCGTCGAACTCCTGCCGGTGCCCGCCCCACTCGACGCGCAACCGGTAGCGGAACGGCTGCCGTCTCTCGGGCATGCTGGCTGCGAACAGCCCCGCCGGGTGAATGCGCTCGGCCTCGGCGACGACCTCGCTGCCGGCGCTTTCGACGACCGCCATCGTCTCGGCCTCCGGCAGGAACGCGCGCACGTAAAGCCCGCCCGCGGTTTCGTGCATGCCGAGAAAGGCAAACGGATCACCGTGGCGCCCCGCGACGATCGCCTCGGCATCGGGGCTAGGCCGATGCGGCATCGTCGTTGCCGGGCAGCTTGGCCAGGATGCGCAACACGCCGTTCAGCGGAATGCCGACCCAGTCGGGCCGATTGGCCATCTCATAGTTCACTTCATACACCGCCTTTTCGAGAGCGAAGAAATCGGTCAGCCTCTTGGCTTCCAGCTTGTTGGCCGGATAGGCGCGGCAGCCGCGCATCTCCTTGCGGTAGGCCGCGCGAAAGCCGTCCACGGCGCGCTGTCGCCACGCATCGGCGAGTTCGGCCATCCTTGATTGCGCCTGCGGACGGATCTCCGCGACCCGTCGCACCGCGGCGGCGGCGGCGTATTCGAACGAGCGGATCATGCCGGCAACATCGCGCAGCGGCGAGCTTTTCCGCCGGCGCAACGCCAGCGGCCGCGCCGGCTCGCCCTCGAAGTCGATGAAGAAAAAATCATTCTCTACCGCTAACACCTGCCCCAGGTGCAGATCGCCATGATAGCGGGTCTTCACCGCCTCAATCTGATCGGGCGCCAACAGCCGGATTGCACGCGCCAGGCGCGGTCCGGCGGCGAGGACCGCGGCAGCGAGGTCGCGGGCGCCTTCGGGTATTGCGGCGTGGCCGCGCTCCAACCGAACGAACATCTCCTCGGCCGCCGTCTCCAGTTCGCCGCGCCAACCGGCCAGATCGGCGGGGCTGATCGGCTCGACGGCAAAGGCGGGATTATCCCCCGCCTGTTCCGTCAACGCCCGGTGCATTTGCGCCAGACGCAATCCCAACTGGCGCGCCAGGGCGATGAAGAAGTGGTCGGCGGGAGGCATGTCCGGCGCGAGGCCCGGCGGGTTCGCACCGGGCGCCTCCGCCGTCAACACGCTATCGAGATAACGCGCCAGGTAATCGAGCGCCAACGTCCAGCCGTCGCCTTGGTTGCGTACAAAACCGAACAGGACACCGATCGCCCGCATCGCGTCCTCGCCGCCTCCGGCTTCGGCGAGTTCGAGGGAGGCGAGTAGCGGCGGCGTATTGGCAAAGCCGGCACGCTCGGTCAGAAAGCGGCCGATCTCGATCTCGGGATGCGGTCCCGCCTGCAGCCGGCGGTAGATTTTCAGAACACCATAATCCTCGAACAGGATCGAGCTGTTCGACTGCTCGGCGCCGAGGCGCCGTATGACCGGCCGTTCCGGCACCGCGATCCGCGCAAAGGCGGCGGTATGGCGGCAACGAAGGTAATGGGAGGCGCCGTCCGGTGCGCCGACGCCGAGCGTCGCTGCGCCGGCAACGATTTCAACCAGCGCCGAGGCAAAATTTTCCTGGCTCAGCGCATCGACCAGCGCCCCTTCGCGCCGCGACTGGCGCAACATCGCCAGCGTCGACGGCAGCAGAGCCTGCCGCAAATCGGTTCCCGCCGGCGACCATACGGCGGCTAGCGGCAGCAGATATTGCTGGTGCTCTCCGCCGGACAACGCCGCCTCGATGACCTGCAGCAAGAACCCGTTGGGCTTCGCATCGCCTGCCTCCGCCGCAGCCGCCGGCAATTCAGCGCGGGCGACGACGCGCACCGACGAGATGCGCTGGTCCTTGCCGCCGAACCAGCGCTGCCGTGCCAGGAACGCGGGGATTACATCGCCTTCGAGTTGCGGCAGATTGTGATGGGTGAACAGGTCCTGCCAGCCTTGCGGCACGACCAGCGTTACGAATTCCGGCGCCGTCGCCTCCCAGAGCGCATGGCTCTCGCTCTCCGGCCGAGCCAGCAGCTCGAACCAGAAAAAGCTGTGGGCTTGCAGCGTCATCGCGTAGGCATGGTCGCTCACCGGCGGGAACTCCGCCCGGCCCAGCACCTCGATAACCTGGCGGCCGCGGAACTCCGCCAGGTCGAGCTCAACCGCCTGCGCGCTGCGCGACAGGTTGGCCACGCACAGGATGATCTCGTCGTCCCATTCCCTCAGGTAAGCCAATACCTTGCGGTTCGACGGGTAGAGCAGGCGCAGGCTGCCGCGGCCGAAGGCGCGCCGGCTCAGCCGCGCTGCAATAAGCCGCTTGGTCCAGTTGAGCAGCGATGACGGCGAGCGGCTCTGCGCTTCCACATTGACCGCCTCGAAACCGTAGACCGGATCCATGATCGGCGGCAGGTAGAGGCTCGCCGGATCGGCGCGGGAAAATCCGCCGTTGCGGTCGAACGACCATTGCATCGGCGTGCGCACGCCGTCGCGATCGCCGAGGAACACATTGTCACCCATGCCGATTTCGTCGCCGTAGTAGAGCACCGGGGTACCCGGCATCGACAGCAGCAGGCCTTTCAACAACTCGATCTTGCGGCGGTCGTTCTCCATCAGCGGCGCCAGGCGTCGGCGGATGCCGAGATTGATGCGGGCGCGCCGATCGGCGGCATAATAGTTCCACATATAGTCGCGCTCGCGATCGGTCACCATTTCGAGCGTCAGTTCATCATGATTGCGCAGGAACACCGCCCACTGGCAGTTCTCCGGAATTTCCGGCGTCTGCCGCAGGATGTCGGTGACCGGATGGCGATCCTCGGTCGCCACCGCCATGTAGATGCGCGGCATCAGCGGAAAGTGGAACGCCATGTGGCATTCGTCGCCGGCGCCGAAATATTGCAGTACGTCCTCCGGCCACTGGTTCGCTTCGGCCAGCAGCATGCGACCGTCGTAATGGTCGTCGAGTTCGGCGCGCAGCCGCCGTAGGACCTCGTGCGTTTCCGGTAGGTTCTCGTTGGTGGTGCCCTCCCGTTCGATGAGGTAGGGGACCGCGTCGAGACGCATCCCGTCCACCCCGAGTTCGAGCCAGAACTTCATCACGTTGGCAATCGAGCGAAATACCGCCGGATCGTCAAAATTGAGATCGGGCTGGTGCGCATAAAAGCGGTGCCAATAATATGCTTGCGCCTCCGTGTCCCATGTCCAATTCGATTTCTCGGTATCGACAAAGATGATGCGGGTGCCGAGCAGCTTCTGGTCGGTGTCGCTCCACACGTAGTAATTGCGCCAGCGCGAACCGGCCGGCGCGCGGCGCGCCCGCAGAAACCAGGGGTGCTGGTCCGAGGTGTGGTTGATCACCA
Organism: Allostellaceae bacterium; assembly: GCA_035504075.1. Taxonomy (GTDB): domain Bacteria; phylum Pseudomonadota; class Alphaproteobacteria; order ATCC43930; family CGMCC-115725; genus DATARH01. The sequence goes on along the minus strand of DATJSO010000243.1, from coordinate 24,850 downwards.
GTTCGGTGATGACCCGCAGGCGCCGGCGGTGCGCCTCGCGCACGAAGACGCGGAAATCCGCCATTTTGCCGTAAGTCGGGTGGACGTTTTTGTAGTCCGCGATGTCATAGCCGTCATCGCGCAACGGCGACGGATAGAACGGCAGCAGCCACAGCGCCGTGACACCGAGATCCTGCAGGTAGTCGAGCTTCTGCGTCAGGCCGGCGAAATCGCCGATGCCGTCATTGTTGGCGTCAAAGAACGCCTTGACGTGCAATTGATAGATGATCGCATCTTTATACCATAACCCGTCTTCCGTCGGGCGGGCAGACAGCGGAGCACCCGACAACAGGGTGGTTGGCGCGGTATCGGGAGGTGTCATGCGGGGTCCGCAGGCAACAAACGCAACAGCAGTGCTGGATGGTTTTGCGGATCGAGCGCGATGTGCTGCCGCTCGCCGCGCCAGGTGGATACCGTGCCGGTGAACGCCTCCTCGACCGCAAACTCGTGATCCGCGCCGATGCCCCAGGCGCCAAGCGGCAGCACGACATCGCCGGCGTGCAAGCCATGCGGGTCGAGGTTAACGACGACGATGATGATGTTGCTGCAATCGGCGGTCGCCTTCGCATAGGCGAGGAGATTGGGGTCGGCGCAATCGAGAAAGCGCAGATTGGTCAGTTCGTGCAGCGCCGGGTTCTCGCGCCGCCAGCGGTTCAAGATCGCGATGTCGCGCTTGATGTTGCCGGGGCGGTCCCAGTCCCATACCTTGTATTCGTATTTCTCGGAATGGAGATATTCCTCGCGGTTGGGGATCGGCTCGTTCTCGCATAATTCAAAGCCGTTATAGATGCCATAGGCCGGCGACAGCGTGCCGGCCAGCATAAGTCGGATGCGGAACGCCGGCGGGCCGCCTTCCTGCAAGAACACCGGCAGGATATCCGGCGTGTTGGTGAAGAAATTCGGGCGGAAATATTCCTTCTGGTCTGTTTGTGTCAGTTCGGTCAGGTATTCGATCAGCTCGCCCTTCGTGTTGCGCCACGTGAAATAGGTGTAGGATTGTGAGAAGCCGAGCTTGGCAAGGGCGCGCATCATCTTCGGCCGAGTGAACGCCTCCGACAGGAAGACCGCCTCGGGGCAGCGCGCCTTGACCTCGCGGATCAGCCATTCCCAGAACGGCAGCGGCTTGGTGTGCGGATTGTCGACGCGGAACGTGCGCACCCCCTGATCGACCCAGAACAGTACGGTGTCGCGCAATTCGGCCCACAATCCGTCGCGGTCGGGATTATAGAAATCGACGTTGACGATATCCTCGTATTTTTTCGGCGGGTTTTCGGCGTACTGGATCGAGCCGTCGGAACGAAACCGAAACCAATCCGGGTGCTGACGCACCCAGGGGTGGTCGGGGGCGCATTGGATTGCGAAATCCAGCGCCACCTCGATGCCGAACCCGGCCGCCGCGACGATAAAGCGGCGGAAATCGGCGAGCGTGCCGAGTTCCGGATGAACCGCGCGGTGGCCGCCTTCGACGGCGCCGATCGCGTACGGGCTGCCGGGATCGCCCGGCTGGGCGCTGACGGCGTTGTCGCGTCCCTTGCGGTTGACCCGTCCGATCGGATGGATCGGCACGAGGTAGACGACATCAAAGCCGAGCGCAGCGACATCGGAGAGCCGCGCGATCATGTCGTCGAATGTCGCGCTGCGGCCCGGTACGCGGCCCTGGCTGCGCGGGAACATCTCATACCAGGCGGCAAACCGCGCCTCCGCGCGGTCGACGACGAGTTCGAATTCGCGGCCACAGCGCACGGCATCGGTGCGGTCGTCGATCTGCGCCATGATCTGCCGCACATCCTCGGACAACAGCAACGCGCAGCGGCGGTCGATGTCGGCCTCGGCACATTCGCCGAGCGTCGCCCGCAGCGGCGCCGCGGCAGCGGGCGCCGCGGCCATCGCCGCAACGAGCCGCTCTCCCTCGATCAACTCGAGCGTGACGTCCTGGCCCGCGTCGCGCTTTTTGCGCACGTCGTCGCACCAGCTGCCAAAGCGGTCGGTCCAGGCCTCGATCGTGTAGCGCCAACAGCCGACGCGATCGGGCCGGAAACGCGCCACCCACCGATCGTTGTCAACGAACGCGAGCGGCGTCTCCTGCCAGGCTTCATCCTCGAAGGCGAATTTGACGACGGCGGCGATCCGGTCATGGCCGTCGCGCAGCAAATCCACCCAGATTTCGACCTCCTCGCCGGCGATGCGCTTGACCGGATAACGGCCGCCGTCGATCTCGGGCAAGACGTTCTCGATCGCGATGCGCGCCTCGGGCCGCCATTCCGGGCGATGGCGCGGAGCACGGGCCGCATCGCCGCATGGCCCGACCGGCACCTGCTTGACCGGCCGCAAACCGACCTGCAGCACCTTTACTTCGAGCGGCGCGACGAGGAGCCGACTGCCGGCCGGCGCCGCCGCGCCGCCAGGGCGCATCTCGGCGATCATCAGACGGTCGCCGAGATGCTGTAGGCCGGCCGCTCTGAGCAGATCTTCGACCGCCGCCTCGCGGGGTTCGCGGTCGCTCGTGTTGACGAGCACAAGCGCGCGGTCGGCGCTCGCCTCGCATTGCCGCAACAACGCAACGAGCGGGTCGTCCGCCCGCGTCAGGCGGCGTTGCGGCCCCTCCTCGTTGAGCGCCGGCACCGCCGCCTTCATGCGGTTGACGTCGGCGATAAAGTCGCCGAGATCAAGACGCGCCGGCTCCGGTTCTGCGGTCAACCCGCCGACGACATTTAGCCGGCGCGACAAGCCGAATTCGAAACCCATCGGCATCATGACGCCGGTCGAGAATGTCGCCGCGAAGGCATAAGCGAGGCGGTATTGCGGCTCGATCTGGTGTTCCGGGAAACCGGCCGCCAGCAACTCGGTGACGAGGCGCTCGGTGTCATGGCTTTCCGGAAAGGCGATCGACGGCGCGATGCGGCGATAAAGCTCGTATTGCTCGAGCAGCCACGGGCTCTCGAAATCCCACCATTTGAGGCTGTTGAACAGATAATCGAAACCGGCGTCGGCGAGCGCTAGCACCTCTTCCCGGCGCGCCCCCAGATTTTCGGCGCAGAACACGACGTCCGGGTTCTGCGCCCTGGCGGCGTCGATCAGCCGCCGCCAAACCGGCGCCGGCACTTTGTAGGCGGCGTCGCAGCGGAACCCGCCAAAGCCGAGCGCGAGGTAATGGCAGACAAGATCGGCGAAATAGTCGGCGATCGCGTCGGATTGCGGCGCGCGGTAGTCGAGTTCGGCGAGATCGCCCCATACGATGCGCTTGTCCGGATCGCCGGGATCGAGGGCAAAGGGCGAGCGGATCGCGCCGTTTGCGTCGCGCACAAACCACTCGGGCCGGCGCACGGCAAGCTCGCTGTCTCTCGCGGTATGATTGACGACGAGGTCCATGATGACGCGCAGCCCGCGGCGTTGCGCCGCCGCCGTGAAGCGGCGCAGCAGCTCGTCATCGCTCGCCGCGCGGCGGTCCGCCGCCGCCTGCCCGACCCCGGTCGGCGGGAGAGGATTGTCGTCGGGGCGAAAGCGCGGGTTGAGGCGGTAATAGTCCTTGACGGCGTAGAGGCTGCCCGAGAAACCCGGATAGTGGAACGGGTTGATATAGACCGCATTGAACGCCATCGCGGCGATCCGCGGCAACTCGGCCGTCCACTCGGCGGTCGTGCCGGCCAGCGTCGGAAACAGGTTGTAAATGCGCAGGCCTTCCGCCATCCGCAGCGACCGCTCCTGTCGTGCCATGCGCTGCCGCCTCCGGCGCACCGCCATGCATCAATGACACGAAAACGGGCGCATTGCCCACTTCGTCCATTCGCCCGGCATGTAATAGAGAGCGCCGCCGATCAAGACGAGGACCCAGAGCCCGTCGCTTGATCGGCGGCATTCGGACACCGCATTTGGCCGCCCGTGACCCGATGTGTCTCGGCCTGCACCGCCGATGCGCTGTCCCGGGATCGCATCGGGGCCGCGGCGTAGCATTCCACCGCGCAAAATTTCGTACGGCAGCGGCAACCGGGTCTGTTGCAACCCCGTTGCCGGCGCGGCTTTCCCGCGCTGCCACGAACAACCGTTACGCCAACGCCGAATTTGTTCCGCGGTTCCCGAAATCTGCTGCATTTTTGCCAACGCCGTTAACCAGTGTCACACAATGGCACGTCAGAGGCGGGTCAGGATGGCCTTCGAGAACGCAACAATAGCCGAATTGCAGCATGCCTTGATCGCCGGCCGGACAACGCCGGGCGGGCTTGTCGGCGCCTCCCTGGCGCGCATCGAAGCCTACGATCGCGCCGGACCCTGTCTCAACGCGGTGCGTGAGGTCAACCCCGAGGCGGCGGCGACTGCCGCCGCGCTCGATCGCGTCGCGCCGAGTGCGGAGCGGCCGCTGCACGGCATCCCGATCATCGTCAAGGACAACATCGCGACCGGCGACCGCCAGCGCACAACCGCCGGGTCGCTGGCGCTCGCGACGGCGCGGGGCGTGCGCGACGCGGCGCTTGTCGCCCGGCTGCGCGCCGCCGGCGCAGTCATCCTGGGCAAGGCCAACCTGACCGAATTCGCCAACATCCTGGCGATCGGCATGCCGTCGGGCTACAGCTCGCTCGGCGGCCAGGTGCGCAATCCTTATGCCCCGGCGCTCGACGACAACGGCGTCCCGATCGTCTCTCCGGGCGGCTCCAGTTCGGGCTCGGCGGTCGCGGTTTCGGCTGGGCTGTGCGCCGCGGCGATCGGCACCGAAACTTCGGGGTCGCTGTTGTCGCCGGCGACGCAGAACGGCCTCGTCACGGTGAAACCGACCGTCGGCCTGATCAGCCGCGCCGGCATATTGCCGATCGCCCACAGCCAGGACACGGCGGGGCCGCTGACCCGCAGCGTGCGCGACGCGGCGATCCTGCTGAATGTGCTCGCTGCGCCCGACCCGCGCGATCCGGCGACGCTGGCGCAGCAGCGCCCGGCCGATTACACGGCAGGCCTCGATGCCGATGGGCTGCGCGGCGCGCGGATCGGCGTACCGGGCGATGCCGCCGATCCGGCCAACGATGTCTATTTCGGCAAGCTCGCGCCGCAGGCCAGCGCGGTGATGGGCGAGGTTGTTGCGACGCTTGAAGATCGGGGCGCGGTCATCGTCCGCGCCAACATCCCCACCGCCGGCTGGATCGACGGCCCGGGCACGACGATGGCGGTGCTGAACCGCAACCCCGAGAGCAAGGCGCGCTACCAGGCCGGGCCTAGTTCGATCGTCCTGGTTTACGAATTGAAGGCCGACCTTAACGCCTATTTGCGCGACTGGCTGGTCGAGACACCAATCCGATCGCTCGCCGACATCATCGCATTCAACGCGGCGCACGCCGACCGGGCGCTGCGCTTCGGCCAGGATATGTTTCTCGTCGCCGAGGCGACGCGCGGCGACCTCAGCGAGCCGGAATACCTTTCGGCGCGAGCGATGGACCTCAAGTCGAGCCGAACTCTCGGTCTCGACGCCTATATGGACGCGCATCGGCTCGACGCGGTGCTGTTCCCCGGCTCCGCCGGCTGCGCCATCGCGGCGAAAGCAGGCTATCCGAGCGTGCAAGTCCCGGCCGGTTTCATATCCGGGGCCGGCGGACGGCCGACGCCCGACTATCCGTTTGGCGCGACATTTACCGGCCGCGCCTGGTCGGAGGCGACGCTGCTGCGCATCGCCTATGCCTACGAGCAAGCGAGCCGGGCGCGCCGCCCGCCGCCCGGCCTGCCGCCGCTTGACGCACCCGCGGCAGCTTCGTAGATTGGAATTATTATAATGAGTGCCGGAGATCGAGAAAGGACGGCGATGCCGATTGTGTCGTACGAGACGCTCGATGCGGCATTGGACCGGCTTGCCGGCTGCGGTCCGGCGCTCGCCAACGGCAACTTCAACCATGCGCCGATGGTTGCCGAAGCGCTGTGTGCGCTTGGCCGGCCTGAGGCTGTTTTGCCGTGGATCGAGCGCTACCGGCCACGCATCGCGCCGCGCCAGGCATTCGGCGAAGCGATCGATGCGGCGCGCTGGCGGCACGAACTCGGCCGACGCGAGCGCTTTGCGGCGTGGGGCCGGTTTTTTGCCGGCGCGCTCGACACCGACGAATGGCGCAGCGTGCTCGATCTGTGGGCCGCGCGGCTGGCGCCCGGCGTGTCGGCGGCGGCAACGCACGGCGCGATCCGCGTCGGCCACGCGGCGCGCGGCCTCGCCGAGCGCGAGACGTCGCCGCGCCGACGCGAACTTGCCGATGCACTGGCGAGTTGGGCGGCGAGCTACGCCGAGCTGCCATCCGGCGAGTTTCCCGGCGCGGCTGGCCTGTCGCCGCGCGAGGCGCTCGCGCGGGTGCCGGTCGTGCCGCCGAATCGCCGCCGTCCCGGCAATATCGTCGCGGCGCTGGCGCGGCTCGCAGAGTTCCCCGACTTTGCTCCCGCGATCGGGCTGGCGGCGCTTGATGGCGATATCGCGGCGCGGCTCGCCGAGTTGACCGAGTTGTTCGCGCGCGTCTACCTGGCGAACGCCCGCAGCATTGCGACGGTCATCGCCTTCATCCATGGCGTAACGAGCCTGGCGGCAATCGGCAACATCGCCGCGCATGTCGCCGAGGCGACGGCCGGCGCGCTGCTGCGCTACGGCTGGCAGGCGGGGTGCGGCCTGTACGCCTGCTTCGCCGGCGACACGCCGTTTGCCACCGATGTCGCTGAGATCGGCGACGCCGAAAGCCTGGTAGAGCGCGCCGTCGCGAACGGCGACGAGCACGTGATCAAATTCGCCGAGGCTTGCCTGCAACGGCATCGGGTATCGCCATCGCCCGCCTACCCCGCTTGCGTTGCACACGCACTTGGGTCGGTTGCGCGGTGATCCGTCGCGTTCTGCGCGTCAGGTCCGGCCGGTTGCCGGCGGAAACTGGTCGCCGGCGGCGGCGGCGAAGCGGCGACGGGTGATCGGCATCGTGCGGATGTTGTCGACATCGACCGTCGGCATCGGCAGCTCGATCGCGCGCAGCACGCCGTTGGCCAATTCGTTGTAGTCGCGGAAATTCTGCCGCAGCCAGCCACGCCAGTTCGGCATGCCGCCCGAGGCGTGCAGCTCGAACGCCGATTCGCGGGCATCCAGCGCCGACGACACATGGTCCCACGCGAGTTGCAACAATGCCGCGCGCTGCTTGGCGCTGTAGCCGCCGCCGGCAAACGACTCCTCCAGCCCGGCGGCCAATTCCGGTGTCGCGAGATCGGTGTCGGCGGGCGCGACGACAAGCGAGGAGCCGGGCAGGATGCGCAGGATCTCGGAAATCCGCTGGCGTGCGTCGAACAGGGCGATGCCGCCGGCCGCGAGATGGCGATGGCTCGGATAGCAATAGCCGGCCTCGGTGAATTGCGGGTCGCGCTCGGCGGCCGTGAGGCAGGCGCGCACGGTCTGCACCGGCACGATCAGATCGACGATGTATTCTATCGTCGGGTCCTGCTCCTTCAATCCCATCGCGTCGGCCAGAGCCAGCGCCAGCCCCAAACTGAACTCGGACTTGGCAAGCCAGCCGTAGAGATGATGCCAGCGCAGCCAGCGCGAGATTGGATCGGGGTTGGCGCCGACAAAAAACACCCGCTCCCACGGCACGAACACGTCGTCGAGCCACATCTGGCCGTCGAGTTCGTCGAAGCGCGACGACAGCGGCGATATGAACGGGTTGGGATCGCGCGTTGCGGCCTTGCGGCACAGCGTCGTGACGCCGGCGCCGCCGACCGGCACGATAAAGCCGGCGCGCTTGCCGTCGATATCGACGCCCGACATGCCGCCGATGTAAATCTCTTCGGCGTAGGCGGGGCTTGTGTGCATGCCGAGCCGGCCGCGAATGATGACGCCGGCATCGGTCTCGCGCACGAGTTTCAACGCGACGCGCTTGGCCGGATCGGGATTGAGCCGCTGGCCGATGATCGGCGCGCCGCCGCAATACGTGATAAACCGCTGGTCCCGGACGATGCCGTCGCGATAGGCCATCGCATAACGGGCGTTCTCGGATTGAGCGCCGTTCAGTCCTTGCACGCAGGACAGCACGCCGAGCGCGATCAGGTTGCCGTAGGCCGGGTCGTGCGTGATGTTGCCGGCGCTGTGGAAAAGCGTCGCCGCAAAGGAGCGCCCCATGCCGACGACATCGGCGCTTGTCTGCGGCAGCGCGAACGCCCACGGCCCCGTTCGCTTCACCCCGGCCGGCGGCCATAGCGTGTCCTGCCATGCCGGGTCACGGTGACGGTCATACCAGGCCGCGTATTCCTCGACGGTCCGCCGCGTCGCCGGATGGGTCGTCATGTCTTCGACCCGCCCTGCACCCATGACCCAGACCTTGCGCCCGTCGCGCAGGCTTTCGCGGTAATCCGCGCCCGTCCTCATCATCGAACTCCTTACGTGCCCTCACGACCTCGGCCGCCAGCGCCGGGAATGACGCGTTCGAGATCAGATCGGGGGTCGCCGGCCGCATCGCCGCATTCCATCACTTTCGGCCATTGCGAGAAAGCCCGAAGGGCCGACGACGCAAGCGCGAAATGGCGGCACGGGAGATTGCGTCGCTGCACGCGCAATGACAACCTCCCCGCCGATCATCGAGGGAGGCCCCATGACCCGCGCCGCCGCCATCGCCGCCGCCGAACGCCATTTCGATCAAGGCGGGTTTGTCGCCGATCTCGCACGCCGCGTCGCGATCCCGACCGAAAGCCAGGTAGAAGCGCGGCTGCCGGTGCTCGCTTCCTATCTCGGCGATGAGCTCGCCCCCGCATTCGCGCGGCTCGGCTTTGCGACCGAGATCGTTGCAAACCCGGTGCGCGGCGGGCCGATGCTGATCGCCGAGCGGCGCGAGACGGGGGCTCGGACGACGGTCTTCAGCTATGGCCACGGCGACGTCATTCGCGGCCTCGAGGCGGAATGGCGCGACGGGCTGTCGCCGTGGCGCCTCGTGCGCGAGGGCGAACGGCTCTACGGCCGCGGCACGGCCGACAACAAAGGTCAGCACACGATCAACCTGGCGGCGCTCGACAGTGTGCTGCGGACACGCGGCCAACTCGGCTTCGACGCCGTCTTTCTGATCGAGACCGGCGAGGAGATCGGCTCGCCCGGCCTGCGCGAGGTCTGCCGGCAACACCGGGAACGGCTCGCCGCCGATGTGCTGATCGCTTCCGATGGGCCGCGCCTCGCGCCGGAACGGCCGACGATCTTTCTCGGCGCCCGCGGCGCGCTGAATTTCGACCTGACCGTCGATCTGCGCGACGGCGGCCACCATTCCGGCAACTGGGGCGGGCTGCTGGCCAATCCCGGCATCATCCTCGCACACGCGCTGGCGACGATCACGAGCGCGAAGGGCGCGATCCGGGTGCGCGAATGGGTCCCCTCGCATCTGCCGAATTCGGTGCGTGCGGCGCTCGCCGATTGCCCGATCGAAGCCAGCAGCGAGGACGGCGAGGATGCGCCGGAGATCGACCCGGATTGGGGCGAACCGGGCCTCAGCCCGAGCGAAAAGGTCTTTGGCTGGTCGAGCTTCGAGGTGTTGGCGTTTCAGACCGGCAACCCCGAAAACCCGGTCAACGCGATCCCGCCGCGGGCGAAGGCGACATGTCAGATCCGCTTTGTCGTCGGCACCGATCCCGAGGAATTCCTGCCGGCACTGCGCCGTCACCTCGACGCGCACGGCTTTTCGATGGTCGCGATCGCGCGCTGGGAAAAGGCCTATTTCGCTGCCACCCGGCTCGAGCCGGACCACCCCTGGGTACGCTGGACAGCGGCCTCGATCCGCGCGACGACCGGCAAACCGCCCGCCATCCTGCCCAATCTCGGCGGCTCATTGCCGAACGACATCTTCGCGCATGATCTCGGCCTGCCGACGGTGTGGGTGCCACATTCCTACGCCGCCTGCTCGCAGCACGCGCCAAACGAGCACATGCTGGCGCCGGTGGCGCGCGAGGCGCTGCGTCTGATGACCGGAATATTCTGGGACGCCGGCGCCGAGACCGGCGTTCCGGCTCGCGCCGCCGGCCGGTGAGCCGCAGGGAGCGGCGGCCGCGGCTCCGGCGGGTTCAGCGGCCGCGCGGGTGATGCCGGCCGGCATGCGGCGCGCCGTGTTCGCGCGCCTCCGCCGTCTCGCGGCCGATCAGCTTGTTGAAATTGCTGGTGTCGCCGCCGGCGGTCTCCTCCTGGCAGAGAAGCGCAAGCTTCGCTTCGTCGAACCGCTCGAAAAACTCGTCCCACGAGATCTCCTCGAGCGCTTCGTCCCGGGCATTCGGCGCACCGGGAAACTCGATGCGGATGATGCCGCCGCCGTCCTTGCCGTGGGTCGAGCGCACGACCGCCGGACGACCGTTGCGCGCCTGCGCCCATTTTCGGATCTCGTCATGGTCTGTCGTGATTTTCGCTTCAGCCATCGCGCAGGCCTCCGATCTATTCTCCCGGTACAACGAGCGAGGATGCGTCGGGTTCATCGGCGCGCAGGAGGGTCGAATGGCGGGCGTCGCGCACTATCATTGCCCGAGCTGCGGCGCGACGATTGCCGCCGAACGGCCGGTCTGGCGCTGCGCCTGCGGCAGTCACTTGAATCTGTCGGCCGAAACCGGACTGGCGCGCGGCGACATCATCGCCGGCGAAGCATCACTGTGGCGCTACCGCGCCGCGCTGGCGTTGCGCGACCGTCCGCGCGTGTCGCTCGGCGAAGGTTGGACGCCGCTCGTCGCGCGCGATTGGGCCGGAGCGCCGGTATGTTTCAAGCTCGAATCGCAGATGCCGACCGGCTCGTTCAAGGACCGCGGTACGGCAGTCATGCTCGATCATCTGCTGGCGGTCGGCGTCGGCCCGGTCCACGAGGATTCCTCCGGCAACGCCGGCGCGTCGATCGCAACCTATGCGGCGGCGGCCGGGCTCGCGTGCACGATCTATGTGCCGGCCGCCGCGCCGCGCGGCAAAATTGCGCAGATCGCCGCCGCCGGCGCGAGCGTCCGCGCGATTGCCGGTACGCGCCAGGATGTCACCGCGGCGGCGTTGGCGGCGGCCAGCGGCGGCAGCAGCTTTTACGCCAGCCACAATTGGCAGCCGTTCTTTATCGAGGGCACGAAAACGCTGGCCTACGAGCTGTGGGAGCAGCTCGGGTTTCGCGCGCCCGACAACATCGTCGTGCCGACCGGTTACGGCAGCAATATCCTGGGGCTGGACCGCGGCTTTGACGAATTATTGCGCCGCGGCGAGATCAATCGCCTGCCGCGCCTCTTCGCGGTGCAGGCGGCCAATTGCGCCGCGTTTGCCGCCGCCTGGGCCGCGGGCGCCGACGATTGCGTGCCGTTTGCGCCGGCGCCGACGATCGCCGACGGCATCGCAACGATAAAGCCGGTGCGCGGGAGGGAAGTGTTGGCGGCGCTGCGCCGCTCTGGCGGTGCCGTCATCGCCGTGCCGGAAGCGGACATCGCCCCGGCTCTGCTCGCGCTCGGCCGGATAGGCCTCTTCGTCGAGCCGACCGCCGCGACGGCCGGCGCCGCGCTGTCGCGGCTCTTCGCCGACGGCGTGATCCGCCCGGCGGAGACCACCGTCGCCGTCCTGACCGGGCACGGCCTCAAGGCGACCGACAAGATGGCTTGAGCTGCGCCAAAATCGCCCACAGGCGGCGCGCCTCAGTTCAGCCGCGCCTTCAGTTGCTGCAACAGGACCGCCGCCTGGTGGCGGGCGGTGCCGTCCGGCGCGAGGCGGATGAATTGCTCGAACGAATGCACCGCCGCGCGCAGGTTGCCGGTCTGACCCTGCAGCAGCGCCGTTTCCTGCCACAATTCGGCGAGATCGGGCGCGAGCAGCAGCATCGTTTCGAGCGCCCGCAGCGCTCGTTCGTGCCGGCCCATCTGCAGCAGCCGCGACTTCAGATTGTTTTGCAGCCGCAGCAGCACGTCGCGGTCGCCAACCGGCGCGTAATGCTCGGGCGACAATTCGATTGCCTGCCCCGCCATCGCCTTCAGAAGATCGCGCAACATCGCCGCATCGCATGCCTTTCCGGCATGAAACGGGTCAAGGATCAGCCGTTCCGGTCCGTCCGACAGGCGGATCAGGAAGTGCCCGGGGAAGGCGAGGCCGACACTGTCCCAGCCCTGCGCCCGCGCCGCATGCAGATAAAGGATTCCGAGCGCCACCGGCAGGCCTTTGCGGCGATCGACGACCCGCATCAGATTGGCGTTCTGCAGGTCGTCATAGGTCAGTTCGTCGCCGCTATAGCCATATTTCAGCAGGATGATCTCATTGAGGGCACGGGCGCGGTCTGACAGGCCGGCGGCGCCGCCGGCATGCCGGCCGACATCGCGCGCCAGCGCCGCCAAATGCTGGCGATAGCGCGCGAATGCGATGCGCGGCCGCTCGAAGGCGGCGAGCGCCAGCGCCGCATCGCCGATCGGCAATACCGGCGAGGCGGCTGCTGCCAATTCGCGCAGATAACGCGCGCACGCTTCCGGATCGGCGGCATCGGGCAGTTCGCTCATCGCGGCGCATTATACTACAGCTTCTGCACCTCGATCGGAGCTTGCGGCGCGGCGCCGGGGTATCCCGACGCCTCCGGTGGCGGCACCGCCGCCGCACCCGCCGGTACCGCGGGCACGGCGGCGATCGCCGCCGGCGCTCCCGGGCGCAGGTCGACGTAGGAAACGACGCGCCGCACCCCCGGTATGTAGCGCGCAATTCGCGTGACGCGGTTGAGCTCACCCTGATCGCGCGCCGAGCCGATCAGGTAGACCGACCCGTTCTCGGTATCGACCAGGTAATTGATCGAGTGGACCTTCGGATCGAGCACCATTTGCGAGCGCAACTCGGCGGTGATCCAGGCGTCCTTCGCATCGTCCCAGACCTGCTCGGGAGGCGCCACGACCAGTTCGTCATAGACGGCGCGGACGCCGCGCGTCTGGCCGGCGATGCGGTCGGCGGCGAATTTCATCTGCTGGCTCGGAACCCGGCCGGTCAACAGCACTCGCCCCTCGTAGACGGTCGTCGTGATGCCCTGCTGGAAACGCGGGTCGGCACTTAGGAAGTTGGCCTCTATGCTCGTCTTGACCGCCACGTCACTGGCCAGGCCATTGACCCCGCGTTCCTGTCCGGCCATGTAGCCGGTGCCGCCGGCCGCCGCCAGGCCGCCGACGACGAGCGCGCCGGCGCAACCGCCGAGCGCCAGGGGCAGTAACGCCAGCGCAATGGCCAAGGCCAGAGCCTTTCGCAACTGTGCCATTCTTCCCCCCATCGGCAACAGCGACGCCGTATTTTCGGTCTTTCGCCGGACGGCGCCAAGCGCCGGCACACGCGACGCCGGCCGCCGGCCGGGCGCTGGCGGATCTGCTACTCGTCGCAGCGCCAAGCGTCCCGCAGATGCTGCGGCAGACGCAGCGGCGCCACCGTCATCACGTCGAATCGCAGCGCCAACACCACCAGATCGGGCCGGGTCGCGAGAAACGCCGCGGCAGATCGGGCGATGCGGCGACGTTGCCGCGGCAGCAGCGCTGCGGCGGCCGTCGCGACATCGCGACGCGACTTGACCTCGATGACCGCCAGCACGCCGCCGCGGCGCGCGATGATGTCGATCTCGCCCGATGGGCAGCGCCAGTCGCGGGCCAGAATCCGCCAGCCGCATAGCCGCAGGCGCCAGCGGCACAGCGCTTCGGCGATGCGGCCGCGGCGCTGCGCCCGGCGCCGCTCCGAGTGCCGCCGCGCCGCACCCATCATGGCTTGTTGCTCCGCTGAACGGCGAGCGCGCGCGCGTAAACCGCACGCCGGCCAAGGCCGCTCTCGTCTGCGAGCAGCGCGACCGCGTCACGCAGGCTGTGCCGGGCGAGCAGCGTCGCGAGCCGCGCGTCGATGTCCGCATCGGCGGCGGTCGCCGTCGCCGCTTCGGGCGGGCCGACGACAATGACCGCTTCGCCTCTCGGCGCGCCCGCGTCGCGATAATGTTCGGCAAGCTGCGCGAGCCGGCCGCGCTGCATCGCCTCGTGCCGCTTCGTCAATTCGCGCGCCACCGCGGCTGGCCGGTCGCCGAGGATTGCCGCCATGTCGGCGAGCGCCGCGGCCAGCCGCGACGGCGCCTCGAAAAAGATCAGCGTCGCCGCCAGCGACGCCCATTGCATCAAGGCGCGTCGCCGGCCGGCCGGGCGTGGCGGCAGAAAGCCGGCAAACAGGAAAACGTCGGGCGGCAGCCCAGACAGGATCAGCGCGGTCAGCACCGCCGATGGGCCGGGCGCCGCGCTGACCGGCAGATCTTCGGCCACGGCGGCGCGCACCAGCTTGTAGCCGGGATCGGAAACGAGCGGCGTCCCGGCGTCGGACACCAGCGCCAGCGTCGCGCCGGCGCGCAGCGCCGCCAGTACGGCCGGGCGGACCCGCTCGGCGTTGTGATCGTGATAGGGCGCGAGCGGCGTCTTGATGTCGTAGCGCGCGAGCAGCCGTGCCGTGACGCGGGTATCCTCGCACAGGATGCGATCGGCGCGGCGCAATACCCACAATGCCCGCAGCGTGATGTCTCCGAGATTGCCGATCGGTGTCGCGACGAGGTGCAGCCCCGCGGCGAGCGCGTGTCGCGGCGCCCAGGCCGCGGCCGCGACGGCGTCTCCGTCGCGGCGCGATTGCATCGCCGCAGCGCGCTCGTTAGGGTCCGCGCCGGCATTGGCATTGCTGCCGGAGTCGGTCCTTGCTGCGCTGGCGTGTTCCGCGGTTCGCTGCAACTCTCGCTGCCTTCGCGATGGCCCTGGCGCTCGCCGCCTGCGGCGGTGGCGAAGCAACACTACCGGCGCCGGTCGTCGGCCCGCAATTCCCTGTGGGGCCGAAACCGGTGCCGCCTGCCGCGGCGATATCGGCGGCGCCGCTTGCCGCCCCCGGCACCGCCAAGGTGGCGCTGCTGCTGCCGCTGTCGGGACAGAATGCGGCGCTCGGCAAGGCGATGCTGCAAGCCGCGCAACTCGCCCTGTTCACGACAAGCAACGAGCATCTGACGTTGATGCCGCGCGATACGGCCGGCGCCGGCGGCGCCGCGGCGGCCGCCCGGTCGGCGATCGGCGACGGGGCGCAGCTGATCCTCGGGCCGCTGCTCGCGGCGGATGTCGAAGCCGTGCAGCCGGTCGCCGCGGCTGCGCACATCAACGTCATCGCGTTTTCGACGGCGACGCAGTTGGCCGGCGGCAACGTCTTTCTGATGGGGTTCCTGCCGCGCCAGGAAATCGTGCGCGAAGTCTCGTTCGCGCGCGACCGCGGCCTCAGCCGCTTCGCCGCGCTTGTGCCCGATTCGCCCTATGGCCACCTGGTTGCGGATGGGCTGCGCGAGGCGGTCGCCGCGAGCGGCGGCACGGTTGTCCGCATCGAATATCTCGAGCCGGGCGGGAATGCCGCGGCGGCGATCGGCCGTCTGCTGCAAGCCAGCGCCGCGTCCGCCGCACCGGTGCCAAACGCCCTGCCGGCGGCACCCGCCGCCGCGGCTGCCGCCCCGGCCAGCGTCGATTTCGATGCGCTGCTGCTGCCCGAGGGCGGCACACAGCTGAAAGACATCGCACGCCGGCTGAAGACGGCCGGGCTCGACACTGCGAATGTGCGACTGCTCGGCAGCGGGTTGTGGGACGATCCCTCGATCGCGGGCGAGCCGGCGCTCTATGGCGGCTGGTTCGCCGCCTCGCCGCCGATCGCGCGCCGCGAGTTCGAGAGCCGTTTCGAGGCGACCTATGGCCAGGCGCCGCCGCGGCTCGCCTCGCTCGCCTTCGACTCGGCGGCATTGGCGGCGGTCCTTGCCGAGCAGGGTGGCGGAAACCCCTTCTCACATGATGCGTTGCTCAACCCGCGCGGCTTTACCGGCGTCGATGGTCTGTTCCGCTTCACGCCGCAGGGGCTCGTGCAGCGCGGGCTCGCGGTGCTCGAAGTGGAGTCGCAGGGTGATACGATCGTCAGCCCGGCACCGGCCAGTTTCCAGGACCTGGCGTACTGAGCGCCGGGCTTGCGTTGCGGCGCCGCCGGGCTCACCCGTAGCGGCAACGATCCGGAAGGGGCGAGGCCAATGGCCGTCACGATCTACCACAACCCGCGCTGCGCCACCTCGCGCAAGACATTGGCGCTGCTGCGCGGCAAGGGCATCGAGCCGGAGATCGTCGAATACCTGAAGACGCCCTACACCGCGACGCAACTGAAGAGGCTGCTCGGCGAACTCGGCCTGCCGGCGAAGGCACTCGTGCGCAGGAAGGAAGCGGCGGCGGCCGGCATCGACCCGGCCAAACTCTCCGAAGCGGCGTTGATCGAGGCGATGGCGAACCACCCGATCATCGTCGAGCGGCCAATTGTCGTTTCCGGCAACAAGGCAGCGCTCGGCCGGCCGCCGGAGAACGTGCTGTCGGTGCTGTGACGGGGGCCGCAGATCGCGCCGCCGGCCGGTTCAGTCGGCCGCGGCAGCGGCTGCCGCGGCACGCAGCCGGTTGGCGGCCATGCGCCGGTCGCCGACCCAGGCGATCAGCGCGGTCAACAGCATGATGATGACGCTGGCGCGGAACACCCAGAGCGGCGCGCCACGATCCATCAGAAAACCGAACATGATCGGGCCGATCGTGCCGGCGATGTTGAAGCCGGCGGTGACGACGCCGAAGGTGCGGCCCATCGCGCCCGGCGGCGCCGCGGCACGCACCAGCATGTCGCGCGACGGCATGATCAGACCGCCGAGAAATCCGGCCGCCGCCATCGTCGCGATGAGCGGCGCGGCGCCGAGCGCGATGACGCCAATGATCAGCACGATGCAGGCGTTGATGCCGTAGCCGATTGCGGCGACCTCGGCATGCCGCTTCGCCTTATCGGCGACAAAACCGCCGGCCAGCACGCCCAGCGCCTGCGCCGCGAGGTAGAAGGTCAGCGCCAGGTTGGCGACCGAGACCGGGGTGCCGTAGGCGCGGGTCAGCGCAGCGACCGAGAAATTGCTGATGCCGCTGCCCGACAGACTCAGCAGCGCGAAAAACCCGGTCAGCGCCAGGATCGTCGGCGTCAGGATGCCGGTCAGCCCCTTCATGCCGCCGTCGGCATTGGCCGCCGCGCCGGCGAGCGCCGCCGCCCCGACGTTATCGACGCCGCGGGACAGCGCGAGCGGCACCGCGACGACCAGCGCGAGCGCACCGGCGAGGATCAGACCAATATTGAGGCCAAACAAGGCGACCGCGCCCAGCATCGTGACGGGCGCTACCGCGTTGCCGAGAAACCCGGAAAACGTATGGATCGAGAAAGCGCGGCCGACCCGCGCCGGCGCGATTTTCGCCGACAGCAACGCATAGTCGGCCGGGTGGAACACGCTGTTGGTCAGCCCGACGACGCCCATCATGATCAACAGATGCTCGTAGGAGGGCGCCATGCCGAAGCCGATGAAGGCGGTGCCGGCGATCGCCAGCGCCAGCATCAGCATCCGGCGCGAGCCGAGCCGGTCGACGAGAAAGCCGACCGGCAGCTGCGCGCAGACCGCCGTCACATTGGCAACGGTCAACGCCAAGCCCAATTCGACAAAGCCGACGCCGAGCCGAGCCGTCAGAAACGGGAACAGTGGCGGCAACACCAGGCTCTGGAAATGGTTGACGAAATGCGCCGACGACACGAGCGCAATCGCGTGGTACTCGCGGCGGCCGCGGCGCATGCCGCCCGGACTTGCCAATGCCTGCGCCGTCATCTCCCGATCCCGAATTGCCGCTTTTTTAGCCGGCAGAAGATGGCGTCACATCGCCGCAGAGGCAAGCCCCGGTTGAGCAGGGCTGCCCTTTGCGAATGTCGGGGTTAAGGCTCGGAGACCGGCACGCCAGCTTATCCCTACCGGGCGATCCCGGAATAACACCTTGCGTCAATACCGGTAGTGATCGGGCTTGAACGGGCCGGCGGTTGCGACGCCGATATACGAGGCCTGCCGCGGCGACAGCGTCGAGAGCCTGGCGCCGAGCTTGTCGAGATGCAGCGCCGCGACCTTTTCGTCGAGATGCTTCGGCAGCACGTAAACCCTGTTTTCGTACTTGCCGTGGTTGGTCCACAGCTCGATCTGGGACAGCACCTGGTTGGTGAACGACGCGCTCATGACAAAGCTCGGATGCCCGGTCGCGCAGCCGAGATTGACGAGGCGGCCCTTGGCCAGGACGATCAGCCGCTTGCCGTCGGGAAAGACGACTTCGTCGACCTGCGGCTTTACCTCGTCCCACTGGTAATTGCGCAGCGCATCGATCTGGATCTCGCTGTCGAAATGCCCGATGTTGCAGACAATCGCGCGGTCCTTCATCTGCCGCATGTGATCCAGCGTGATGACATCGATATTGCCGGTCGCGGTGACGAAGATGTCGGCCTTCGGCGCCGCCTCGTCCATCGTCGTGACCTCGTACCCTTCCATCGCCGCCTGAAGCGCGCAGATCGGATCGACCTCGGCAACGAGAACCCGGGCGCCCTGGCTCCTGAGGCTCGCGGCTGAGCCTTTGCCGACATTCCCGAAGCCGTTGACGATCGCGATCTTGCCGGCGACCATGACGTCGGTGGCGCGCTTGATGCCGTCCACCAAGCTCTCGCGGCAGCCGTAGAGGTTGTCGAATTTCGACTTCGTGACGCTGTCGTTGACGTTGAACGCCGGCGCCTTCAGCGTGCCCTCGCGCACCATGTCGTAGAGCCGGTTGACGCCGGTCGTCGTCTCTTCCGAGATGCCGCGGATGTCGCGGAGCAGGTGCGGGTGGCTGTCGTGAATGATCTTCGTCGCGTCGCCGCCGTCATCGAGCACCATGTTCGGGGTCCAGCCGTCCGGGCCCTTCAGGGTCTGCTCGATGCACCACTCGTATTCCTCCTCGCTCTCGCCCTTCCACGCGAAGACCGGGACGCCGCGTGCCGCGATCGCCGCCGCCGCCTGGTCCTGGGTCGAGAAGATGTTGCACGACGACCAGCGCACTGTGGCCCCCAGATGCATCAGCGTCTCGATCAATACGGCGGTCTGGATCGTCATATGCAGGCAGCCGACGATGCGCGCGCCCGACAGCGGTTTTGCCGCGCCGAACTCCTCGCGCAGGGCCATCAGCCCCGGCATCTCCGTCTCGGCGATTGCGATTTCCTTGCGGCCCCAATCGGCCAGCGCGATATCGGCGACCTTGTAGTCGGTAAATTGCGGCATCAATCGACCCCTCTGCTGCATCGCCATCGCGGGGCACGACCGGCCCCACAGAATCGGCACTCCAAGATATAAAGATATATTTAAGTCGTCAAATACAGCGCCGGCGCCCCGTCCCTCGCGGCGGCCCGAGCCGATCGCCGCGCGCCGCCAAGGATTCAAATCGTAACGCGCTGCAGCCCCGGCAGGGACGCCTGAGGGTGCGCTTCCTCGATGAGCCGCTCGAGCAGCGAATCATAGATCGGAGTCGTCCGCAGCAGATGCGCGACAAGCATCGCCGCAAAGCAGGCCGCCAGCATCGGCAGCAGGGTCGTGAAGGCAGCGGTCATCTCGGTAACGAGAACGATCCCGGTCACCGGCGCCTGGACGATGCCAGTGAAGAATGCCGCCATGCCGACGACGGCAAATGCCTCCGGCGCAATGCCGAGATGCGGGAACGCCCTGGCGCAGAACGCGCCGAACAACAGGCCGAGCTGCGCCCCCAGCACGAGCAGCGGCGCGAACAGGCCGCCCGGTGTGCGGGCCGCGTAGGAGATCGGGCCGAGACAGAAGCGGACGAGAAAGCCGAGAGGGATGGCGCCGACCGCGACGCCGCCGGCCAGCAGGTTCTGCGTGATGTCGTCGCCGCCGCCGATCAGCTTCGGAAAAAACCAGCCGACGACGCCGACGGCCGCGCCAATCACCGCCGCCCGCGCCTCCACCGGCACACGACGGAGCCGCCCCGTCAGCGTCAGCGCGCCGAGAATACTGCGGTTGTAAAGGCTGGCGACACCCCCGGCGATGATCCCCAGCGCGACATAGAGCAGCCAGCTCGCCTCGCTGGCATAAGGGAGCGGCCCCGTCGCGACGGTCGCCGGCGCCAGTATCGCGACGTGAAAGTCCGGCGCATTGCCGAGAAACAGGCGCGAAATCATGATGGCTGTCGACGACGTTGCCAGCGCCACGATCGTCATGCGCGGCTCGAATCGCCGCACGAGTTCTTCGAGCACAAAGACGGCGCCGGCGATCGGCGCGTTGAACGCGACGGCAAGACCTGCACCGGCGCCGGCGGCGAGCAGCAGTCGCAATTCTTCCTTCGTATGGCGGAACAGCTGGCCGACCAAGTGCGCGACGACGGCGCCCATCTGTACGCTCGGTCCTTCGCGCCCCAGCGCCATGCCGGCACCGATCGCCGAAAGGCCGCCCAAAAACTTGACCGGCAGGAGCCGTGGCGGCGCCGGCGGCAGTTCGTCGTTGAGGGCCGCCTCGACCTGGGGAATGCCGCTGCCGGACGCATGCGGCGAGAACCGCCGCACCAGCCAGGCGGCGAACGCCGCAGCCGCGGCACATCCCAGCACGACGAGCAGAAAGCCGAGAAAGTGCGCGTCGTGTCCACGCGCGATCAACAGGTTGCGCAGGCGGTCGGCCTGCTCCAGTGTCAGGCGGAAAACGGCATCGACAAATCCCGCTCCGGCGCCGACGAGGGGTGCCAGCAGCGACACCAGCAGCAGGCGACGCAGGTGATGTTCCGGTGCCCGCTGATGGTGAAGCGCCTCTTCTGCGATCTCCGGTTGCTCTTGCTCCGGAGCCGTTTTTTCTCCCCGCGCCAGCGGGGACGCGTCATCCATCAAGCCAGCTCCACAATGGCCGTCGCGCACGGAATAGATGCACGAAGAACGGACTGCCGGGCCGGAGCGACCGCCGCGACCGCGATCCGTGCAGGCCGCCGATGCATGCTGAAACGGACCGCCGCCGCCAGCAGCCGCTGCGCCTTAAGGTGATACATAGGTCGGCGGATTTAGCCTTAGCCAGCCCGGCGGCGCAAAATCCGGCGCGACAAAATTGCATTGCATGCCAAACCGCAGCGCCGCTCCGTCGCACCGCGGCGGCGGCTACAGTGGCTCGGCCAACGCATTGAAATCGTCGAGCAGGGCGGCGATGCGGCCCGAATCGGCCTGATCCATGATCGCATGCGCGCGCCGCGTCGCGGCCACCATGTCGAGGCCGCGGATGCGCTGCTTGACCCGTGGTATGTTGCGCGGCGCCATCGACAATTCGCGCAGTCCAAGGCCCAGCAGCAAGGCCGCATAACGCGGATCGCCGGCCATCTCGCCGCAGATGCCGACCGGAATCCGCCGCCGCGCCGCCGCTTCGACGGCGAACTGGATCAGGCGCAGAACAGCCGGATGCAGCGGGTTGTAAAGCGGTGCGACCTCCTCGTCGGTGCGGTCGATCGCCAGCGTGTATTGAATCAGGTCGTTGGTGCCGATTGCAAAGAAATCGGCCTCGCCGGCGAGCGCGTCGGCCGCGAGCGCAGCGCCGGGCACTTCGATCATCGCGCCGACGGGCGGCATCGTCTCGGGCAGCTGGACGCCGCGGCGCCGCAGACGGCGCGCCACCTGTTCCAAGGCCTCGCGGGTGCGGCGCACCTCCTCGAGGGTCGAAATCATCGGCAGCAGGATCCGCACCGGCCCCTCGGCCGCGGCGCGCAGCATCGCGGCGAGCTGGGTGTCGAGCAGGCGCCGTTCGCGCAGCGACAGGCGGATCGCCCGCAGCCCGAGCGCCGGGTTCGCAGTATCGGCGGCGGCATAGCCGGCCAGGGCTTCGGGCAGCTTGTCGCCGCCGACATCGAGCGTCCTGAGCGTGACCGGCCGGCCTTCCATGCCGCGCAGGAGGCTAACAAAAAATTCGTACTGCTCGTCCTCGCCCGGCAGATCCTCGCGGTTCATGTAGAGGAATTCAGTGCGCACCAGACCCAGGCCCATCGCGCCGTTGGCGACGGCCAGCTCCAGCTCGACCGGCAATTCGAGGTTGGCGTCGAGCTGAATTTCGACACCGTCGCGGGTCACCGGCGCGAGACGGCGAAGCCGCGCATAAAGCCGCTTCTCGCGCGCCAACTCCTCGCGCCGGGCGCGGTAATGCTCGATCGTCGCCGGCGCCGGATCGAGGATGACGAGGCCGGCGCCGCCGTCGATGACAACCCGTCCGTCGCCGCGCGCCTCTTCCAGCAGACCGGGAACCGCGACGACGGCGGGCAGCCCCAACGCGCGCGCCATGATCGCGGTATGGCCTTCCGGACCGCCAAACTCGGTTGCGAAGCCGCCGATGCGCCGCGGATCCATCAGCGCGGTATCGCCAGGGGTTACTTCTTCGGCCAGCACAATCGCGCCGCCGGTCAGCGTCGAATAGGCGACGTAGGGTTTTTTCAGCAGGTTGCGGATGAGGCGGGAGCCTACCACCCGGATATCGTCGATGCGCGCCGCCAGATACGGGTCGTCCATCGCGGCGAAGCTCTTGCCGAGCTCGTCGATTTCCAGTTGGATCGCGCGCTCGGCGTTGATGCACGCGCCGGCGATGCGCTGGTTGACGCCGCGCACGAGGCGCGAATTGGCCAGCATTGCGAGGTGGGCGTCGAGCAGAAACGCGATCTCGTCAGACGCCGACCCGGGCAGTGCGGTGGCACGCGTGCGCAGCTTGCGCAATTGCCGCGCCGAAGTCGCGACCGCCTCTGCAAAGCGCCCCTGCTCGGCCTCGATACTGGCTTCGGAGATGCGGCTTTCGCTGACCGGCAACTCGCCCCGCTCGCCGACATAGGCGGGCCCGATCGCAATCCCCGGCGAAACGCCGATGCCGGTCAGCCGATGCTCGCTTGCCGCTGCACCGCCGCCTTGCTCGTCAATCCTCATCGAACTTGCATTCGATCAGGCGCGCCAGCGTCTCGACCGCCGCCGCCGCGTCATGCCCGGTCGCGCTGAGTTCGATGCATGCGCCGGCCGCCGCCGCCAGCATCATCAACCCCATGATCGAGCGGCCGGACACGCAGGTGCCGTTCTTGCGCACCCAGATCTCGGCATCAAACTGGGCCGCCGTTTTGACGAAGCGGGCCGCCGCACGCGCGTGCAGCCCCTTCTGGTTGCAGATCGTCGCGCTGCGCCGCGCCGTTGCGGCATGGTTTGCGGCCACCCCGGCGGCCGGATCAGGATTGGCGGCACTGTCGGAGTTCATCGCCGCGCATCCGCCAACAGTTGCGAGGCGACATTGATGTATTTGCGGCCGGCCTCCTGGGCCGCCAGCACCGCGCGTTCAAGGCTGTCGGTCTGCCGCAGGCTGGCGAGCTTGATCAGCATCGGCAGGTTCACCCCGGCGATGACCTCGACCTTGCCGCGATCCATGACCGAAATCGCCAGGTTCGAGGGCGTACCGCCGAACATGTCGGTCAGCAGCACGGTGCCGTCGCCGCTGTCGACCTCTGCAATGGAGCGCAGAATATCCTGCCGCCGCTGCTCCATGTCGTCATCGGGACCGATACACACTGCCGCAATCTGGCTCTGAGCGCCGACGACGTGTTCGAGGGCGGCGATGAATTCCGCCGCCAACCGGCCATGGGTAACGAGAACCATGCCGATCATGCGGGCCTCACTGCCCGGCGCAACGCTGCTTGCAGGCGGCCGGCCGCGGCCGGGTGAGGCTGCCGGCGGCGCGCTGCCGCGGCGCCTGGGTGGGGGCGGCGGCGCAGATCATGGAATGTGCACGATATCGCAGAGCGGGAGCCATTTGCCGCTCGCGCCGGAAGGTGCTTGGGGGAGCTCCGGCGGGAGCATGAAAAAAACGCGGCCCGATATAACGCTGTGCGGACCTTCCGTCATCACACTTGATGAACGCCCGGCGACATGCTCCGTCCCGCGGTCCGATTCCGACGCCATCGCCGGCTGCGGTGTCGCGCCGCCGTCCGTCCTCATCGCTAGAGCATAATCGGAAGCCCGGGTTCGGTAAACGCGCGCACGATAACGCGCAGTTTTGCCGGGGTGGAAGCCTCGAACGGCGCCAGCGCGACAACCGGCAGCGTTAGGCCAAACAGCGGCTCGCGGCGTCGTTCAGGCAGCCGCTCGACCTGGTCCGAGGCCACCAGGTCGACGATCAGCACGACCGGCGCTTCGGCCATCGCATCGATCCGCACGATGCCAATGCCGCGCACCTCGATGAGCCCGCTGATCCGCTTTGGCGGCCGGACAAAAATCGCCTCGTCGCGCCGAAACAATTCGCTCTGATCGTCGGTGACGAGACGCGCACCAGCGTCAATCAGTCGCAGGGCCAAATCGGATTTGCCGGCGCCGGAGGCGCCGCGCAGCAGCACTGCGCGGCCGTCGATCGCGACCGCGGTGGCGTGGATGCGGATGGTGGGTTCGCTCACGTTGCGGCCGGCAGGCGGATCATAAAGCAGGCGCCGCAAACGCGGCCGTTGCCGTCGATCCGGTTCTCCGCCCAAATCCGCCCGCGGTGCGCTTCGACGATCTGTTTTGAAATCGACAGCCCCAGCCCCGAATGCGTGCCGAATTTCTCGCCGGCCGGCCGCTCGCTGTAGAACCGGTCGAAGATCGCCGTCAGCTTGTCCTCGGGAATGCCGGGCCCCTGATCCTCCACCGTGATCACGACGGCACGGCCGTCCGGCGCGGCGCGGATGCGAATTTCGCCGGCGGCCGGGCTGAACGAGGCGGCATTGGCAAAAAGATTGAGAAACACCTGCGACAGCCGGCTTTCAATACCGGGCACGATCAACGCCCGGCTCGGCGGCAGTTCGAGCACGAGGCGCGGCGCGCCGTCACAGCGGGTCGCCTCGTGCATGTCGGCGAGCGCGCCGAGCATCGCGCGAAGATCGGTCGGCGACAGTTCGAGGCGGCTCAATTCCGCGTCGAGGCGCGAGGCATCGGAAATGTCTGTGATCAGCCGGTCGAGCCGTTCCACGTCGT
>DATJSO010000242.1:0-6572 GCA_035504075.1 Allostellaceae bacterium | reverse complement strand
GTGCGCCAGCGCCGCCCCCAGGCCGCCGCCCATGATCAAGAGCGGTGCGAGCACGCCGCCCGATGTGCCCGAGCCCAGTGCCACCGCCCAGATCACCGCCTTCACCGGCGAGCATGATCGCATGTGGTAGAAGCATTAGGTCGTGGAACGATATAAAATTAGCAAGCAGGAGCCGCCGATGCCAAGTCCGATCCGCGCTCGCAGTCGCGGCGCCCGCCCGGAGCGGGCGGGGCTTGATCGCGGCGCCTACTGCACGCTGGCGGAGTTCCGCTATCTGATCCGTCGTTTCCTGGCATTCAGCCAGGAGGCGGCCCGGCAGGCGGGCCTGAGCCCGCGCCACCATCAGGCGCTATTGGCGATCAAAGGGTTTCCCGGAGACGATGCCCCGACGGTCGGCGATCTTGCCGAGCGGCTGTGCATCCGCCATCACAGCGCCGTCGAACTCGTTGATCGGCTGGCGGAAGCCGGCCTGATCGAGCGGCTCCACGACATGGACGATCGCCGCCGCGTCTTTCTGAAGCTGACCGCCGCCGCGGAACAGCAGCTCGCCCGGCTGTCGGGATCACATCTTGAAGAACTTCACCGCCTGCGCCCGGCACTGCTCGCAATTCTCGACCGGGTTGGGTCGCCCGCCCCTGACGCGTAGCCGCAGGCGAGAGGTATTGATGACGGCGCACGCATGGCGGCTTCGCGCCGCCATCGCGCCCCGCGCGGCGCGTCTACAATCCGTTGCCTTGACCGGAGGTTCGCGGCGACGCCACCTGCGACGAGCAGGTCCAAAACGTCGCTATTGTGTATCGTCGATTGAGCAGCGAACACAGCCCGATCAGATCAATCAGGACCAACCCGATTGTGATCAGGGTCAGGATCGGGTTGAGGGCTGCGGCAGCATGGTCGAGGCGGCGAAACAGCGACCAGGATCGCTGCCGGCGCCGAAGCTTGGGAACGAACATCGTCGATCCCCTAAATCCTGCACGAGGTCATCTGATAATGTCGTAAAGCGACATATTGATGCAAGACCAATCAAGGCGGCAGGCGAGGAGCCATTCTTCAGTCCGAATTCCGGTTACGATCCGGCACCGAAGATGGTTCCGTCGCGGCTCGCTGTTGTTCGAGGTCGGCCGCATACCGCTCGAATTCGTCAATCCACACGGCCAATTGGCGTTTTGTAACGTCGGACCGCGCGACCGCCATCAAGACGCGCAGCCGGCAGGCAAAATGCCGGAGAAAGAGTGGGTCCATCCTCTAGGCTCCATTCTGGACAGGAGCTTAAAGGTGCACCGGAACATGCGCGGAGGTCCATTTTCCAACCTCGGTGGCCGTGATCTTATATATCAAGTACGCGCGATCCAGCAATCGAGTCAAATTCAATCGCCGCAGCGGCACGTTGCGGCGAACCCGCATCAGGTCCGCGGGCCGATTCGCACCTGATCCGGGTCACGCTCGCTTTGCACGGCCGCCGGCGTCTTGCCGTTCTCAGACCGATCTGCGGATATGACGGTTTGCCCTTATTCTGCCGTGGAGTTTCATTACGCGCGGACGTATGTGCAAGCGCTCGATAGTCGCCGCTCTTTCGCTTCTCGTTGTCGCCGGCTGCGCGACCCGCCACACCGAAGAGACCGGCACGCCGGCCCATTCCAACCCGATCGTCATCGATCAATTCGCGGTCTCGCCCGGCGTCATCACGCTCGACCCGACGCTCGGCTATTCGCTCAACCGCGGCGCGCCGGGCGTGCCGCGGCGCGAGCGCGCCGAAGCAGTCGGCCGCGCCGCGGCCTTCAACCTCGGCGATGCGATCCGCCGGGAACTGCAGGGGCTCGGCTACGATGTCGTCTCGGGCGACGAGGCCGCCGTCCAATCGGCCGAACGCGCGCTGATCGTCAGCGGCGCCTTCCGGCACATCGATGAGGGACGGCGCCACGAAGGCGCCAGCGTCGCGGTGGATGTAACGATCGAGTTCGAGGACGCCGGGCAGCCGCCGCACCGGCTCACCGCATTCACGCTCACATCGCAGCGGCTGCCGCGCGAAGATCTGGTTCCGGCATCGGGTCGCCGCGGCGAGGACGTGAATTACGAGGCGAGCCGGGTCGGCGCCGCGGTCGGCCGCTACGTCGCCCAACTGGCGCAGACCGACCACTGGCCGGGCGGTTAGCGTGCGTCCAGTCTAGGCGCCAGGGACGGGTTCGAACTCTCACGGCTTATGGCTGACGAAAAGTTCGGTCGTCGCCGGGTCGGGGATCGCATCGCTCGGCGTGACACCGCTTTCGAACGGGATGTTGAAGCGAGTAAAGGCGGCGATCAGGATCTTTGCGGCATCGGGCGCTGCAACGCCGCCTTTCACAAACAGGCGGACGCCCATTGCCGCCGCGGTGCCGAAGATCGCGGTCTTCTCCGGCCCGCTCGCCTCCCAGCCCGCTTCCTTCAGCACATTGACGATGCGGTTTGCGTAATCGTACGCCTCGATATCGTCGGGCGCGCACGACACGACGACCCGATGACTGCCGAACGGCCGCAGGTAGGCGGCGAGGGCGGCTGCTTTGTCGGGTGCGATCGTGCGCCCGCGCGCCTGCTGTTTCAACGCGTCGATCTGGCCCTGGAGGTCGGCAACCTTGGCGTTCAGCGAGCGCAGCGCGGCCGCCGCGGTGTCGAAGGTCTCATCCGCCGTCTTGCCAGGGCCGGCCGGGAGCATACGGCCGAGCGCATCAAGCCGGCGACCCAATTGGCGCAGCCGCGCCGTCTCGTCGCCGAGCGCGCGCCAGCCGCTCTGCTGCTGCCAGACGCTGGTGCCGACCGCCAGCACGCCGACGACAAACAATGCGCCGATCCACCGCCATTTCGTCCGATGCGGCGGCGCGGTTTCCGCCGCCGCAAGACCGAGCGCCGTCATGACGACGAGCGACGCGGTCGGCACCCACCACAGCGCCTGATGCCACACGATATTGCCTCTCGGCCACACTCATTCTTGGTCGGGAATGTTCGCTTCGAGTTCGGCGAGCCAGACGGCGGCGTGCGAATCGGACGGGGCACGCCAGTCGCCGCGCGGCGATAACGAACCGCCCGAAGAGATTTTCGGGCCGTTCGGCAGGGCAGAGCGCTTGAATTGGCTCAATTCGAAAAACCGCCGCAGAAATACCCGCAGCCAGCTTTTGATCTCGCCGAGGCTGTAGGCGCGGCGCGCACTATCCGGAATGTTTGCGGGCCACGAACCCTGTGCCGCGTCGTGCCAGGCATGCCAGGCGAGATAGGCGATCTTTGACGGCCGGAAGCCGTAGCGCGTCGTATAGAACAGGTTGAAATCCTGCAGTGCGTACGGCCCGACGATGCTCTCGGTCGATTGGATGAGGCCGTCGGCGCCGGCCGGCACGAGTTCGGGGGAGATCTCGGTAGCCAGGATGTCGAGCAGCACGTGGGCGGTCTCCGCAGTCACCTCGCCGCTCGCCGCGACAAAGCGGATCAGATGCTGGATCAATGTCTTAGCGACCGAAGCATTGGGGTTGTAATGCGACATCTGGTCGCCGACGCCATAGGTGCACCAGCCGAGCCCCAATTCCGACAGATCGCCGGTGCCGACCACCAGCGCGCCGTTGTGATTTGCCAGGCGAAACAGGTAATCGGTACGCAATCCCGCCTGCACGTTCTCGAACGTCACGTCGTAGAGCGCTTCGCCCTGCGCAGATGCATGACCGATATCGGCCAGCATCTGCGTGGCGGCCGGACGGATGTCGATCTCGGCGCCGCTGACCCCCAGCGCGCGCATCAGGCGCCACGCATTCGCCTTTGTCGTCGCGCCCGTCGCAAAGCCCGGCAGCGTGTAGGCCAGCACGTTGGCGCGCGGCAGATTGAGCCGATCCATGACCTGCGAGGAGACGATCAGCGCCTGCGTCGAATCGAGACCGCCCGAGACGCCGATGACGAGTTTTTGAAGGCCGGTCGCCTTGAGCCGCTGCGACAGCCCCTGTACCTGGATGTTGTAGGCTTCGTAGCAATTGTCGCGCAGCATCGCCGGATCGGCCGGAACAAAGGGAAAGCGCTCGATGCGGCGGCGCAGGTCGCGCCGGCCGGCGGTTGCGGCAAACGCGAATGCGATGCGGCGAAAGGGCGGGGCCGCTTCGGTCAGCTGCCGGCCGTTGTCGCCGAACGTATTGGTGCGCATCCGCTCCTGGCGGATGCGGCCGAGATCGACATCGGCGGCCGCGATCTCCGGGCCGGCGCTGAAGCGCGCGGTCTCGGCCAGGCTGTCACCGAGTTCGAAGATGCCGGCTTGGCCGTCCCAAGCGAGATCGGTCGTCGATTCGCCGGCCCCCGCCGCCGAATAGGCGTAGGCGGCGATGCAGCGCGCCGCCTGCGAAGCGCACAACAGCCGCCGCATCTGAGCTTTGCCGATGACGATGTTGCTGGCCGACAGGTTCAGCAGGATTTCGGCGCCGGCCGCTGCGGCGAGCGCGCTCGGCGGCTGCGGCACCCACAAATCCTCGCAGATCTCGACGTGGAAGGTGAAGCCGAACTCGCCCTTCGCTTCGAACAGCAGGTCGATGCCGAACGGCGCCTGCCGTCCGGCGAGCGTAACGATGCCACCGCGCAGGCCTTCGCCCGAAGTAAAATGCCGCCGCTCATAGAATTCGCGGTAATTCGGCAGGAAGATCTTCGGCACGGCGCCGAGAAGCTGCCCGCGATGGATGACGAGCCCGCAGTTGTACAGCCGACCTTCGCGGCGCAGCGGCGCGCCGACGACAAAGACCGGCGACAGCTCCGCGCTCGCCGCGAGAAGGCGCGCAACCTGCATTTCGACGGCGTCGAGCAGGGCGTCCTGGAACAACAGGTCGTCGATCGCATAGGCCGACAGATTGAGCTCGGGAAACACCAGCAGCGCAGTGGCGTCGCGATCGGCCGCTTCGATCAACGCCAACACCTGGTCGGCGTTTGTTGCCGGCTCGGCGACGGCGACCGGCGGCACGCAGGCGCCGATCCGGACAAACCCGTGGCGGCAGGGGGAAAAGAACGCGGACATCGGCCAGAAGGCGCTCCCGTCGCGGCTGTGTCATCAAACATGTGGGGTTGGGTCGAACCCAGCAAAGCCCACTCGATCGGCGGCTCCTGCCAGGACGACAAAAGCGGCCGGCCTTGCAAAGCGCGCCGTCGGCCCCTAACACTTGTGGCGGGGCCTGATGCGCAGCACCTCACCAAACCCCCAGGACGGCGCCGGCTCGTGGCCGCTCGTACGCCGCCTGGCTCGCGACTTCATCTGGCGCCACCGGCGGCGGATCGCGTGCGCGTTCATCTGCATGGCGCTGGCGGGCGGCAGCACGGCGCTGCGTGCCTGGCTGATGCAACCGGTGCTCGACCGCATCTTCATCGCCCGCGATTCCTCCTTGCTGCTGCTGCTGGCCGCCGCGGCGCTCGCCTTGGCGCTGATCAAGGCCGCCGCCGATTACAGCCAAACGATCCTGATGACGCGGGTCGGACAGCGCGTCATCACCGATGTGCAGAGCGCCGTGTTCGCCCGGCTCATTCGCGCCGATCTGGCTTTTTTCAACTTGCATCCGAGCGGTACGCTGATCTCGCGGCTGGTCAGCGATGTGTGGCTGCTGCGCAGCGCTGCCGCCAACGTCCTGACGGGCATCGGCCGCGACGCCCTGACCGTCGTGTTCCTCGTCGGCGTCATGTTCTATCAGGACTGGGAGCTGGCGATCATCGCGTTTTTTGCATTTCCGGCGGCGATCCGACCGATCGTGCGGATCGGCCGGCGCATGCGGCGGGTGTCGGCCAACACGCAGATCGAGATGGGTCAGCTGACGACGCTCTTGAGCCAGACCTTCCAGGGTGCCCGCTACGTCAAAGCCTATGGGATGGAACAGTACGAGGTTGGCCGCGCCGATGCGCTGTTCGAGCGCATCTACGCGCTCGTCGACCGCGCCAACCGTACCCGCGCTCGCGCCGCGCCAATGATGGAGGCGCTGGGCGGTGCGGCGATCGCGCTGGTGATCTTCTATGGCGGCCACGAGGTGATCCTCGGCACGCGCTCCCCCGGCGCGTTCTTCTCGTTTATTACGGCGTTGCTGCTGGCCTATCAGCCGGTCAAGAGCCTGGCGACACTGAACGCCTCGCTGCAGGAGGGGCTGGCGGCGGCGCAGCGGGTGTTCGAGGTGCTCGATATCGAACCCGCGATCCGCGACAGGCCGGGCGCGGCGCCGTTGCGCATCAGCGGCGGCGAGGTCCGGTTCACGCGCCTGCGGTTCGGCTATCACGCCGGAACGGTCGCGCTCGACGACATCTCATTGACCGTGCCGGCCGGCAGCATGGTGGCGCTCGTCGGGCCGTCGGGCGCGGGCAAATCGACGCTTCTCAACCTGATCCCGCGCTTCTACGACGCCGATGCCGGCCATATCGAGATCGACGGCCAGGATATCGCCTCGGTGACGCTCGCCTCGCTGCGCGACGCGATCGCCCTCGTGTCGCAGGAGGTGAGCCTGTTCGACGACACGGTGCGCGCCAACATCGCGTATGGCCGCTTCGGCGCGAGCGAGGCGGAGTTCGTGGCCGCGGCCAAGGCGGCGGCGGCGGACGAGTTCATC
>DATJSO010000241.1:0-4306 GCA_035504075.1 Allostellaceae bacterium | reverse complement strand
TGCGGGTATTGCTGAAGCGCACGCGCTTCAACAGCTCGATCAGTTCGTGCTTCAGCTTATCGTAGCGGCGCTCGGTCGCGCGCGGCAGCTGCGCCCCTTTGATCAGCGCGGTGATGCGCTGCTCCTGGACCTTGCTGATCTTCTTGTGCGCCTCGGCAACCGCGTCAAAGATCGCCAGCATGCTCGGCTTCAGCTGGGCTTCCATTGCCGCCAGCGAAATCGAACTGTCCTCGCCCTCGGCTTCTTCGACCTCGGCCTCGAGCTCGGCCAGTTCGCCGCCCTCCTCGCCGTCTTCACCGTCGCCGTCGCCCTCGCCCTCTTCGCCGTCCGCTGTCGGCTCCGGCTTTGCAGCAACCGACGCCTCGGGTTCGCCGAGGTTGGCGGCGACATAGGTCGCATCGAGATCGATGATGTCGCGCAGCAGCATCTTGTTTTCGGCAAGCGCATCGCGCCACAGGAGCAGCGCGCGCACGGTCAGCGGGCTCTCGCAAATGCCGCCGATCATCATGTCGCGGCCGGCCTCGATGCGTTTGGCGATGGCGATCTCACCCTCGCGCGACAACAGCTCGACCGACCCCATCTCGCGCAGATACATGCGCACCGGATCGTCGGTGCGGCCGATGTCGTCGTCATCAACGTTGCCGCGCACCTCGCTCTCGGCGTCCTCGGCCTCGGCTTCGGCCGGCTCCTCGCTCTCTTCCCCCTCGACGACGTTGATGCCCATCTCCGACAGCATCGTCATCGTGTCTTCGAGCTGGTCGGTCGTCACCTGGTCGGGCGGCAATGCAGCATTGAGCTCGTCATAAGTCAGGTAGCCGCGCTCCTTGCCGCGCGCGACCATCTTTTTGATCGCGATGGCAATCGTATCGAGGAGCGGCGCTTCAGCCGCCTCGTCGCGGGTTTCCGCCGTATCCGCCGCCGCCGTCACCGCTCTGCTCGCCATTCCACCATCCCTTTACAAAGCGCGATCTGGAATCGCCGGGGGCATTCGCAGCCGCGAATTCCCCCCTCTACCCTATGCGATTGCCCTCGTACCCACTGCGGCTAGCCCGCCGCACCGAACGGGCCGGCACGGAATTCGGGTTCCTCGAGGCTCGTCAGACGCTGGGAATTCTCGTGCCCGGCGATGATGATCTCGCCCGCGTCGCGGGCCTGCAACAACAGCAGCATTTCGCGCAAACCGCGTCTGATCACGTCAGGATCGTCTCCTCCACGTCCGGCGACACCCGGATGTTTCGCGATCGCGATCGCCAAGGCCGCAATGATCTCTGTGTGGCCGCAGAGCGCTAAGTGTTGCCGGAATGCTTCGGCGTCAAGCCCCGGGTGCGCATGAGCCGTGTCCAAAATCGCTCGCCGCAGATTGTCGAGTTCGGGCTCCGGAATGCTGAGCGCGGCGATCTCTTCAAACCACTCTTCGCTGAGCGCCGGCAGCTCGTGAACCAGCGTGCCGAGGAAGAATTCGCGGTTGCGGCGGCCCGACGACGGCGGCGCGAAGCCGGGCAGAAGGTCCGGCTGGGCCGGTCTGCCGCGTCGTTGGCCGCGCATGTCGCCGGGCGGGGTGCGGCCGCCGCGGCCAAGCGCGAACAGCCGGCCGCGCAGAAAGCGGCGATATTCGAACTGCACGGTGCGATCCGATATCAGCCCGGCCTGCGTCATCAGCCGGCGTTCGAGGTCGGCCCGGCGCTCGGGCGTATCGATCGCCTTGGCCGCCAGCTCGCCCTGCCACAGCACCTCTGACAGCGGCCGCGCGGCCGTTAGCACCGCGGCGATGGCCGCCTCGCCGCCGCTGCGCACGAGCGAGTCGGGGTCCTCGCCCGCCGGCAATGTCCCGAACCTGAGGCTGCGGCCCGGCTGCAACAGCGGCAGCGCGCGTTGCAGCGCGCGCCAGGCGGCGCGCTGCCCGGCGGCGTCGCCGTCGAAGCACAGGAACGGCTCGGGCGCCAGTCGCCAGAGTTCGGCGAGCTGCGCCTCGGTCAGCGCCGTGCCGAGCGGCGCGACGGCACCGCCAAACCCGGCGCGGTGCAGCGCGATCACGTCCATGTAGCCTTCGACGACGATCGCCGGCGCCTCGGGCTGCTGCGCCAGATGAGCGCGCGCCGCGGCCCAGCCGTAGAGCACGCGGCCCTTTTCGAAGACCGGCGTGTCGGGGGAATTGAGGTATTTCGGCTGCTCGTCGCCCAAGGTGCGGCCGCCGAACGCGATGGGACGGCCGCGCCGATCGCCGATCGGGAACATGACGCGGGCGCGGAAGTAGTCGTAGGGTGTACTGCCGTCGTCGGGCACGCGCACGAGACCGGCCTCGCGCAACAGCGCTTCCGGGAACTCTGCGGCGAGCGCACGGCGCAGCGCCTGCCGGTCCCCATTATCTTGTAGACTGGGAGCCCAGCCCAAGCGGAAGCGGCGGATCGTCTCCTCATCGAGGCCGCGCCGCGCCAGATATTCGCGGGCGCGGCTGCCACCCGCCCCCCACAGCTGGTTTTCGTAAAAATCGGCCGCCGCGGCGACCGCCTCCAGGAGCGTCTTCTGGCGTTGCGCGCGCTCGCGCTCCTCGCGCGTCTGCTGCGGCACCGCGACGCCGGCCTCGCCCGCCAGGCGCTCGACCGCCTCGATGAAATCGAGATTGTCGGCGCGCATGACATAGCCGATCGCATCGCCGTGCGCACCGCAGCCAAAGCAGTGGAAGAACCCCTTGTCCTCGACAACGTAGAAGGATGGCGTCTTCTCGTTGTGAAACGGGCACAGGCCGCCGTATTCGCGGCCGCGGCGCACGAGGCGCACGCGCCGACCGATCAGCTCGGCGAGCGAGACGCGGCTCCGCAACTCGTCGAGAAATCCCGGCGGAAAGGCCACGGCGTGTCGGTTCTCCCCCGTTCCATCCGGCGCGATCCCCCACGGCGAATGGATGCCCCATCATCGATCCGCGACCGGGGCGTGTCCAGCCTGTCGGGCATGCGACGGTATCGCCCAACACCGGCGCTTGGCGTCGCGACGGGCGCCGCCTATAACGGCCGAAGCGTCACCGCACCAGCGCGCGGTTTTCAGAACAGGCGGAACGACCGGCACCGATGCCGCTCTTCATGATTCCGTTTCCCGCGATCAGCCCGGTGGCAATCGCGTTTGGTCCGTTCGCGATCCGCTGGTATGCGCTCGCCTATATCGCAGGCCTTTTGCTCGGCTGGCGATATTGCCTGCGTCTGGCGAGCCGGCCGCCGGCGCTGGTGCGGCGCAGCGACATCGATGATTTCCTCGTATGGGCGACGCTCGGCGTCGTGCTCGGCGGCCGCATCGGCTACATCCTGTTCTACCACCTCGGGCTTTATCTCCAGGAACCGCTGCAGATGCTGTACGTGTGGCACGGCGGCATGTCGTTCCACGGCGGCGCGCTCGGTGTGACGCTGGCGCTCGTGCTGTTTGCGCGCCGCCGCGGCCTGCTGCTGTTCGCGTTGTCCGACATCATCTGCGAGGCGATACCGATCGGGCTGTTCTTCGGCCGCATCGCCAATTTCATCAATGCCGAGCTGTACGGCCGGCCGGCGCCGGGCTGGGCCCGCGGCATCGCGATGATCTTTCCGACCGATCCCTTGCAGATCCCGCGCTGGCCGAGCGAGATCTTCGAAGCCTTTCTCGAAGGGATCTGCCTGTTCCTGGTGCTGCTCGTCGCCGAGCGCCGCGGCCTGCGGCAGCGGCCCGGCTTGGTCACCGGCCTCTTCCTGGCGGGCTATGCGGTCGCCCGGATCATCGGCGAGTTCTTCCGGCAGCCGGACCCACAGCGCGGCTATTTCACGTGCTCCGTCCTGTGCACGACCGAAGGCCAGCTGCTGTCACTGCCGGTGCTCGCGGCGGGGGTCTTCGTCATGTGGTGGGCGACGCGGCCGCCGGCGCCAAAGCCGACGTGACGGCGCCGGTCGGGCTCGCCGCCAGGGTCGCCGACCGCATCCGGCGCGGCGGACCGCTGTCCGTTGCCGCCTTCATGGCGATGGCGCTGCACGATCCGCAGGCCGGCTATTACACCCGGCGCGACCCGATCGGCAGCGCCGGCGATTTCATCACGGCGCCCGAAATCAGCCAGATTTTCGGCGAGCTGATCGGGCTGTGCCTCGTCGATTGGTGGCGGCGCGCCGGCCGCCCTGCGCCGGTCATCTTGGCCGAACTCGGCCCCGGCCGCGGCACGCTGATGGCGGATCTGCTGCGCGCCGCGGCGACGGCGCCGGAGTTCCGCCGTGCCATCGACCTGTGGCTCGTCGAGGCCAGCCCTCGGCTGCGCGAAGCGCAGCAGTGCCGCCTCGGCGATGCCGGACCGCGTTTC
>DATJSO010000240.1:0-16589 GCA_035504075.1 Allostellaceae bacterium | reverse complement strand
GCCTTTTTGCGACGCGTTGTAGGGCAATACCTTGCTGACGATGAAGAGCTTGTCGCGGCGACCTTTGGTGGCGCGCCCGACGATCTCCTCGGCGGTGCCGCTGCCGTACATCTCGGCCGTATCGATGAGCGTCATGCCGAGTTCGATGCCGAGCGCGACCGCGGCCTCCTCGACGCCGGCACGGCGGCGGTCGTCGCCCATGTGCCAGGTGCCGAGGCCCAAGGCCGGCACTCTCTCGCCGTCTGTCAATGTGACGGTCCGCAAATCGTCGCTCATTCCGCTTCTCCCGGTGACGTGCCGCCGCGGCGCACGAACAGGAGCCGCGCCGCGCCGTAGCTGCGTTCGTCCACGATGATGAACCCGGCCGGCGGCCGCAAGGTCTCGGATGCGGCAATTTCGATGACCGTCAGCGCATCGGGAGCAAGCCAGCCGGCGGCGTCGAGAGCCGCGAGCGCCGGCTCTGCGAGGCCGCAGTCGTAAGGCGGGTCGAGAAAGGCGAGCGCGCAGGCAAACGGCGCGCGCGGCGGCCGGGTCGCGTCGCCGGCGACGACGTAGGCGCGCGCCGCTTCGCCGAGCGCGGCGACATTGCGGCGCAGCGCGGCCTGGGCCTCCCGGCCGTTTTCGATGAACGCCGCCGCCCCGGCACCGCGCGACAGCGCTTCGAGGCCGAACGCACCGGTGCCGGCGAAGGCGTCGAGCACCGGCCGCCCGGCGAACGGCAGACCGGAGGCGGCAAAATCGCCGTGCGACAGGATGTTGAACAATGCTTCGCGGGCGCGATCGCCGGTCGGCCGCACGACTGCGCCGGCCGGGACGACGAGCCGCCGGCCACGATAGACGCCGCCCACGATGCGCAGGCCACGACGCATGCCGCAGCCTTTTCCGGAGGCTGGCCGCGCCGCCATCATGTGTTCTCGGGCCGCCGTTTGGAAATCAAAGGCTTCAACTGGGCGCTCTCGGCCTTGAAGTCGAGAGCGCGACGCCGGAATTCGTCGAGCGCCGGCCGGCCGGCCGCCACGGTTCGGCCGCATTGCGATGGAGGCTTGAACCGGCAGGCTCAGCGGGATTATTTCGACGGCATCGAATATTCAAAGGTTCGGAGGAGCGCGATGAAAAACGGGTTCCGCGTGTTCGATGCGGATACGCATGTGCTGCCGGCGGCAGAGGTGATCGAGCGCTACGTCGACCCCGAGTTCCGGCCGCGGCTGGCCGAATTGGCGCATTTCCGCGTGCCGATGCGGCAATCGGCCGAGTATCAGGGCGCGCTGCACGGCTATCGCATCGAGCCGCAATTCTATCGCCGGGTGCTCGGCGAGGCGGGGCCGCGGCCCGACCACAGCGGCCGCGACACGGTGTGGATGGGCGCCAAGGTGCCGCGTCCGGGCGTGCAGGACGACAACGCCGGCAACCGCATCGCCGACATGGACGACGAAGGCACCGACGCCCATTTCCTGGTGCCCGGCGGCTGGTCGAGCCTCGTCGGCGTCGAGGACGTCTCGCTCGAAACCGGCATGATCCGCGCCTTTCATCGCCACATGGAAGATTTCTGCGGGCAATACCCCGACCGGCTGCGAGGGCCGATCGTCGCCTCGACGCGCGATGTCGCCGGCGCCGTCGAGGAAATCCGGAAATGGGGGAGATCGAAATGGGCGGCCGCGGTCAAGCCGCAGATCTATAAAATCCCGGTCGACCACCCGAGTCTCGACCCGATCTGGCGCACCGCCGCCGAATACGATCTGCCGATCGTGCACCATTCCTCGACGTGGAACCCGCCCTATTACCCGGGCCATGACGACATGTGGGACAACATCTTCCTCGGGCGGCTGGCATCGCACCCGTGGGGGGCGATGCGGTTTGTCGCGGCATTTATCGGCGGCGGCATCCTCGACCGCCATCCGAGCCTGCGCTTCGGCACGCTCGAATGCGGCTTCGGCTGGCTGCCGTTCTGGGGTCGCCGCATGGACGAGCAGTACGCCTATGTCGGCTCGACCGCGCAGTTGCAGATGAAGCCCAGCGAATACCTGAAGAGCGGCCGCTATTTCTGCACCATCGAGCGGCAGGAAGGCGAGGACATGTACCGCATGGTGACGGGGTTCCTCGGCGAGGACGTGCTGATGTACGCCTCCGACTATCCGCATTCGGAATGCCAGTTTCCTGATTCGATCGCCAATATTTTGGCCTGGCAGAGCCTCGACGGCGCGACGCGGAAAAAGCTGTTCTGGGACAATGCCGGCCGCTTCTTCCGGCAAGGCTGAGCGAAAGGCCGCCGATAGCCCACTCAGCCCTACCCTCTCCCTCAGTGAGGGAGAGGGGGTCTATAGTGCAGCAGACCTTGATGAAGGGAGCCGGGGATGCTCGTCGAACAGATCTGGACGGCCAATGCCGGACGCAATTTCAACTACCTGATCGCCTGCCCCGATACCGGCGAGGCGCTGGCGGTCGATCCGCTCGACGCCGAAAAATGCCTCGCGGCGGCGAAGGCCAAGGGCTGGAGCATCACCCAGATCCTCAACACGCACCATCACCGCGACCACACCGGCGGCAATGACCGCATGATCGCGGCGACCGGCGCCCGGCTGCTGGCGCACGTCAACGCAAAGGACCAGATCGAGGGCATCGACCGCGGCCTAGCGGCCGGCGACGTGATCCGCGTCGGGCGCAGCGTCGAACTCGAATGCCTCGACACGCCGGGGCATACGATGTCGCATGTCTGCGTCTTGTCGCACACCGACCGGCCGGCCCTGTTCTGCGGCGATACGCTGTTCAATGCCGGCGCCGGCAATTGCCACAACGGCGGCCACCCGAACGAACTCTACAACACGTTTGCGACGCAATTGGCGAACTTGCCGGCCGATACGCTGGTCTACCCGGGCCACGATTACATCTGCAACAATCTGCGGTTCACGCTCGACCGCGAGCCCGACAACGCGCGCGCCAGGTCGCTGCTGCCGGACATGGAAACGCAGGACCCCGGCCATGCGCTGGTGACGACGCTCGGCCTCGAAAAGGACATCAACACATTCTTCCGGCTGACAAGCCCCTCGGTGATCCGCCGCCTGCGCGAGGCGTTCCCCGACCTGCCGGAGCATCCCGACCAGAAAACCGTGTTCCTGCGACTGCGCGAACTGCGCAACAAATGGTAGGGGCGAGCGCACGGATGCCCGTCGATATTCCGTTTCGTCGCGAGTTCGCGTTTCAATACGGCCGGCTGGAGCCGGTGGCGCCGG
This sequence comes from Allostellaceae bacterium, assembly GCA_035504075.1. Classification (GTDB taxonomy): domain Bacteria; phylum Pseudomonadota; class Alphaproteobacteria; order ATCC43930; family CGMCC-115725; genus DATARH01. The sequence continues at coordinate 13,362 of DATJSO010000240.1, read as the reverse complement.
GTGTCCGCCGCATCATCGCGAACAACCCGGGACCGTTCACCTTCCGCGGAACGGGTACGTATGTCATCGGCGCCGGCGAGGTCGCAGTCATCGACCCCGGCCCCGATCTTGCCGAGCATGTCGCGGCATTGCTGGCGAGCCTGGCGGGCGAGCGCGTCACCCACATTCTCGTCACCCACACGCATCGCGACCATTCGCCGGCGGCGGCGGCGCTGCAGGCGGCCAGCGGCGCCCCGACCTTCGGGTTCGGCCCGCATGCCGGCGGCCGGCGCGGCGACGAGGGCAGCGAGGAGGGCGGCGACTGGGATTTTGTCCCCGATGTCGTCGTGCATGACGGCGACGCGATCGTCGGCGGCAATTGGCGGTTCGAGGCGGTGCACACGCCGGGGCACACGTCGAACCATCTCTGTTTTGCGCTGCCCGAGGCCGGCATCCTGTTTTCCGGCGATCACGTCATGGGCTGGTCGACCAGCGTCATCGCGCCGCCCGACGGCGACATGGCCGCCTACATGGCATCGCTCGACAAGCTCCTGGCCCGCCGCGACCGGACCTACTGGCCGACGCACGGACCCGCCATCACCGAGCCCGACCGTCACGTCCGCGCCTTCATCGCGCATCGCCGCGAGCGCGAGGCCGGCATCGTCGATTGCCTCAAGGGGGGGTGCGAGAGGATCGAGGAGATCGTCAATCGGCTCTATGCCGGGCTCAACCCGGCGCTGCGCCCGGCGGCCGGCCGCTCGGTTCTGGCGCATCTGATCGACCTGAGCGGGCGCGGTATCGTCGCCGCTGACGGCCTGCCGACCGTCGGCGCCCACTACCGGCTGCGCCATACCGGACGGCAGGGCTGAGCGATTCGGTGCCCCGCGCGGGCCGAGCGGTGCGCAACGCCGCCATCGCGAGGCGGAAACACACGGGTTTAATGCAACCCTGGGGCTTCTTAAAATAGACGCTTTAGTGGCGCGGACGGAAATGCTATGTGCAATCTTGTTGCATATGGCGCCGCCTCATTCAGGAGAGAGTTCCGTGCTCAAATCCGTCAAACCGTTGATCGTTGTCGCCGCATTGGCGCTGCTCGCCGCCTGCACACCGGAGGCCGCGCCGCCGCCGCCAGCACCGGCCCCGCCGCCGCCGCCCCCGATGGCTGCGCCGCCGCCACCGCCGCCGATGGTCGCGCCGGCACCGGCGCCGATGTATCGCCACGTCGTGCATTTTATCCACCATGGGATCCGTTTTGAGCGGATCACGACATGCGCAATCATCCGGCACCGCCGCATGCATTGCCATTCGGTGGTGCGTCGGCTCGGCCCCGCCCCGCATCACGTCATGCATCGCCGCCACGTCGTCATGCATCACATGACGCGCCATCACGTCGTCATGCATCACATGACAAAGAAGACGACGACCGAAAGCACGACGGCTCCCGCCGCGATGCCGGCTCCGGCGCCGGCGCCGATGCCGCCGGCTCCCGCCCCGGCCCCGGCTGCGCCGACGCCCAACGGTCATTGAGCCGCTTCGGTTGAAGGACGGGCGCAGCCTCGGCTGCGCCCGTTTTGTTTGTCCGATGTCCGGCCACCGCGTCGCACTGGCGCCGAGAACGGTAGACGGCCGATCGGCTCTGCCGGCGAACCCCGGAATGCGGTTTACACAGCCGAATGCGCGGCGATAATGGCGGCACCGTTGCGCAGAAGCGGCTTTTGGCCCCGGCGCACCGTAATTCGCAGGAGGTTGGATCATGCCGCTGGACGTTGCCTTTACCCCGAAGACGCTGACCTCGACGCTGCACTATCTGAAACGCGGCGACGAAAAGCCGGCCCGCTACCGGATCGAGCCGCCGCCCGGCGTGCCGCGCTGGAATGGCGAGGACGATCCGCGCGCGGTAACGATCGAGGATGCACGCGGCCGCGAAGACGAGTTTACCCTCGACCGCAACGGCTTTCAGCTCGTTAAGGCGCCGACCTCCGTCACCAACTTCTACGATGCCGACGCGATCAAGCGCGTCTACTACCCCGAGGTCGAGCAATTGCTGAAGGACAGGCTCGGCGCCAGCCGCGTCGTCGTCTTCGACCACAACGTGCGCAACGCGACGAAGCCCGGCATGGCGGTGCCGTCGCGCCAGGTGCACAACGACCACACGGTCAACTCGGCGCCCAGGCGGGTGCGCGACCACCTGCCCGAGGAAGCAGAAGAATTGCTGCAGGGCCGCTTCGGCATCGTCAACGTCTGGCGGCCGATCCGCGGGCCGGTGTTGGATTCGCCGTTGGCGCTGTGCGACGCGCGCAGCTTCACCGACGACGATTTGATCGCCAGCGACCTCGTCTACGCCCATGTCCGCGGCGAGACCTCGCGGGTCGAATACAGCCCGCGGCACCGCTGGTACTATTTCTCGGAGCAGCAGACCGACGAGGTGCTGTTGATCCGCGTCCACGACAGCGCCAATGACGGCCGCGCGCGACTGTCGTTCCACACCTCGTTCGAGAACCCGCTGACCCCCGGCGCGCCGCCGCGCGAAAGCATCGAGGTGCGCACGCTGGTGTTCTTCCCGCCCGACGCCTGACGCGCTCTGGTCGCGTTGCCTCGCCCGGAGGATCTCACACGAGATTTTCCGGCGGGGTCGAGCGCTTCGCCCGGCGGCTGGCAGAACGATGCCCCGCTGCCGCAGCGAAGCGACGCTCCGAATGCGGTAAATAAAAACCTAATATAAAACGTACCTTTAAAAATTCGAATTAACCATATGTCGGTAATCGCCCGGCGGGCGGGCGGGCGTGTCCATGCATCATGACAATTCACCATAATTGCCAACCACGTTTACCGGTCGTTAGGCGATTGCAGCGATAAAGCGGCAAGTCGCGGCGACCGTCGGCGTTTGGATCGGCAACGCAGCGCCAATTTGCATTTAACGGAGTTGCGGGTATGCGGATAAACGTGTTGCGGAAGCCGGTTGAATTCGAGCCCGCCGTCGTTGCGATACAAACCGACGAGGCCGCCCACTTCCGAGGCGAAATCGACGCGATCGCCCGCGACCATCGGCCCTCGCGGATGCCGTTTTTCGCGCGGCTCGCGGATGCATCGCCGACGATCGCCCGATCGCCGATGCTGTTAGGCCGCATTCACCTGATCTACCAGGCGGCAATGCATGCGACCCGGGCCGCGGTTTATCATCTGCCGCATCTTGACAGCCCCGCGATGCGCAAGCGCAAGCTGCAGATCTTCATCGATGACGACGGGCTGCCCGGCGGCGATACGCACCATTATCAATTGACGCGGGCGTTCCGGCGAATGGGCGCCAGGCTGCTGCTCGACGACGAAGAATTCGGCGACGCCGCCTCTCTGTGCCGGCTTCTCGACGGCGACGCGGCGAATTTCGTGCGGCTCGTGCCGGAGCTTTACGCCCGTTCGCTCGGCCCGTGGTGCGTCGTCGAAATGTTGTCGGACGATTGGATGCGGGCGCTGGCGGACGCGCTCGCGGTGCATTTCCCGTGGGTTGTCGACGAACCCTATTTCGCCGAGTGCTTTGCCCAGGGCGTCGAGGAACGCCATGCCGAAGAGTCGCTCGATGTGACCGAAGAGGTGCTGCGCCGCCGCCCCGAATTGCTGCCGCAGACGCTGCGCGACGCCGCGATCATGGCGCAAGCCTTGGACGGCGTGTGGTTCGAACTCGACAAGCTGCTGCTGCACCGCAGCTAGATTCTAGCGCGGTCTCATTGACCGGCATCGATCCGTTTCCGACGTCTCCCGCGGGCTTGACCCGCGGGTCTGGAGATGGCCGGGTCAAGCCCGGCATGCGCCTGAGCGTCAAGATTTCGAAACGAATTTATTTAGACTGAGTGTATCGAGCAGGTTGAAACGACGCATCAAGCTCCCAAATGGCTTGCTCCAACCTTGGGACAGCGGGGGTGACGGGCGCGATCCTTCATCAGGCCGGCGCAATTGCGTATCGGATAGTGGCCGGCGAAGTCCGCGTGCTGCTGATGACATCGCGCGAGACCGGCCGGTGGATTATTCCGAAGGGGAATATTGATTCCGGCTCGGCGCCCTGCGCCGCCGCCGAACAGGAGGCCTACGAAGAGGCTGGCGTCCGCGGCGTCGTGCGTTCGACGCCGCTCGGCTTTTATACCTATTTCAAACGCCTGCGGTCGGGTGCGGTGCGTGCGGCGACGGTTGAAGTATATCTGCTGCGGGTAACGGAACGCCTGAAGAAGTGGCCCGAGAAGGGTGAGCGCAGACTGTCCTGGGTATCGATCGACGCGGCGATCGGCCTCGTCGAGGAGCCCGGAATCGCGCCGCTGCTGCAGCGCCTGGCCGAATTCGAAGAGAATTTGCGGCCGGAGCAAGCCCGACCCGCGCGCCGCTGTTCAGCCGCTCCGGGCGGCTGACGAAGCCGCGACTGCGGTGGCGCGCGACCGCAGCGCAAAGAGCGATGCGAACGCGGCCAGGGAGAGCCCGGCCGACAGGTAGACCGCGCTCGTCCCGACATGATCGAGGAGCAGGCCGAACAGGAACGGCGCCGCCGATTGAGATACCCGCGCCGGCGCCGACAACAGGCCGCTGCGCCGGCCGTAACCGTACGGTCCGAACAGGGACAGCGGCAGCGTTCCCTTCGCGATCGTGATCATGCCGTTGCCGGCGCCGTGCAGTACCGCAAAGGCGGCGACGGCCGGGCCGCCGAATGCGACCAGGAAACCGGCGCCGATCGGGTGCAGCACCGCGGCGATGCGGGCCGATATGACCGGATTGACCGAGCGCAGCAGGCCGAACTCGACGATCCGCGAGCCGACCTGAGCCGGACCCACCATCGCGGCCGCGGCGATCGCTGCGGTCGGCGAGGCGCCCGCCGTCATCAGCAGTCCCGGAAGATGGGCCGCCATCGCGCCCTGGACGAACCAACTCGCCGAGAAGAAGAAGGCGAGGATCGGCATCGCGCCGCGCGGCGGCTCGACCTCGCGGATTTCGGCTGTCGGGCGCGGCCGCGCAGGCGGCAGGCCGCGGCGGGGGATCAGCAGCAGATTGACCGGGCCGGCGAGGAACAGGTTGAGGCCGGCCCAGATGAGGCAGGCCCAACGCCAGCCGAAATGATCGAGAAACAGTGCGCTCGCCGGCCATCCGATCGTGCTGGCAAAACCGGCGATCAGCGTGATGCCGGTGATCGCGGCGCGAGCCTCGCGACCGTAGAGCCAAGTCAGCGTCGCGAAGGCCGGGTCGTAGAGGCCCATGCCGAGGCCGAGGCCGAGCACAACCCACGCGATCGTCAGCCCGACGATCCCGTGCGCGGCGCCGAGCGCCGCAAGGCCGGCGGCGAGCACCACGTTCGAAACGGCAAGGACGAGGCGGCCGCCGTAATGGTCGATCAGCCGCCCGACTACCGGGCCAACCAGCGCCGACAGCAGCAACGCACCGGAAAACAGGGCGAAAAAGAGGCTGGCCGGCAGATGCAACGCATGTGCGACCGGAGCGCCGAGGATCGCCGGCATGTAATACCCGGAGGCCCAGGCGATCGTCTGGGTCGCGCCGATAACCGTGACGACCAGGCTGCGACGGGGGATCATGGGCCTACGCCGTCGGGCCGATGATGCGGCTGAGCCGCCACGCCAGCGGCAGCGTCAGCAGCACAGCCGAGGCGACAAGCAGCATCGCCGCCGGCAGGCTGACCGCATCGCTGAACAGGCCGCAAAGCACGGGAGAGACTGCGCCGGCGCCGATCGTCCCGGTGTAGAAGACGCCGAACGCTCTTTCACGGCGCTCGGCTGTCACCAGCTCCGGCACCGTGCCGCAAAGCACCGAGGAGGTGCCGTTAAGCACGATGCCGATGAGCGGCAGCAGCGCCAGGGTTGCGGCAAGCGACAGCGGCAGCAGGGCAAGGATAGCGGCGGCGGTCGCCCCTTCCGTGACGAGCACGGTCGGCAGCATGCCGCAGCGCGCGCCGAGAAAGCCGCAGACCAGCTTGCCGGCTGCCCCGCCGGCAAACAGCAGCGTCAGCGCGATGCCGATCTCCGGCAGCGCCGCGCCTTTCGCGCGCAGCAGAAACGGCAGGAACGTCAGGAATCCCATTCGCGTCGCGCTGTCGATGATGCCGATCGCCAGCAGCACGGCGAAGCCGTCGCGCGCCGCTGCCGCCGCGCGCGGCGGCGTTCCCGCGGCAGGCGCAATCCGTGCCGGTTCGCCGCGGCGGCCATGCAGCTGCCGCGACAGCAGCAGGATCGCGGCGGCGCCGACGATGGCGATAACGCCGAGCAGCGATGCGGCCCAGCGCCATGCCACCAGGGCGATCAGGCCGGCGGCCAGCGACGGCAATGCCATTTTGCCGAGATCGCCGGCGAAATTATACGTGCCGAGAGCGCCGCGCGAAGCGGGCCCCTCATAAGCGGCGGCGACCAGGCTCGAACCGATCGGGTGCTGCGTGCTCGACCCGATCCCGCCGACGAGCAGCGCCGCGGCCAGCACGGCGATACTCGATGTCTCGCTGAGGCATAAGTAGGCGGCGCCGGCGAGCGCGGTCCCGGCCGCGAGCAGCCCGGCGCGGCTGAGACGCTGCGCCAGCCGCGCCGCCGGCAGCTGCGCCCCCGCCATGGCGCCGGCGTAGAGCGCGCGCAGCATGCCGACCGCGGCATAGCTGAGCGCGAATTCGGTCTGGAAGATGGGCAGCAGCAGATACAGCGTATCCGTCAGCCCGTCATGCAGCGCATGGGCGCCGCAAGCGACTGCGGCGACGCGCCACCGGCCGCGTTCGGCGCCGGCGGATCGGCTGGCAGGCGTCAGGGCGGTTATCGTCATGGCGCCCATTTGGCGCTGATGACGTTTCGATGACAAACCACTTGTTCTGACGGCGGTTGTTAGAAAAACTCACGCCATGTCGCGCCCGCGCCTACCTCCGCTCAATGCGATCAAGGCCTTCGAGGCCGCTGCGCGGCTCGGCAGCTTCACCCGCGCGGCGGCGGAGCTCGGCGTCACGCACGGTGCGGTCAGCCGGCAAATCAGCGTCCTGGAAGCCTGGCTTGGCACGGCGCTGTTCCGGCGCACGAGCCGCAGCGCGGTGCCGACACCGGCCGGCGCCGGGCTGCTGGCGGAGGCCGGCCCCGCCCTCGATCGCCTGGCGGAGGCGACGCTGCAATTGCGCCATGCCACGCCCGCCGCCGGCACGATTCGGGTATCGGCGCTGCCGACTTTTGCGATGCGCTGGCTGATCCCGCGCCTCTCGGATTTCCAGCGCGACCATCCCGGCCTCGAATTGCGCATCCTCACCGCGAGCACGCCGGCCGAGCAGTTTCGCATGGCGGTCGAGGTGGTGATCTCCGGCCCGGTGCGGCAGCCGGGTTGGGTCGGTCGGCGTTTCCTCGGCGAAACCCGGCTGCCGATCCTCAGCCCGGAACTGCAGCGGATACATCCGCTGCGGCAGCCCGACGACCTGGTGCGGCACACGCTGCTGCATTCGGCCACCCTGCCCGAGGCATGGCCGTGCTGGCTGGCCGCCGCCGGCGTGCCGCAATTGAAGCCGCTGCGCGAGCACGTCTTCGAACATTTCTACTTTGCCATTCAGGCGGCGATCGAGGGGCTCGGCGTGCTGATGGGTCCGCTTGCACTGATCGCCGACGAACTGCGCCAGGGGCGGCTGGTGATGCCGATACCCGAGCCGGCGCTCAGAACCCGCGGCTATTTCGCTTATGCCCGAGCCGCGGCCCGCGACGCTCCGGACGTCGCGGCGCTGTGCGATTGGCTCGCCGCCGCCGGCAGCCGAACGGAGGCGGATTTTCCTGCCTATCTTTCCGCGCGCCGCTCGTAGTCCGCTGAAATTGCGGCGATGACGGTCCCCGGCGGCGATCTTCGTTCGTCGTCGGCAACCTTGCCGTCTGCGCGGTCAGCCAAAAATAACCGGCTTGTCTTCAAAATCGCGAGAGATCTCGGCGAGCGCCAGAACGGCGCGGTGAGCGCGACGATCGCCGCCGCACCGACCGCGAAGATCCTCCCGGTCATGGTCCCGGTTTCGCCACCATCACATCCGAGGCTTTGATAACGGCGATCGCCTCGTCGCCGACCACGAGCCCCAGCTCGTCAATGGCTTCGTTGGTGATCGACGACGTGATGATCACGCCGTTGCCGATGTCGATTCGCACGTGTCCGGTCGTCGCGCCGCGCTGCACGCTGACGACGTTGCCGGTGATCTGATTGCGTGCGCTGAGCCTCATGCCGGCGCTTCCTTTGGCTGCGTGATGCACCGGAAGGCTAACGCCGCAGTGGTTTGATCGTCCATAGGCGGGCATGATGGCCGGCGGAGGCGGGGAACAAGCGCTCTCGGCGGCGGGTCGAGCAGAATGTGGGAGGAGCCGTTGTGACACCCGCGGAGCGTCGCGGCAGAGAGGCGGCAGCGAGGCCGGCGGCGCGGCTGACGGTCCGCGTCGACTTTGAAGGAGAACGCCAGATAGGGCCCGGCAAGATCAGATTGCTGGAACTGATTGACGCGGTTGGTTCGATCTCGGCGGCCGGCCGGCGCATGGGAATGTCGTACCGCCGCGCCTGGCTCCTGGTCGATAGCCTCAATCGCTGCTTTCGCGAGCCGCTGGTCGCCGCCCATCACGGCGGCGCTCGCGGCGGCGGCGCCCGCCTGACCGAGGCCGGAGTGGCCGTCATCCGCCGTTACCGCGCCATCGAGGCCGCTGCGCATGCCGCCGGCGCGCAGCACCTCGAGGCGCTCGCCGCGGCGCTGGCAGACCCGCCGGCGCGAACATTCGCCGATCCTGTGGAACGGCTCTCACCCTCGCCCGGCGAGCAACCTACCTGAGGCAGTTGCACGATGCGGCGCCGGTCAGGGCAATCCAGGCCCGGCGCGATTCGCGACTTGTTGCTGTGCCCGGGTAATCCATCAGGATATGTTTGAAGAAATAAAAGGAGATCGGTCGCGTGGTCCGCGAGAATGAAATTCGTGAAGCCGAGGTCGCCGTTACGCTGCCGATTGCGACGGATGCCGGGTTGTATTTCATCGGACGCATTTCCACACCCTGGACATCGCGGCTCGAAACGCCGCGGCAGGGGCGGCTCGACGGGCCGCTCTGCCGCATCGAGGTCTTCAATCCATGGGCCGACGGTCTGAACGGGCTGGCGCAATACGAACGGGTGGAAGTGCTCTATTGGCTGCACCTCTCCCGGCGTGACCTCGTCCGCCAAAGCCCGGCCAACGACGGGACTGGGCGCGGTACGTTTTCCCTGCGCTCGCCGGTGCGGCCCAACCCGATCGGCACCTCGATCGCCAATCTCGTCAGGATTGAAGGTTCGACCGTGCTGGTGCGCGGCCTTGATTGTCTCGATGGGACGCCGCTGCTCGACCTGAAACCGGACCGCACCCTGTTCACGCCGATCGCACCGCCGCAGGCGGGCGATTTTCAGACCGGAAACGGTGATTGAGGACGGCGAATTACGACGTTCAGTCGAGCGTTGCAACCGCTCTGCGCACGGCGGGATCGAGGCCGCTGCCGCCATCGGCAAGAAGCGCGACGATTTCCTTGCGCATGCGCGGGTCCCAGAATTTGACGAGGTGATCGGCGATCAGCGGCACGGCTTTTTCTTCGCCCTGACCGGCAAAGAATCTGCCGATCTGGTTGGCCATATACACGAGCTTGTCAGGCGACATGCTCGACCACCGTTGTCGCGATGCGTTGGGGGTGGGTGAACAGCTCAAATCCGTCGTCGCGGGCGATCGCCGCCAGCGTGATGCCGGCAGCCTCGGCGGTGCGCAGTGCGAGCGCCGTCGGCGCCGAGACCGCAACAATGATCGGCGCGCCCATGACCGCCGCCTTCTGCACCATCTCGACCGAGACGCGGCTGGTCAGCAGGACAATGCCCCGCGCGGCCGAGATGCGGCTCCGCGCCAGAGCACCGGCGAGCTTGTCAAGCGCGTTGTGCCGGCCGACATCCTCGCGCAACGCGATGAGGCCCCGACCGGGTTCCCAGAAGGCAGCGGCATGAACTGCGCGCGTCTCGTGGTTGATGCGCTGCGCCGCCGGCAGCATGGCGACTGCGGTACGAACGAGATCCGCCGAGACGCGCAGATCAGCGCGCACCCGCGACGGTCGCCGCATCGCCTGTTCCAGGCTTTCGATGCCGCACAACCCGCACCCGGTCGGCCCGGCAAGGTGGCGGCGCCGGTCGGTAAAGGCATCGCCGCGCGGCTCGGCCAGCCACATGCGCAATTCGATGCCGTCCGGTCCCGGCACAACCTCCAGCGAGTCGATCTCCGCGGGGCTGGCGATGATGCCTTCCGACAGGCTGAAGCCGACGGCGAAATCCTCCAAGTCTGCTGGCGTCGCCATCATCACCGCGTGGGTGACGCGGTTGTAGGTCAATGCGATCGCGGTCTCCTCCGGGATCGCCCGCTCGCCGACCGACAATTCCCCGGCGCGCCATGCCGTTCGGCGCGCGCGGAAGAGCGGTGCAGGCGTCCGCGATGTCACTCGGCGGCCTCGACCTGCACGACGCGCCGGGTCTCACGGCTCAGCGCCTCGTATTCCTCCTGCCACTTGGACGGCCCGTTCGATGGTGACACCTGCACCGCCGTCACCTTGTATTCGGGGCAGTTGGTCGCCCAATCCGAATAGTCGGTGGTGATGACGTTGGCCTGCGTATCGGGATGGTGGAAGGTCGTGTAGACGACTCCCGGCGCCACCCGGTCGGTGATCTTGGCGCGCAGGCTCGTCTCGCCGGCGCGGCTGCGCAGCAGCACCCAGTCGCCGTCGCGGATGCCGCGGTCTTCAGCGTCGTGCGGATGAATTTCGAGCCGGTCCTCCTCGTGCCAGACCGTGTTCGCGGTGCGCCGCGTCTGAGCGCCGACATTGTATTGGCTGAGGATGCGCCCGGTGGTTAAGAGCAGCGGATAGCGCGGCCCTGTCTTCTCGTCCGTCGGCACGTATTCGGTGATGAGGAAATTGCCCTTGCCACGCACGAAGGTGCCGACATGCATGATCGGCGTGCCGTCGGGCGCCTTGTCGTTGACCGGCCACTGCAACGATTCTTTTGCAACCCGCTCGAACGAGACGCCGGCAAAGGTCGGCGTCAGGCGCGCGATCTCGTCCATGATCTGCGAGGGATGAGTGTAATCCCAATCCTTCCCCATCGCCCTGGCGATCAGCTGGGTGATCTCCCAGTCAGCATAGCCGTTTTTCGGCTGCATGACCTTGCGCACGATGCCGATGCGCCGCTCGGCGTTGATGAACGTCCCGTCCTTTTCGAGGAACGTCGAGCCGGGCAGGAAGACATGCGCGTAACGCGCGGTCTCGTTGAGGAAGAGATCCTGCACGACAACGCATTCCATTGCCGCGAGACCGGCGGCGACGTGGTGCGTATCGGGGTCGGATTGCAGGATGTCCTCACCCTGGATGTAGATGCCGCGATAGCTGCCGTCGACGGCCGCATCGAGCATGTTCGGGATGCGCAGCCCCGGCTCCGGATCGAGGCTGACCCCCCAATCGCGCTCGAACATCTCGCGGGTCGTGCTGTCGGACAGATGGCGGTAGCCCGACAGTTCGTGCGGGAACGAACCCATGTCGCACGAGCCCTGCACGTTGTTCTGGCCGCGCAGCGGATTTACCCCGGCGCCGCGCTTGCCGACATTGCCGGTGATCATCGCCAGGTGCGCCATGCCCATGACCGTCGTCGTGCCCTGGCTGTGCTCGGTGACGCCGAGCCCGTAATAGATCGCGCCGTTGCCGCCGGTCGCGTAGAGCCGGGCGGCGGCGCGAATATTCTCGGCGGGAACGCCGGTATAGGCGGCTACCGTCTCCGGGCTGTTTTCCGGCTGGCGGATGAATGCTTCCCATGCGGCGTAGGCATCAAGATCGCAGCGCTCGCGAACATAGGCGGCGTCGGTGAGCGCTTCGGTGACGATCGTATGCGCCAGCGCGTTGACCATCGCGACGTTGGTGCCGGGCAATAGCGGCAGGTGGAAGTCCGCCTCGATATGCGGCGAGCGGACGAGATCGATGCGGCGCGGGTCGATGACGATGAGCTTGGCGCCCTGGCGCAGCCGCTTTTTCATGCGCGAGGCAAAGACCGGATGCGCATCGGTCGGGTTGGCGCCGATGACGATGATGACGTCGGCGTCTTCGACCGAGTCGAAATCCTGCGTACCGGCCGAGGTGCCGAACGTCCGGCTCAAGCCGTAGCCGGTCGGCGAATGGCAGACGCGCGCGCAGGTATCGACATTGTTGTTGCCGAACACGGCGCGCACGAGCTTCTGCACGAGAAAGGTTTCCTCGTTCGTGCAACGCGACGAGGTGATGCCGCCGATGGCACCCTTGCCGTGTTGCGCCTGTATCCGGCGGAATTCCGACGCGACGCGGCCGATCGCTTCCTCCCATGACACTTCGCGCCACGGATCGGTGATGCGCTCGCGGACCATCGGCTTCAGCATGCGGTCCCTGTGCTGGGTATAGCCCCAGGCGAAGCGGCCCTTGACGCAGCTGTGGCCGTGATTGGCCTTGCCGTCCTTCCATGGCACCATGCGGATGACTTGGTCGCCCTTCATCTCGGCCTTGAAGCTGCAGCCGACGCCGCAATAGGCGCAGGTCGTCACCACCGAATGCTCCGGCTGGCCCGCGTCGATGACCGATTTTTCCATCAAGGTCGCGGTCGGGCAGGCCTGCACGCAGGCGCCGCACGAGACGCATTCCGAGCCGAGAAACCCCTCGTCCATGCCGGCCGCGACATGGCTGGCAAAGCCGCGCCCGTCGATTGTCAAGGCAAACGTGCCCTGTACCTCCTCGCACGCGCGCACGCAGCGCGAGCAGACGATGCATTTCGCCGGATCGAACGTGAAATAGGGGTTGGAGGCGTCCTTCTCGGCGTCGAGGTGGTTTTCGCCGGCATAGCCGTAGCGCACCTCGCGCAAGCCCACGGCGCCCGCCATGTCCTGCAATTCGCAATTGCCGTTGGCCGAACAGGTCAAGCAGTCGAGCGGATGGTCGGAGATGTAGAGCTCCATGACGTTGCGGCGGATGCGCCCCAGCCGCTGGTTCTGCGTCGTGACCTTGATGCCCTCGGCGACCGGCGTCGTGCACGAGGCCGGCGTGCCGGCGCGGCCCTCGATCTCGACCAGACACAAGCGGCACGAGCCGAACGCATCGACCATGTCATAGGCGCAGAGCTTCGGCACCTTGATGCCGATCTCCATTGCCGCGCGCATGATCGAGGTGCCTTCCGGCACGGTGACGGAGAACCCGTCGATCGTCAGCGACACCATCTTTTCCGCCGTCAGCGCCGGTGTGCCGTAATCGGTGTCAGGGACGAGGGGCATGGCCTGCCTCCTTACGCGGCGGCGCGCACCAAGGCGCCGCCGAAATCCTGGGGGAAATGGGTCAGCGCGCTCAGCACCGGGAACGGCAC
>DATJSO010000239.1:0-11079 GCA_035504075.1 Allostellaceae bacterium | reverse complement strand
CGCGGGTCAGATCAACGATCGTATCGCTCGTCGAAATCCGCACGTCGATGTCGGGCCATTGCTCCTGGAAGCGGTGCAGCCGCAGCACCAGCCATTTGGCTGCGATCGACGGCGAAGCGGCGATGGTCAGCGTACCCGTATCGTTGTGGGAACGCAGCCGTCGCACCGACGCCTGGATGCCGGCAAAGGCTTCCGACAGACCGGGCAACAGCAACCGGGCCGAAGCGGTCAGTTCGACGGCCCGGCTGTGGCGATGAAACAGGCTGACGCCGAGGTCGGCTTCGAGGGCGTGAATCTGATGGCTGATCGCCGCCGGCGTGACGTGCAGTTCGTCAGCGGCCTTGCTGAAGCTCTTTAATCGGGCGGCGGCCTCAAAGGCGCGCAGGGCGCTGAGCGGGGGCAGGTGGGTCTGCATCAGATATGAGGTTTCCTAACGTCGCGGCTGAGAAACTCTCGTTTGTTGCAGCATCTGACAAAGGCCATCTCTTGCACAAGGAGCTTGCAGCCGGCCTGTCCGGGCAGGAACCGAGTTTAGGAGACCTCATATGAGTGCGATCAATCTGCATTCCAGCCATGCACCCGTCGCCAGGCGGGGACGGCGCGATGCGCTCGATGCACTGGCCGATGCGGCGCATTGGGTTTTCGCAGCGCTGGGCGAATGGCGCCGGCGCGCCCGGGAGCGCGGCGAACTGGCCCGGCTGGATTGCCGCACGCTGCGGGACATCGGGCTCAGCCGAGCTGAGGCCGAGTTCATCGTCAACAAGCCGTTTTGGAGGGCGTAATGAGCACGAGTTCAACAGTCGACGGCGTCGGCACGCTGATAAGGCAGCCGACAAAGCCGCATGGTGTCATCCGGTCCATCGGCCGCTCATTTTCGAAGATAGCGCTGCGGGTAATCGAGCGGCTAGGATCGCCCTATCGCGATGTGCCGTACGACAGCTTCCGCTTCCCGCCGTACTAGAGCCAATCAACTCCCCTTGCGAGAAGGGGCACGTCAAGGAGGATCAGCAATGAGCAAGATTGACAGCCTGCCTTATGTCGAAGGCGAATTGAACTATCTCGGTCCGACAACCGAGCGCCCGCGCTATTACGCCTACGAGCGGAACGAGAGCGACCCGCCGCCGGTCATGCCGTACGAGCCGCACACGATGAAAATCCACGACCTGCGGCCGATCCAGGACGAGTTGTCGCTCGACGCGCAGGGCTTCGCGCTGAAAGAACAGCGCAGCGCTGTCCGCGATTTCTGGGATGATGACGAGGTGCGCCGGGTCTATTACCCGGAGGTCGAAGCGTTCCTGAAGCAAGTGACCGGCGCCGCCCGCATCTTCATCTTCGACCATCTGCAGCGCCGGCGCATCCCCGGCCAGGTGGACCGCTCGCGCAGCGGCCCGCGCCAGCCGGCGAGTCGTGTGCATGTCGACCATACCGCCCGCTCGGGGCCGCAGCGAGTTCGCGACCTGCTGCCGGACGAGGCCGAGGAACTGCTGAAGGGCCGCGTGCAGGTCATCAACGTGTGGCGGCCGATCCTCTACGAACCGTTGCGCGACGCGCCGCTCGCCGTGTGCGACTCGCGAACGCTGTCGCCGGGCGACCTCGTGCCGTCCGATCTGGTCTATCGCGAGCGGGTCGGCGAGACCTACTCGGTCAAATACAACCCGGCGCACGAGTGGTATTATGTGCCCGAAATGCGGCGCGACGAGGCGCTGCTGCTGAAAATCGCCGACACGCGCACCGACATCCCGGCGCGTTTCATGCCGCATACCGCGTTCACCGACCCGACGACGCCGAGCGATGCGGCGCCGCGGCAGAGCATCGAGGTACGTACGCTGGTGTTCCATCCGGCGTAACGCCGGGCTTCATGACGCTGCCCCGACGCCGGTCGGGGCCCTCTTCCCCGTTCTGCCAAGCGGGTCGTGGGTCCCGGCTTTCGCCGGGACAGCGCTTTTCAGGTGGGGTCGGTGACAACGGTTCGCGTCGTCTGCGCGCATGACTGCCCCGATATGTGCTCGCTGCTGGCCGAGGTCGAAGGCGGCCGCGTCCGCAGCATCCGGGGCGACCCGGAGCAGCCGTTCACTGCCGGGTTTGCCTGCGCCAAGGTCGGGCGCGATGCCGAACTCGTGCATTCGCCCGAGCGCATCCGCACGCCGCTGCGGCGGATCGGCGACAAGGGCGAGGGGTCGTTCGCGCCGATCGGCTGGGACGACGCGCTGGCTGAGGTCTGCGGCCGCTGGCGGCAGGTCATCGCCGAGTCGGGGCCGACGGCGATCCTCGGCTATGCCTATAGCGCGCATCAGGGTCAGCTGAACCGCGGGCTGCTGCTGGGCCTGTTCCATGCGCTCGGCGCAACGCGCCTCATCGCCGGCACCGTTTGCGATACGTGCTGCGAGGAAGCCTGGAACCTGACGGTCGGGCCGATCGGCGGCGCCGATCCGGAAAGCGTCGATCACGCGGACCTGATCGTCGCCTGGGGCGCCGATCTTGCCGCCACCAACGTGCATTTCTGGGCGAAGGCCGAGGCAGCGCGCAAACGCGGCGTGCCGCTTGTCGTTATCGACCCGCGCAAAAGCCGCACCGCGCGGCTTGCCGATTCACACCTGCAATTGCGGATCGGCACCGACGCGGCGCTGGCGCTCGGCGTCATGCACATCCTGGCGCGCGACGGGCTTGTGGATCGCGCTTACATCGCTGCGCACACGTGCGGCTTCGAACGGCTCGCAGCGGCGGTTCTGCCGCGTTTTCCGCCCGCCCGCGTTGCCGAGATCACCGGTCTTGCGGTCGCCGAGGTCGAAACCTTCGCGGCACGCTACGGCGCCGCCCGGCGCTCGTTCATCCGCATCGGCGAGGGCATGACGCGGCTGGCGCGCGGCGGCGAGGCGCTGCGCGCCGTCGCCCTGCTGCCCGGCGCCACCGGCGCCTATGGACGGTACGGCGGCGGGGCGCTGCTGATGACGGCGGCGTCATGCGAACTGAATTACGACGCGCTCCGGAAACCGTCCGGCCCGGCACAGACGCGGTTCGTCAATCATTCGCGGCTCGGCGAGGCGCTCCTCGCGCTGCATGATCCGCCGCTGCGCGCGCTGTTCATCGCCGCCAACAACCCGGCGGTGACCTGCCCCGATGCCGGCGCGGTGCGCCGCGGCCTCATGCGCGAGGATCTGTTCACGGTCGTGCACGACCCGTTTCTGTCCGTCACCGCACGCTACGCCGATATCGTATTGCCGGCCGCGACCTATCTCGAATGCGACGACCTCTACCGCGCCTATGGCGCCTACTATCTGCAGTACGGCCGCGCCGCCGTGCCGCCGCAGGGCGAAGCATGGTCGAACTTTCGCCTGGCGCAGGAATTGGCGCAGCGCCTCGGCCTCGACGACCCGGTTTTCCGCATGACGCCGCGCGAGGCGATGGCCGAGCTGTTCCGCGGCGCGCGCGGCGCGGCCGCGGCGCTCGATGCCGCAGAGGTGCGCTCCGGCCGGCCGATGCGCATGGCGCCGCACGGGGGGCAGCAATTCCGCACACCGTCGCAGCGGCTCGAATTCTATTCCGAACAGCTTGCTGCCGCCGGCGGCGCGCCGATGCCCGACTGGCGGCCCGATCCGCAGGAAGAGCAGGATCGGGCGCGCTGGCCGCTGCGCCTCCTGACCGCGCCCGGCTATTTCCAGGCGCATACGGCCTATGCGGGCGTCGGCTTTCTGCGCCGCCGCGAAGGCGAGCCGCATTGCGTATTGCACCCGGACGAGGCGGCGCGGCGCGGCCTTGCCGACGGCGACCGGGTGCGGCTTTACAACGATCGCGGGACGGCCGGCCTCGTGCTGCGGGTCAGCGACGAGGTATTGC
Organism: Allostellaceae bacterium; assembly: GCA_035504075.1. Taxonomy (GTDB): domain Bacteria; phylum Pseudomonadota; class Alphaproteobacteria; order ATCC43930; family CGMCC-115725; genus DATARH01. The sequence continues at coordinate 7,245 of DATJSO010000239.1, read as the reverse complement.
CGGGCGTCGTGCTCGTGCCCGGGCAGCGGCCCGACGGCGAGACCGTCGCCGGCGCGATCAACCTGTTGTGCTCGGACCGCTATACCGATCTCGGCGACGGCGCGACCTATCAGAGCACATTCCTCGACGTCGCTCGCTGGCCCGAGGCGGCGCCGCCGACATAAAGTCGCACGGCGGATTTGGCCGTTGCGCGGCGCGCACGGCGATGGCCCTATTCGAGCATGACGAGCCTGGATCAGCGGAATGACCGATCATACGTACATTGACCGGCACGGGCCGCCCGAAGAGACGCGCCGCGATTTTCTGGTTCTTGCCGCCAGTGCCCTGGGCGTCATCGGGGCGGCGGTGACCGCGTGGCCGTTCATCGATTCCCTCAACCCGGCGGCCGATACGATCGCCGCCGGCGCGCCCATCGACATCGACTTGGCGCCGGTAAAACCCGGTCAGCAGATCATCGTCAGCTGGCGCGGCCGGCCGGTCTTCATCGTCCACCGCACGCCGGAGCAGCTGAAAATGCTGCAGGCAAAGCAGGACACCAGCCTGCTTGCCGATCCCGATTCGACGGTCGGGCAGCAGCCGCCTTATGCGCAGAACTGGCACCGCTCGATCAACCCGCAATACCTCGTCGTCGTCGGCATCTGCACGCATCTCGGCTGCATTCCGGAATTCCAGCCGGAAAAGGGCGGCTTTCTCGGCGCGAACTGGCCGGGCGGCTATTTCTGCCCGTGCCACGGCTCGAAGTACGACCTCTCGGCGCGCGTCTTCGCCGGCGTGCCGGCGCCCTACAACCTGCCGGTGCCGCCCTACCATTTTCCCGGCAAGACCAGCGTGCGGATCGGCGAAAACCCGAAGGACGTCGCCTGGGACTTCTCCTCGATCGTGCAGATCTAGCGACGCCTGCGGAGACATTCTCGCCCGCCGTCAGCGCCGGGCTCGACCCGGCCATCTCTTTCAGATCCTCGGGTCAAGCGCGAGGATGACAGCCAATATGCTTGGCATGTGAGCGGGCTATGCGCCGCGCATCGAGCGCGGTAGGCTGTCCCGGCGCGACAGGAGCGGAGGGCAGCGCGATGAAATACGATGTCATTTCGGCCGATTGCCATATCGATCTGATCTGGCTGCCGCCCGACCTGTTCACCTCGAACGCCGGCCGCGAGTTCAAGGAGCGCATGCCCTATGTGACCGAGGGGCCGCGCGGGCGCGAATGGGTCACCAAGAACGGCGCGTCGTTCGGCCTCGACGCCGGTATGGGGTCGGCTGGCCGGCAATATGTGCCGGGCGCGATCCACCGCTCCGACCGCATGGCCTCGACCGGTCTCTACGACGACGAACAGAAGCGGGTGCGTCGGTTGACGAACCCCGATTTGCGCCTCAAGGACCAGGACCGCGACGGCATCCAGGCCGAAGTGCTCTACGGCATCCTCGGCGCGACGAGCCGGCTCAACGACGACGAGGCGGCCGGCGAGATGCTGCGCATCTACAATGACTGGCTCGCCGGGTTCTGCTCGCAGCACCCCGAACGCTATGCCGGGCTCGCCTGCATTCCGAACCACAGCCGCGAGGCGGCGGTGGCCGAGATCGAGCGGGTAGCCGCTCGCGGCGCCGTGCGCGGCCTCGAAATCGCCCGCAAATTCGACATGACGCCGCTGTGGGATCCCTGGTGGGCGCCGGTGTGGGACGCCGCCGCGGCGAGCGGCCTGGCGCTGCATTTCCACACGATCGGCGGCGCGCGGCGCGATTTCTCCCAGCTCAGCGGCAAGACGCTGCTGGCGGCGCGGGCCGCCAGCATCACCAGCTTTCAGATGCACATGGCCGATGTCTTGATGTCGATCATCTTCGCCGGCGTCCTCGAACACCGGCCGCACCTGAAGATCGTCATCGGCGAGGCCGGCACCGGCTGGATCCCTTACATCCTCGACCGCATGGATGCCGAGTGGGAGGACCAGTTCAAGGAACTCGATCTGAAGATGAAGCCGAGCGAATACTGGTATCGTCAGTGCTATGCCACCTACCAGAGCGATCCGGTCGGCGTCAAATTGCTGGAGGAACTGGGCGTAGACAATATCATGTGGGGTTCTGACTTTCCGCATCCCGACGGCATCTACCCGGATTCGCAGGAATATATCGAAAAGGAACTGGGCCACCTGCCGGCGGAGACGAAGAAGAAGATCGTCTGCGACAACGCCGCCAAACTCTACCGCTTCGTGAATTGAGCGGCCTTGGGTCCCTGCGCAAGGCAGGGACCCATTCTTCCGAATAAATCGTCATGCCCGGACTTGATCCGGGCATCGACGAATTCTCCGAAGCCGCCATGGGTGGCGGGGCAAGCCCGGCCATGACATTTTCACAGGTGATCGCTCAACGCGCCGGCAAGCGGGCGAGGAAGTCGGCGACGGCGCGGTTGAAGGCGTCCGGCCGGTCGAGGTTGCTGGCGTGGCCGGCGCCGGGAATGACGGCTTTCGTCGCGCCGGGTATCTTGCCGGCCATGTAATCGGCGGCGGCAAGGAAATGCCTGTCCTCGCTGCCGACGAGCACGAGCGTCGGCACGGCGATCTGCGGCAGCGAGTCGATGAGGCGGCTGTCTTCCTGGGTCAGCATGCCGCGCGCGGCGCCGGCCAGCCCCTGCGCCGAGCGGTGCTTGCCGAGCCGCGTCTCGGCGCCGCCGACCGCATCACCGATGCCGCGCGCTTCGAGGTCGCGGGCGCGCCGCAAGGCGCGCTCGTTCCATTGCCGGCGCGCTTCGGGATTGCGGAAGCCAGGGCCGGTGTCGCACAGCACGAGCGCCCGCACACGCTCGGGGTGGACGCGATGGAACGCCAGCGACATGACGCCGCCCAAGGACAGGCCGCCGACGATGACCGGCCCTCGCTCGTCGCAGGCGTCGAGCACGGCCGCCATGTCGCCGACCGTCAACTCGTGCGAATAGAGCGCTGGATCCGGTGGATCGCCCGATTGCCCATGGCCGCGCATGTCCCACAGGATCATGCGATGGCGGTCGGCGAAGGCGGCGACTTGGCCGTCCCACATGCGGCATGTCGCGCCGTAGCCGTGCGACAGCAGGATCGCCGGGCCGCTCCCATGCGTCTCGTAATAGATCGGCACGCCGCTGCGATCGATTTCCGCCATCGCTCTCTCCATTGCCCGTCGCGCCGCGTCCGCTATGATCGCCGAGGAATCGCGGCGTGGGGAGGAAAAACGATGCGCTGGCTCCGATACGAAGCGGGGGGCAAGGAAGCCTACGGCATTATCGAGGGTGACGAGGTCGTCGAGGTGACGGGTGACCCGTTCGCCGGCTACGAGCGCACCCAGACGCGGCACAAGCTGGCGCGCGTCAAATTCCTCGTGCCGGTCATTCCGAAAACGTTTTACGCCGCCGGCGTCAACTATGCCGAGCATGTGACGCAAATGGCGCGCAAGCGCGGCGAGGAACCGAAATTGCCGCCCGAAGCCGATGTCGGCTACCGCGCCAACAACGCCCTCATCGCGCACGGCGAGCCGATCGTCATCCCGAAGGATGCGGGCGAGCTTGTGCAATACGAGGGCGAACTCGTCGCGGTGATCGGCAAGCGGGCCAAACACCTAACCGAGCGCGACGCGCTGTCTTGCGTGCTCGGCTGGACGATCGGCAACGACATGAGCGAGCGCACCTGGCAGCGCGGCGACCGCACGCTGTGGCGCGCCAAGAATACCGACACGTTCAAGCCGATGGGGCCGTGGATCGAGACGGATTTCGACCTCGATAGGGCCGAGACGATCATCCGCGTCAACGACCGCGTCACCGACCGCTTCAAGACCAACAACATGATCCACGGCGTCGCCAAGTTCATCGCCCGCATGTCGCAATACCTGACGCTGGTGCCGGGCGACGTCTTGTGGATGGGCACCGAGGGGGCGCCGGAAAATTTGAAGCACGGCGATGTGTGCGAGATCGAGATCACCGGCATCGGCACGTTGCGCAACCCCGTCATCCGCGAAGGGATGTAAGCGCCGTCATGCCGGCGAAAGCGGGCACCTCGGGCAAGCGACGGGCCTCCGGCCCCCGCATTCCCGCGGCGCGGGGTATGCCTGATCATTGAGGGAACGCCATGAACCTGTTCGATCTTTCCGGCAAGGTGGCGATCGTCACCGGTTCCTCGCGCGGCATCGGCCGCGCGATCGCCGAGGCGTTTGCCGCCTGTGGCGCCCGCGTCGTCATTTCTTCGCGCAACCAGGAGTCGTGCGACGAGGTCGTCCGGGCGATCCGTGAGCGAGGCGGCGAGGCGATCGCGATTACCTGCCGCATCTCCGACAAGGAGCAGATCGAAAATCTCGTCGCGAAGACGAAGGAACAGTGGGGCGGCGTCGACATCCTCGTCTGCAACGCCGCGATCAACCCGCATTACGGCTCGCTCGAAAAGCTGACCGACCAGGTCTTCGAGCGCATGATGACGAACAATGTGTTGAGCAATCTCTGGCTCTCCAACCTCGTCGCGCCCGACATGAAGGCAAAGGGCGAGGGGTCGATCATCTTCATCAGTTCGATCGGCGGCCTCAAATCCTCGACCGTCATCGCGATGTACGGCGTCACCAAGGCCGCCGACATTGCGCTCGCCCGCAGCCTCGCCGCCGAATGGGGGCAATACGGCATCCGCGTCAACGTCATCGCGCCGGGCCTCATCGAGACCGCGTTTGCCCGCGCGCTCTACGAAGACCCCGAGCGCCGCGCCCGCCGCGAGGCCGAGACGCCGCTGCGCCGCTTGGGGCAGCCCGAGGACCTCGCCGGCGCCGCGGTGCTGCTCGCCTCGAAGGCCGGCGCTTTCATCACCGGCCACACGCTCGTCGTCGACGGCGGCACGATGGTTACCTGAGGCGGCGTCGGCCCCTTACCGCGTCACGAGCGAAGCGGCGAGCGCGGCGGCGAGGATCGCGGCGATCGCCTGCCAGACGAGCACCGGGTTGCGCTCGTAGAGGGTCAAGGGGCGCGTCGGCGCGGGTGCCGCACGCGCCGGTCCCGCCTCCATTTCCAGCGCCAATTCGTGCATGTCACGAAAGCGGCGCGCCGGTTCCAGCGCGGTCGCGCGCTCCAGCGCCGCCTCGACCCAGGCCGGGAGGTCGGGGCGCAACTCCGAAAAGCGCTTCGGACGGGCGCGCCGCGGCGGGCTCATCGCATCGGCATTGTCGTAAGGGTATTCGCCGGTGAACGCGCGGAACAGCGTGACCCCGAGCGCGTAGACGTCGGTGGCCTCGCTGCCGGCTTCGCCCTGAAACATCTCCGGTGCCATGTAGGCCCAGGTGCCGGGGATGTTCTCGGGCGGAAACTCTTCGAGCCCGGCGACGCGCACGACGCCGAGATCGATCAGCTTCAGATCGCCGCCGCCTTCAAGGATCACGTTGTCGGGCTTGATGTCGCGGTGAATGATGCCGGCGCGGTGCAGCGCCGCAGCCGCGCGCGCGAGCCGGATCGCGATGTTGCGGCCTTCTTCGAGGCCGAGCGCCGGAGAACGCGCAAGCCGCGCTTCCAGCAGTTCGCCCGCGTAGAGCGGCATGGCCGTGTAAAGCCGGGTCTGGCGGCCGGGCGGCAGTTCGATGACCCGGCCGATGCCGGGGTGGTGCACGCGCGCGCCGACCCAGGCTTCGCGGACAAAGGCGGCGCGATAGGCATCGACGCTGGCAATCTGCGGCTTCGGGAATTTGAGGACGACGCTGCCGCCCTCCAATTCGTCATCGGCGGCGAACAGGCGCGTGTAGCGGCCCTCGGAGATCAGCGCCTTCAGCACAAACCCGTCAATCGTCTCGCCGCTGACCGGCACGGGCAAGATCGGCAGCCGCTGGATCGTGGTGCCGACATCGCCGGAGCCGGCGCTCGGCAACGCGACGACATCGAGCACCAGCGCCGTCGTATTGTCGGTGCCCGCTGCGTCGAGCGCGGCGGCGACCAGCGCATTGGCGGTATCCTGCGGCGCCGAGCGCTCGCGCATGATCGCCGCGATGGCGTCGTCCGCGAGAAACCCGTGCACGCCGTCGCTGCATAAAAGAAACCGGTCGTGCAGCGCGACGGGCTGGGTCGCGTAATCGAGACGCACTTCGCCTTCGACGCCGAGCGCGCGGGTCAACGTGTGCGAGCGCGCGCCGCCGGAGCCGGTCTCGCTTGGCCGCACATGATCGGTCGTCAAGCAGTTGAGGCGGCTGCCGCTGAAGCGGTAGGCGCGGCTGTCGCCGACATGCAGCAGATGCGCGACGCGGCCGCGCAGCACCAGCGCGGTCAGCGTGCAGCCCATGCCGGACAGCGCCGGATCCTGGCGCCCCATCGTGTTGATCCAACCGTTCAGCGCACTGACGATGCGGGCGCCGGCACGCTGCACCTCCATCGTCTCGGGCAGATCGCAGAAGCCGTCGAGGAAGCCACGCACCGCCGTCTCGGCGGCGATGCGGCCGCCTTGGGCGCCGCCGATGCCGTCGGCCAGCGCGGCAATGACCTCCTGCCGCGGCTGCGGCAGTTCGGCGCCGATCAGCGCGCCGGCAAAATCCTCGTTGGCATGGCGCGGCCCGGTTTTCGAGGCGAACCCGACGCTCGCCCGGATGCCGCTATCGGCCGAAATCATCCTGCCGGCTTACAGCGCGAGCGGCGCCGCCGATATGACGAGTTGATCGGGAACGCACAATTTTTAGGCATCACCTTCGCCTATAATTTAAGCAACGAGCGGCGCGCACTATTCGGCACGGCACTGGTAATGCAAGAAATAGCCCCCGGTGCTGGAGGCGTTGCGCAACTGCAATGCGCCTGTAGCGCGGTCGAGATCGAAAAACCCACGCTTCGGGTCATGCCAACTGACCTGTTGCGCGGTGATCGTCGCCGGAAAGGCATCGACGCGGCGGCGCGCCGTATCGACGACGATCGTCCAACTGGCGCCGCTGGCCGGATTGCTGCAGCGCCAGCGCAGCGCGCCCGGCGCGGCCTGACCGCAGACCGCCGAGAACAGCAGCAAGGCCGCTGCGGCAGCGCCTTCTCGGCCCCGGCGGGTCACGATTTCCAATCTAGGCACGGATCTTGCCTCAACGCGGTTTCGAGGGAATGCACGTGTGGCATTTGCCGGGGACAGTTCGGCCTGAATCCGCGGGCCCATACAACAGCAAAGAGGCAGAGAGATGTTAGTCGCATCGCCGAAATGGCTCGATACCGGCTCCAACGCCTGGCAGATGGCCGCCGCGACGTTCGTCGGCCTGCAAAGCATACCGGGGCTGGTGATCCTCTACGGCGGCATCGTC
>DATJSO010000238.1:0-2467 GCA_035504075.1 Allostellaceae bacterium | reverse complement strand
GCCAAGCTCGATGCGCTCAACATCGGCGAAGCCTCGCTGCAGAATTTTGGCGATAAGAGCGAGGTGCTGATCCGCCTGCCGCAGCAGCCGGGCGGCGACGCCGAGCAGCAGAAGGCGATCGAGTTGGCCCGCAAGGCGCTCGGGCCGGGGATCGACTACCGGCGCACCGAGGTGGTCGGCCCGACCGTCGGCGCCGAATTGATCCGCGCCGGCGCGCTTGCGACCGTGCTCGCGCTGGTCGCGATCCTCATCTACATCTGGTTCCGCTTCGAATGGCAGTTTGGCGTCGGCGCGACGATCTCGACGATCCACGACGTGGTGACAACGATCGGCCTGTTCGCAATCTTCCGGCTCGACTTTGACCTGACGACGCTGGCGGCGATCCTGACGATCGCCGGCTACTCGATCAACGACACGGTGGTCATCTACGACCGGGTGCGCGAGGCGATGCGGCGACACCGCACGATGCCGTTCCGCGATCTCATCAACCTCGCGCTTAACGAGACGCTGTCGCGTACGATCCTGACAGTAAGCACCGTGGCGCTTGCCGTCCTGTCGCTGCTGATATTCGGCGGCGAAGTGCTCAAAGGCTTCAGCATCGCGATGCTGTGGGGCGTCGTCATCGGCACCTATTCGTCGCTCTTCATCGCCGCGCCGATCATCTATTACATCCAGCCCAACCGGCGGGCGATCGCGCGCGAGGGTGGACCCTCCGAGCCGGCGGCGGCGCGCCAGCCGGCCGTGGCCATGCCGGAACGGGGGCCGCCGAACCTGCCGCCCGCGCCGCGAACCCCGCCGACCCGGCCCCCGCGTCAGCCGTCGGGGCGCAAGCGGCGCGCACGCAGCTGACGCAATGGAGCTGGCGGCCACACCCACGACCGGACGCCAGGCGATCGAACGCTATGGCGCTGACGGGTTTTGCGTCAGCGGGGTGGTCTATGCGGGTCCGGTCCTGGTCTTTCCCGATCGCGCCGAGCCGTGGTCGAACCCGGCGCCGACCGTGGAGGGGCTCGCGCCGGTCATCGCGCATGGCGAGATCGAACTCGTGCTGATCGGGCTCGGCCGGCGCGGCGGGCCGGCTACACCAGCGTTGCGCGCTGCGCTCAGGGCGCACGGCATTGGGGTGGAGACCATGGAGACCGGTGCCGCCTGCCGCACCTATAATCTACTGCTCGCCGAGGATCGGCGCGTCGCGGCAGCGCTGTTGCCGCCGATTTAGGCAATCTGGCACAGGCCTTGCGATAGCGCAGCCAGGACCGGAGCCAGGCCATGCCGGACGGCAGCAGTTACGAGCCGCTTTTCGGGATCGGCCATAATCAGGGGCCGCCGCTCGATCCGGGCGCGAGTTGGCGGTTGTTCTGCTGGAAAAGGGCGCACGCGGCGGCGTGGAAGACACCGCCGCGCGAGATCGCGCTGGCCCGGCTTAAACGGGCCGAGGAACTCGGGATGAGTTACCGCGACTACACGGCCCGCCTGCTCGACACCGGCGAGCGATGAGATGATCGGAGCGCGCCCGCGGCCTTCGGCGAGCGCGCCCCGGCAGAGCGTTACGCCTTGGCCAGGTTTGCCGCGGCAAAGTCCCAGTTGACGAGGTGGTCGAGGAACGCCTGCACGAAATCCGGCCGGCGATTTTGGAAGTCGAGATAATAGGCGTGCTCCCACACATCGCAGGTGAGTAGCGCAGTCTGACCCTCTGCCAGCGGCGTCACGGCGTTTGGCGTGCGGGTGATCTTGAGCTTGCCGCCGTCGGAGACGAGCCAGGCCCAGCCGCTGCCGAATTGGCCGACCGCCGCCGCCTTGAAATCGTCCTTGAACTTCGCGAGACCGCCGAGATCGCGATCGATCGCCGCCGCCAGCGCACCGGTCGGCGAGCCGCCGCCGCCCGGCTTCATGCAGTTCCAGAAAAACGTGTGGTTCCACACCTGGGCCGCATTGTTGAAAATGCCGATCTTGCCGTCGTCCTTGTAGGTGCTCTTGATCAGCGACTCGAGGCTTTCGGTCGTGTTGCCGACAAGGTTGTTCAGATTGGTGACATACGCCTGATGATGCCGGCCGTGATGGAAATCGAGCGTTCGCTCCGAGGTATGCGGCTCGAGCGCGTTCTTCGGATAGGGCAGGGGCGGCAATTCAAAAGCCATGATGATCCTCCCACTTCGTGGTGTCGCGATCTGCAATGGCGCGATCTTAACCGATCTGATGGCGCAGGGAACTCCCCCGGAAACTCTCCGTCCGATACCCGGGGCCGATGACCGGCGTCGATAGCGCTTCTGCCCTGTCAACGGTCGCCGCGCTGGTGCGGCGCCACGACCGCGACCGCTACCAGACTGCGCTGCTCGCACCGGCCGAAAAGCGCGAGGCGCTGTTCGCGCTTTACGCCTTCAATTACGAAATCGCCCGGGTCAGAGAAACCGTGCGCGAGCCGATGCTCGGCCAGATCCGCCTGCAATGGTGGCGCGAGGCGATTGAC
>DATJSO010000237.1:0-4570 GCA_035504075.1 Allostellaceae bacterium | reverse complement strand
CCCCGGCAAACGCGACAGCTCGTCCTTGAGATTGATGGTGGCGTAATTGGCGAGATAGAGACTGTCATACTGCCCGTTCGGCGAACTGAGCGTGACGAACAGCAGAATGGCGGTGGATTGCTTCTGCACCGTCACGCCTTGCGCCTGAACGGCGCTCGGCAGCGAGGACAGCGCGCTCGCAACCCTGTTCTGCACCAGGATCTGCGCGGTATTGAGATCGGTGCCGATCTTGAACGTCACGTTGAGCGTGTAGGTGCCGTCGCTGGCGCTGGTCGACTGCATATAGAGCATGTTCTCGACGCCGTTGACCTGCTGCTCGATCGGCAGCGCCACGGTATCGATCAAGGTGCGCGCACTGGCGCCGGGGTAGCGCGTCGCCACCTGAATGGTCGGCGGCACGACGTCGGGATATTCGGCGATCGGCAGGGCGTACAGCGCCACCGCACCGATCACGATCATCAGAATGGCGATGACGTTCGCCAGTACGGGACGCTCGATGAAGAATTTCGATATCATCGCAGACTTCCCACGCGCTCACCGCGCGGCGGTGGCACCGCCCGGTTGGGCGTCGACCTTCTGCCCCGGAATGGCGCGCATGATGCCGCCGATGACCACGCGGTCGTCCTTGTTCAGGCCGCTTTCGATCACCCGCAGCTCGCCGACCGCCTGGCCGGGCTCGACCTTGCGCTGTTCGACGATGTTGTCCTTGTTGACCACGAGCACGTATCGCCCCGCCTGGCTGGTCCCGATGGCGATATCCGGCACCAGCAGCGCCTGACGTGGATGCAGCGGAATCCGCACCCGCACGAAATAACCCGGCAGCAAGGCGCGGTCGGCGTTGCTGAAAACGGCGCGCGCCGTCAGCGTGCCGGTGGTGGGATCGACCGTCGGCGCCACATAATCCATCTTGCCGGAGTGAGGGTAGCCGGTTTCGGTCTGGGTGCCGACCTCGACCGGCATGCCGATGATGTCGGCCGTGGTCCGGCCTTCTTTTTCCAGTTGGGCCCGCACCCGAAGGACGTCGGTTTCGCTGACGTTGAAATTCACCCAGATCGGGTCGAGCTGCACGATGGTGGACAGCACGGTCGGCGAGGTGCCGGCGCCGACCAGCTCGCCGATCGAGACCTGGCGCGCGCTGACGACGCCGTCGAACGGCGCGGTGACGTCGGTATAGCCGTAGGTGATCTCCGCCTGCTGCTCGTTAGATTGCGCGGATTGGAGGTTGGCGCGGGCGGTGTCGCGCTGCGCCAGCGCCTGGTCGTATGCCGACAATGCGGTCGACTGTTTCGGGACGAGTTCGGCCTGGCGCTTGAGGTCGGCCTCGGCCTGCGCCAGCGACGCCTGCGCGCTGTTGACGGAGGCCTTGGCGGCATCGACCTTCAGCCGGTACGGCTCAGGCTCGATCGTGAACAGCGACGTGCCCTTCTTGACGAAATCGCCGTCCTTGTAGCCGATCGCCTGCACAAACCCCTGGACCCGCGCCACCAGATCGACCGAATTGACGGCGGCGGTGTTGCCGGTCGCCTCGAAGTATCCGGTGACATCGCGTGCAACAGGCGTGGCGACGGTGACTTTTGCCGGCGGCGGCGCGGCATATTGGTTGGCGCGACCGCAGGCCGCCAGCAGACCGCACGCTGTCAGCGCCGCGAGCGTCGCGGCGACGGCTGGCCGGCGCCATTGCCAACGCGGCAACAGACGAGGATGGGCTATCATGGCCGCCCTATCTTACCCACGTGCCGCAAATCACGTGGGCAGTCACCCTGGATGCAAACATCGACTAGCCGCCAGGCATCGTATTTCAATACGCCGCGATATCCAACGACAAACGCTCTACGCTAAAGCGCGAACGACAGTGTCTCTTCCCGCCGCCGCTTCGCAGCGAGTCGGCGTTAGCGGCCGGGCCGGAACGCGGCCAGTGCGGACTGCAGGCGCTGCCAACCATTCTCGTCTCCCGGCAGGCCGAAGCGCAGCCAATGCGGTTGGTCGGCGAACCCGCGCACCCAAATGCCGGAACGGCCGAGGCGATCAAACAGTTCGCCGGCCGCCGCCGTGCGCGCCAGCCGGAACAGCGACGTACCGCCGATGATGTCCAGTCCCGCGCCAGTCAACATCGCGTTGAGGCGGGCTACCGCAGCGGCGAGCCGCGTCTTTGTTTGCTCGATCCAGGCGGTGTCGGCCAGCGCCGCCATGCCGGCAGCGAGCGCCGGCCCGGATACCGCCCAAGGGCCGAGGATTGCGCCGATCCGGGCCGCTAGGTCGGGTGCGGCGATCACGAAACCGAGCCGCACCCCGGCCAGACCGAAGAACTTACCGAACGAGCGCAGCACGACGATGCCTCCGCCGTCAACGCACGGCGCGAGGCTGTGCTCCGGAGGGCCCACGTCCATGAAGGCTTCGTCGATCACCAGCATGCCGCCGTGCGAGCGCAGCGCTGCGGCAAGCGCGAGCAGATCGTTCCGCGCGTGGAGCCGGCCGTCAGGATTGTTTGGATTGCCGATCAGAACGAGCTGACAGTCGCCGGCGTCGGCCAGGGCGCCGACCTCGACGACATCGTGTCCGGCGAGCGCGGCGGCGCGGGCAAATTCGCCGTAAGCCGGCGTCACGACGGCGGCGCGTCCGGGCCGCGCCAAGCCGGCGACCAGCGGCAGCAGAATCTGCGTGCCGGGCGAGGGCACCACATGCGCCGGCGAGGGCGCGCCATAGGTCTTCGCGACGATTGCGGCGAGCGCGGCAATGGCCGCTGAGTCCGGCAAGCGGGAAAACGCCTCCGGCGGCAGCGGCGGCGGCCGATACGGATAAGGATTGATTCCGGTCGACAGGTCGATGAAGGGTTTCGGGGCGTCCGGGAAAAGCCGGCGGGCGGCGGCAAGGTCGCCGCCGTGCGGCAGCGGCTCGGTTGCGCCCGCGAAGGGAACGATATTCGTGTCGCTCACTCTTCCGATGACGTTCTTGGCCATGCTGATCGAGCTCGCGATCGGTTATCCGCAAGCACTCGTGCGCACCGTCGGCCATCCGGTGACCTGGATCGGCGCGCTCATCGCCGCGCTCGACGGCGCGCTCAATCGCGACACAGATTCGCCGGCGCACCGCCGCGCCGGCGGTACTCTCGCGGTTTTGCTCATTTGTCTGATCGTTGGATCGGTTTCAGTCATCTTACAGAAAGAGCTTGTTCGCCTGCCGCTCGGAATTCTCGCCGTCGCGGCCCTCGCCAGCACGCTGCTCGCGCAACGGAGCCTGCATCGCCATGTCGCCGATGTTGCGCTCGCATTGGAGAAAGACGGGCTTGCCGCCGCCCGCCTTGCGGTGAGAAAGATCGTCGGCCGCGACACTGCCGCGCTCGATGCGGCCGGCGTTGCGCGTGCGGCCATCGAAAGCCTCGCCGAGAATTTTTCCGACGGCGTCGTCGCGCCGGTGGTGTGGATGGCCATTGCCGGTCTCCCAGGCGCCGCACTCTACAAGGCGATCAACACCGCCGACAGTATGATCGGCCACCGCACGCCGCGTTATCAAGCCTTCGGCTGGGCGGCGGCGCGGCTTGACGATCTCGTCAATCTGCCGGCGTCGCGATTGTCGGCGCTGCTCATTAGCGTTGCGGCGGCGCTGCACGGCGATGGCGCCGCTGCGCCGGCCTGGCACGCGGTCGTGCGCGACGCGCCAAAACACCGCTCGCCCAACGCCGGCTATCCGGAAGCGGCCATGGCGGGCGCGCTCGGGCTGGCACTGGCCGGTCCGCGCGTCTATGGCGGCGTGCCTGTCGATGACGCGCTGATGGGCGACGGACGCCGCGACGCCACCGCCGCCGACATCCGCCGCGCGCTTTCGCTTTATCGCGTCGCTGATGCGCTCCTGCTCGCCGTGGTCGCGCTATCCGCCGCGCTTTTGCTCATCGCGCCAGTGTGAGCAGGCGGTCGAGGTCGAGATGCGCGGCGAGATGCGCCGCCAGCGCGTCGAGCGTTCGCTCGATCGTCTCCTCGTAATCGGTTTGTGCCGGACCGGCGCCGAGACGCTCAAGCCAGGCGCCGCGCTGGCGGTCATCGGCGAACAGGCCGTGGATATAGGCGCCGATGACACGCCCGTCGGCCGAGATGGCGCCTTCGGGAGAGCCGTCGGCAAGGTACGCGAACGGCCGCACCCGATCCGGCCCATCGGTCATGCCCATGTGCATTTCATAGCCGGCAAACGGCGCGCCATTGGCGGTGGTGCCGCGCACCGGTTCGAGCCGTTTTTCGGCCGACAGCGTGGTTGTCACGTCGAGCAGGCCGAGGCCGTCGACGGTGCCGGGCGGTCCTTCGATGCCATCGGGATCGGCAACAGTGCGGCCGAGCATCTGGAAGCCGCCACACAGGCCGAGAACCAGGCCGCCGCGGCGTCGGTGCGCGGCGATGTCGATATCGAAGCCGGCACCGCGCAGCGCGGCGAGATCGGCAATCGTCGCCTTGGAGCCGGGCAGCACGATGAGATCGGCGTCGCCCGGCAGCGCGCGGCCGGGCCGCGCACGAATGAGTTCGACCGCCGGCTCGGCATCGAGCGGGTCGAGATCGTCGAAATTGGAAATGTACGGCAGGATGGG
>DATJSO010000236.1:0-36709 GCA_035504075.1 Allostellaceae bacterium | reverse complement strand
GACCAGGCGAACGATCAGATCGTCGTCGCCGACAGCCAACGCAACCGCCTGCAGGTCTACAAGAAGGTCCGCAACTACACCGATTTTCAGGCGAACCTGTAGGCCCCAACAACCGGGCGCGGTCCGGCGCCGCGCCCGGTTCGACCGCGCCGAATAAAGTCCCGGCGGGCGTCGTAGTGCGGCCTGCGGCGGACTGCCGGCATCAACTGGCGGTGCGGCAGCGCACGAGGCGCAGCGGCGTGTAGACGAGCGCAGTTGCGCCGTCCTGTTTTACGGCCCTGACCCGGGTGCGCACGAGACCGCGGCCGGGGCGGCTGCGCGACAGCCGCGCCTCGATGACCTCGCATTCGGCATGGATCGTGTCGCCGGCGACGACCGGGTTTTCGATCGTCAATTCCATGTGCAGGAAAGCCAGGCCGGTGTGCTGCATCGTCGCCTGCACGAGGAGGCCTTCAGCGAAGGCATAAACGAGCGCACCGGGCGCCGGGCGCCCTTTGATGTCGCTTTCCTGCGCGAGGAACTCGCGGTTCGTGAACAGCACCTCGACCATGCCGGTGCAGTTGACGAAATTGGTGATGTCGGCTTCGGTGATGGTGCGGCCGATCGTGCGGAAGCGCCGCCCGATCGGCAGGTCTTCGTAGAACAGGCCCAGCCCGACGGTTTCCATGTCGCATTCTCCTTACTTTTGCAGCGGCAACGCGGTATCAGCGACGCGCGGATGTGCCACGGGAGGACACGATGGAACAGCGCGCGGCGATCGTCACCGGCGGTTTGCGCGGCCTCGGGCGCGCGATGAGCTTCGGTCTCGCCGGGCAGGGCCACGCCATTGTCGCCGTCGGGCATATCGAAAGCGATGTTGCTGACGTCGAGGCGGAGGCGCGGAGCAGCCAGATGTCGGGGCGCATTTTGCCGATCGTCGCGGATCTGCGCACGTCGGCCGAATGCGATCGGGTCGTCGCTGAAGCGCAGGCGCGGCTCGGGCCGATCGACATCCTCGTCAACAATGCCGGGCTCACCTTCACGTATATCGACCCGGCGCGCTATCGCCGGGCGGAGCCGCAGCGTTTCTGGCAGGTCACCGACGAGATCGTCGACAACGTCGTTGCGACCAATTTCGATGCGGCCGACCGCCTGGCGCGCCGCCTCGCGCCGGGCATGGCCGAACGCGGCTGGGGCCGCATCGTCAACGTGACGACCAAGCTCGACACGATGAACCGGCTCGGCACGCATCCCTACGGCGCGTCGAAGGCGGCACTGGAAATGGCGACCGAGGTGTGGGCAAAGGACGCCGCGGGGACCGGGCTGACGATCAACATCGTCAATCCCGGCGCCGGCGCCAACACGCCGGGCATGGCGGAGGAGATGCGCCGCATGAGCCGCGACGGCACCGCGCCGCGCCTTGTCGAACCGGGCGAGATGGTGCCGCCCCTCCTGTATGTCGTCTCGCGCGCGGCCGACCGGGTCAACGGCTGGCGCTTCGACGCCAATCTGTGGGATGCGGCGCTGCCGCCAGAAGAGGCCGCCCGCCGCGCCGGCCGCCCCGCCGGCTTCGCAATGCACCTGGTCGAATGACTATGCCGGGCGCGGCCCGGTGTAGCGGGCGCGCGGCCGGATCAGCATGGGGTTTTCGTATTGCTCGATCGCGTGCGCGATCCAGCCGACCGTCCGGCCGACGACAAACAGGCCGAGCGCGGCGCCGTTCGGTAGACCCAGCGCCGTCGCCGCCGCCGCCAGCGCGAAATCGAGGTTGGGGTATTCCCCGGTCAGGCGGCTCGCCGCCGCGGCAGCGGCCGCGATGCGCGGCGCCGCGCGCGGCGCCGCCGCACCGATCGCCGCGAGGATCGCGCGGGCGCGCGGATCGCCATCGGGATAGAGCGGTTGTCCGAGGCCGGGCAGGCTGTCGCCGCGCGCCAGACGCGCCGCCATGGCCGGCAACGGATCGGGATTTTCACCGATCTCGCGAAACATCGCCTCGGCGCGCGCAGAGGCGCCGCCGTGCCGCCGTCCGGACAGCGCGGCCAGCGCTGCGGCGACCACCGCATAGGGCGTTGCGCCGGTCGAAGCGACGCAACGGGCGACAAAGGTCGAGGCGTTCAGTTCGTGGTCGGCCACCAGCACAAGACAGCGACGCACGAGATCGGCCGCCGCCGCCTCGAGCCGCCAACACGCGGCGAGGCAGCGATGCACGGGCCGGTCGTCGGCATCGACGCCGGCAATGCAGGCGACCAGCGCCGACAGGATCGCCCGCCCGGTGGCGACGACGCCGTGGCGGGTCAGGTCGAACGCCGCCGCGTCGCTCGCCGATATCGCCGCCAGCCGGATCTGACAGCGCTCGATGACGCCGCTCGCCGCCGCGGGGGCGGCGACGCTGCGCCGGTTGCGGATGACGGAGCCGTCGAATTCCACTGGCGGTCGGTCGGGGTCTGCCTGCGGGCTTGTGGACTGCCACAACAGGGCGGCGACCTCTTCCAGCGTCGCGGTGTCGGCGAGGGCAAGCGCGTCGCGGCCGCGGTAATAGAAACGGCCATTGTCGATCAGCGAGATCGCCGAATCGATGACCGGGATCAGCGCCTCGCGGGGCCGTTCGGCACCGCGGCCGAGGCGAAAGCGCTCGACGTCCTCAGGGCGGTAGCGCCGTTCGCGGCTGCCCGTCACCGCGACCGATTGCAGCAGCCCGCGGCTGACATAGGCGTACAGCGTATCGAGCTTGATGCCGAGGCGCCGCGCCGTGTCGCGGGCGCTCAGCAGATCGTCACTTGATTGCATGAATCAAGATTGACATAGGAAACAGCTCGCATCAACGTTGCTGTCATCCGATAACGGAGGAGTGCGCGGCATGGCGAAACGCATCGATGCGAACCGGCTCGAGCCGGTGGTCGGCACGCTCTATCCGGCACCGTTTGACGCACCGTGCCGGGCGCGCGAACGCAAACGCCTCGGCGATGCCGCCGGGCTGACGCAATTCGGCGTCAATCTGCTGCGTCTGCCGCCCGGTGCCTGGTCGAGCCAGCGCCATTGGCACACGAAGGAAGACGAATTCGTTTACGTGCTGTCGGGCGAGGTCGTGCTGGTGACCGATGCCGGTGAAGAAACCCTGCGCCCCGGCGACAGCGCCGGCTTCAAGGCCAATGACGGCAACGGCCATTGCCTGCAGAACCGCGCCGAAACGCCCGCCGAAGTTATCGAGATCGGCAGCCGCTCGCCGGAGGAAGTCGCGTTCTACTCGGACATCGACATGATGGCGAAGGCAGGCGCCGGCTATGCCCGCCGCGACGGCACGCCCTATCCGAAAACCGAACGCCGCGGCCGCTGAGACTCCCGCCTCGCGGCACAGCCTGCTGCGGGCGTCGGGCGATGTCCCTCGCCAAAGATCTGGACGTTGACCGGCCATTCTGGTGTGCTTGGCGGCGGGATCGTGCGAGCCGCGGCGGATGCGGTCTGGAGGAACGGCGATGGGGAAGCTCGACGGCAAAGTGGCGCTCGTTACCGGCTCTGGGCGCAATATCGGCCGCGCGACGGCGTTGCGCCTGGCCGGGGAGGGGGCGCACGTCGTCATCAATGCGCGATCGAATGCGCAGGAGGCCGAATCCGTCGCACGCGAGGTGCGCGAACTCGGCGTCAAGGCGCTGCCGGTTCTGGCCGATGTCGGCAGGCGCGGCGAGCTCGACATGCTGGCGCAAAGGGCGCTCGCCGAATTCGGCCGCGTCGACATCCTGATCAACAATGCCGCGATCCGCCCGCACAAGCCGCTGCTCGAACAGACCGACGCCGATTGGGAACAGGTGCGCGGCATCGTGCTTGACGCCGGTTACTATTTGACGCGTGCCTTGATCGGGCCGATGGTCAAGCACCGCTACGGCCGCATCCTGTTCTTCTGCGGCGAGGGCGCGTTCACCGGCGCCGGCGCCGGCCGCGTCCACATCTCGGCGGCAAAGATGGGCCTCATCGGCATGGCGCGCGCGCTCGCGTCGGAATTCGCCAAGGACAACATCCGTGTCAACGTCGTCTCGCCCGGCAGCATCGACACGCGGCGTGACAATCCGGAATGGTATCACGGGCGCGCGCCCGACGCTGCCGGCATCCCGCTGGGTCGCCAGGGCAAGATCGATGAGATCGCCGCGACCTGCCTGTTTCTCGTCAGCGAGGACGGCGGCTTCATCACCGGGCAGACGATCCACGTCAACGGCGGCACCGGTTATTACTGATGGCTGACGCAGAGGGCGAAAAGGAGCGGCCGGTCGAGGACTGCCTCGCAGCGTTGTTCGACGAACTCGGCCTGGCCGGGGCGCATGTCGCCGGCCGCAGCCTGGCCGACGTGCACGGCCTCTTGGCGCGGTATCCCGAGCGCGTCCCATCGCTGGCGTTATTATGCCCGGCGGTGCTCGATCCGCGCAGCCTTGCGCCGTTGCGCCAGCGGCTCCTGATCGTGACCGGCGACCGCGGTCTCGGCGCCCGGCGCGTGCAGGCCGTACTGCCCGAACTGCCGCAGGCAGCGCGGGTCGTCCTCGCCGATTACGAGGGACTGACCTGGGCTGATTTGTGCGCCGACAAGGGCGAGGCGATCGCCGCCGCGCTGCGCGATTTTCTCGGCCGCGGCGACGCGCTGCCGCCGGCGGGTCTCACCGAACGGGAAGGCGAGGTCGCCGGCATCTCGTATCGCGTGCGCGGCAGCGGCCCGCCGCTCGTCCTGTTGCCGCTCGATCTGTCCCCCGGACAATGGGAGCCGCTGATCGCCGCGCTGGGCGCAGACTATTGCACGATCGCGCTGGGCGGCGCGCGGCTCGGCAGCGTCGCGACGCTGGAGGAGCGCGGCCGTTCGGGTTACATGGCGCTCGTCCGCTCGCTCTTGGATGTGTTGGCGATCGAGCCGGGCGAAAGCGTGCTCGAAGTCGGCTGCGGCTCCGGCGTCATCATGCGCGAGTTGGCGCGCCGGACCCGCGGCCGGAACCGGCTGATCGGCCGCGACATGAGCCCCTACCTGTTGCGGGAGGCGCGCGCGTTGACCGGGCGCGCCGGCCTCCTCGAATTCGTCGATTTCGGTGAAGGCCGCGCCGAATCGCTGCCGCTCGCCGATCGCGCCGTCGATGTGGCGCTGTCATCGACCGTCTTCGAAGAGGGCGACGCCGAGCGCATGCTGGCCGAGATCGTACGGGTTACCAGGCCCGGCGGCCGCATCGGCATCGTCGTGCGCTCCGTCGATATGCCGTTCTGGGTCAACCTGCCATTGGATCCGGCTCTGAAGGCCAAGGTCGATATGCCCGGCGTGATCGGCGGCGGCGTCGCGCCGCGGGGGGTCGCCGATATGAGCCTCTACCGCAGGCTCGCCGCGCTCGGCCTCCAGGGGCTCAAATGTTTCCCGCAACTTGTCTCTGTCTTGCCCGGATCGCCGCGGCTCGAACGCTACGAGCAGCAGATCCTCGCCGTGCTGTCGCCGGCAGAGGCGCAGACCTGGCGTGAAGCGGTCGCCGCGACGACGCGCGCCGGCACGTTTTTCATCGCCCAGCCCTATCACTGCGCCGTCGGCACAAAGCCGGCGTGATCGACCTGCCCTATTGAGCTTCAGCCATGCGGCGGGCGGCCATGGTCAGCCGGGCGCCAAGGGAGTAGCCTTTCGGCGGACGGGGCGCGCCGCCGCCGCTTCGAGGAGATGATCATGCCGCGTTTGCAGTTCGGGGCGTTTCTCGCGCCGCATCATCCGATCGGCGAGAACCCGCTGTTGCAGTTCCGCCGCGACCTCGACCTGGTCGAAATGCTCGACACGCTCGGCTATGACGAGTTCTGGTGCGGCGAGCATCATTCGTCCGGCTGGGAGATGATCGGCTCGCCGGAGATGTTTCTCGCCGCGGCGGCCGAGCGTTCGAAGCGGATCAAATTGGCGACAGGCGTCGTCTCGCTGCCCTATCACCATCCGTTCAACGTCGCGCAGCGCATGGTGCAGCTCGACTGGATGAGCGGCGGCCGCGCGATCTTCGGCACCGGCCCCGGCGCGCTTGCCTCCGATGCGCATACGCTCGGCATCGATCCGATGGTGCAGCGCGATCGCCAGGACGAAGCGATCGGCGTCATTCGCCGGCTGATGCGTGGCGAGCGCATCACCCACAAGACCGACTGGTACGAGCTAAACGACGCAGCGCTGCAGCTTCTGCCGTTGCAGGAGGAGATGCCGTTCGCGACCGCCTCGCAGATCAGCCCGTCGGGCATGACCTTGGCCGGCAAGCACGGCATCGGCGTCATCTCGATCGGCTCGCTGTCGGAGGAAGGCCTCAACGCGCTGCCGACGCAATGGAGCTTTGCCGAGCAGGCCGCGGCAAAGCACGGGCAGACGGTCGACCGCAAGGATTGGCGCGTCCTGCTCTCGTGGCATATCGCCGAGACGCGCGACAAGGCGATCGAAGAGGCGCGCCACGGCCTGTTGCGCCACCACAACGAATATATCGTCGGCACATTGCAGCGGCCCGGCGCCAACCCGTTCAAAAGCCCGGACGAGGCGATCGAGAAAACCGCCTTCATCGAGGTTGCGGCAGCGACGATCGGCACGCCTGACGATCTCGTCGCGCGCATCAAATCGGTGCTCGAAGTGAGCGGCGGGTTCGGCACCGTCGTCGGCTTTGTCCATGACTGGGCCAACCCGGAAAACACGTTGCGCAGCTGGGACATGGTGGCGCGCTACGTCGTGCCGGAAATCAACGGCTACCTCGCAGGGCTGCGCCGGTCGCGCGAGTTCGTTGCGACCAACCGCGGCGTCTTCGATCGGGCCAAGGAAGCGATCATGGCGAAGATCAGCGAGAATGATGCGGCCCGCGCGGCGCTTGCAGTGACGCGCGGCTCGCGCCTCGGCAACGTTGCCGCCTCTGCCGCCGTGCCTGACATCGACGCCGCCAACCGCAGCCGCCCGGCCGCCGAGTAAGTTCGTCGGGCGGGAGGGATGTGGATACGCGCGGCGACGGTAGGTGCGCCCCGGCGCGTGTGGTAGAAGAGACGCCCGATCCCGCGACCCTACGGCAGCGTGATGGACTTTTCGCGTGCGACGATCCTGTGCCTCGGCGACGTCATGCTGGATCGGTTTGCCTACTGTGCGACCGAACGGATCTCGCCGGAGGCGCCGGTGCCGGTGCTGTTGCTCGAACGCACGCAGAGCATGTTGGGTGGCGCCGGCAATGTCGCGCGCAACATCGCCTCGCTCGGCGGGACGGCGGTGCTGATCGGGCTGGTCGGACGCGATCCGGCAGGCACCGAACTGGCGGCGCTGATCGCCGCGACGCCGGGCCTCGTTGATCGTCACGTGCCGAGCGCGCGCCGCCCGACCACCTGCAAGACCCGTTACATGGCGGGCCATCAGCAGTTGCTGAGGGTGGACGAAGAGCAGACGCACCCGCTCGCGCCGGAAGAGGAAGCGGCGCTGATCGCGGCCGCCGAGCATGCGATCGCCGAGGCGGATGCGGTGATCCTGTCGGATTACGGCAAGGGGGTGCTCGGACCGAAGGTCGTCGGCGCGGCAATCGCGACGGCGCGGGCGGCCGGCGTGCCGGTGTTCGTCGATCCGAAGGGCGAGGATTTTTCGCGCTACCGCGGCGTCACCTGCATCACACCGAACCAGAAGGAGCTCGCGCTGGCCGCGCATCTGCCGGTCGGCGGCGACGACGAGATCGTCACGGCGGCGCACGTCGTGATGCGGGCAGCGGAAGCGGCGGCGATCCTCGCGACGCGCTCGGAAAAGGGCATGGTGCTGGTAGAAGCGACCGGAGCGGTGCATCACGAACCGGCGCGGGCGCGCGAAGTCTATGACGTGTCGGGCGCCGGCGACACCGTCATCGCTGTGCTGGCGCTGGCCTCGGCCGCCGGCTGCGAACCGCGCGAAGCGATGCGGCTCGCCAACGCCGCCGCTGGCATTGTCGTCAGCAAGCTCGGCACCGCGACCGTCGAACTCGACGAATTGATGCTCGAACTGGCGCGCGACGTGCGCGGCAAGGATTGGCACCGCGCCAAGTATTACAGCGCCGCTGAGGCGGAAACGCTGGTCAGGCGCTGGCGCAGCCGCGGCCTCCGGGTCGGGTTCACGAACGGCTGCTTCGATATCATCCACGCCGGGCATATCGCGCTGTTGGCTGCGGCGCGCGCGCAGTGCGACCGGCTGATCGTGGCTCTCAACACCGATGCCGGCGTGCGGCGACTGAAAGGGCCGAAGCGGCCGGTGAACGCGCTGGCCGACCGCTCGGCCGTCATCGCCGCGATCGAGGCGGTCGATGCGGTGATCAGCTTCGACGACGAGACGCCGATCGAGCTGATCCGCCGCTTGCGCCCCGACCTGCTGGTCAAGGGCGGCGACTACACGCTCGATGGCGTGGTCGGCGCGCCGGAGGTGCAGGGCTGGGGCGGCCGCGTCATGCTTGTCGAACTCGTCGAAGACCGCTCGACGACCCGGCTGATCGAGGCGATCCGCGCCCCGGCGCAGGAAGACGCCGCCTGATGCTGGTCATCACCGGCGGCGGCGGCTTCATCGGCTCGGTGCTGGCCGCGGCGCTGAACGACGCCGGGCGCAGCGACCTCGTCATCGCCGACCACTTCGGCAAGGACGACAAATGGCGCAACATCGCCAAGCGCGAGTTCCATGAGATCGTGCCGGTGGACGGGCTGTTCTCATGGCTCGACGGCCATGGCGATGCGGTCGAGACCGTGTTTCACCTGGGCGCCAATTCGGCAACGACCGAACGCGATGCCGACTATATGATCGCCAACAATTTGAATTATTCGATCCGCGTCTGGCGCTGGTGCGCCGCGCGCGGTCGGCCGCTGATCTATGCGTCGTCGGCCGCGACATACGGCGACGGGTCGGCCGGGTTTGAGGATGCCGGCGGCATCGATGCGCTGAAGCGGCTGCGTCCGCTCAACCTCTATGGCTGGTCGAAGCACGCGTTCGATCTATGGGCAATGCGCGAGGCGGCGGCCGGCCGGGCACCGCCGTTTTGGGCCGGGCTCAAATTCTTCAACGTGTTTGGCCCTAACGAGTACCACAAGAGCGACATGATGAGCCTTGTCGCCAAAAACTGGCAGAAGATCGCCGCCGGGGAAAACGTGCGGCTGTTCAAGTCACACCGCCCGGATTATGCCGACGGCGAACAGCTGCGCGACTTTGTCTATGTAAAGGACTGTGCCGCGGTCATGCTCTGGCTGTGGCGCCGGGCGGCGAAAGGCGATATCGGCGGCCTCTACAACCTCGGCAGCGGCAATGCGCGCAGCTTTCTCGACCTGATGCGGGCGACTGGCAAAGCCTGCGGCCGCGCACCGCTCGTCGAATTTATCGATATTCCGCCGGAGATTCGGCCGAACTACCAGTATTTCACCGAAGCCAAGATGAACCGGCTGCGCCAAGCCGGCTACAACACGCCGTTCACGCCGCTCGAGGATGCAGTGCGCGACACTGTGGCGCAATACATGCGCGCCGACCCATACCTCTAGTCGCGCCGGCGGTTTGCCGCGGCGAGCGAGGTGCGGCTCGCGGCGAGGCGCCACAAACCGGCGATTATGTCGCTGCGGCGCTGACGCGATGCGATCAGAGGCGGCCGCAGTCTTGCCGTATTCTGCCGCCGCCGTCCCGCCGGCCTGACCCCAATGGCGGTCGCGATGGGCGGTTCGCGTCGCGCAAACAAATCAAAGACGCCTTTAACCCGGCCGTTCCGACCTATGATTGGCAGGGGCGAAGGAGCACCGGGCTCTGGGTCGGCAAGTTGCGCACCAGCCGGCGCGGGCGCGGACGGCGGCCGCGCGCGGCGTAATGCGCAGCACCGTCCGCGTCCTGATCGTGCCGCCCGACGCCCGATCAGGCGGCGCCCGCCGCCTCAGTCCGCCGCTGCAGCCTTGTCTTGCGTCTTCGTCTCGAAGTCGCTGGCGTCATGGCGCTCGTGCAGTTGCTCCGACGGGTCGCCGGCGGTGCGGTTGACGATGCGACCGCGCTTGACGGCGGGGCGGGCGTAGACCTGCTCGGTCCAGCGCTGCACGTTCTTGTAATCCTGGACCTGCAGGAACTCGGCGCCGCCATACGAATTGAATTTCGCCAGCCCGCCATACCACGGCCAGATCGCCATGTCGGCGATTGTATAGTCCGGCCCGGCGACATACTCGCTGTCCGCTAGGCGGCGATCGAGCACGTCGAGCAGGCGCTTTGTCTCCATCGCAAAGCGGTCGATCGCGTATTCGATCTTGACCGGCGCATAGGCGTAGAAATGGCCGAACCCGCCGCCGACATAGGGTGTGCTGCCCATCTGCCAGAACAGCCAGGACAGGCACTCGGCGCGCGCCGCGCCTTCCTTCGGCAGAAAGTCGCCGAACTTCTCGGCGAGGTGCACCAGGATCGCGCCGGTCTCGAAGATCCGTATCGGCGTCGGGCCGCTGCGGTCCACCATGGCCGGGATCTTGGAGTTCGGATTGACTGCGACAAAGCCGCTGCCGAACTGGTCGCCCTCGCCGATGCGGATCAGCCAGGCATCGTACTCGGCCCCCTTGTGGCCGCGCGCCAGCAGCTCTTCGAGCATGATCGTCACCTTCTGGCCGTTCGGGGTGCCCTGCGAATACAGCTGCAGCGGATGCCGGCCGACCGGCAGTTCCTTGTCGTGCGTCGGTCCGGCGATCGGCCGGTTGATGTTGGCGAACCTGCCGCCGCTCGGCTTATTCCAGTTCCACACCTTTGGCGGAGTATAATCGGGCGCGTCGGGCATCTGTCCGGCTCCAAAAGTTGGGGGCGCACGCGCTGGCGCGTGCATCGCTCATCTTACACACCCGCCCGGCGGCCGGCGCAAGCCCAACCGACCTCGCGTCGCCCGCGATCACCTAGACCTGCGCGTGCACCAGCGGGCTCTTCCCGTCGAATGCCGGCATGATCTCCTCCGCGAACGTGCGCAGATGCGCGATCGAAGCGCCGGGCGCGGCAAACAGCACGTTTTCGACGCCGCCGGCTTGCAGGCGCCGCAGCTGCGCGATGATCTCCTCCGGCGTGCCGAGCAGCGGCGCGTCGTCGAGCTCGAAGGCGTCCGGGTCTTCCTTGATCTGGTGGTAGCGCTCGGCGCCAGGGCCGCGCGCCAGGTCGCCGATGTTCTTCAGCACCTCGCGGCGGGTGACGACCGCGCGGCGGCGTTCTTCCTCGTTGCGGACGATCTGCAGCCCGCGTGTGACGCCGACCGTCAACGGATCGTAGGGCCGGCCGATCGCCGCGCATTCCTCGCGGAACTGTCGCACCCGCTCGATGACCGCGGCGCTCGGGGCGATCTGGTCGAGCAGCAGGTTGTAGCCGTCGCGCGCCGCGCGGCGGATCGATTCGGCGCTGCCGGCGCCCATCCAGAATGGCGGGTGCGGCCGCTGGATCGGCGCCGGCTCGACGATGATGTTGTCGTAACGCCACCACTTGCCGTCGAACGAAAACCGTCCGTCGGCAGTCCAGGCCCGGCGGATCAGCGCGATCGCCTCGTCGAAGCGCTCGGCAGCTTCGTCCTGCGGGATGCAGAACCCCGAGAATTCATAGGGCCGATAGCCCTTGCCGATGCCGAAATCAAGCCGCCCGTTGGACAGCAGGTCGAGCGTCGCCGCCTGTTCGGCGACCAGCACCGGGTTGTGCCAGGGCAGCACGACGACCGCGGTCCCGAGGCGGATCTTTTCGGTGCGGGCGGCCAGGTACGACAACAGATTGAGCGACGCCGAGACCTGGCCGAACCCGGTGAAATGGTGCTCGACGAGGAAGACGCTGGAAAATCCCAGCTCCTCAGCCGCGACGACATACCTGATGAAGTCCTGATAGCCGTCGCTGTCGCCGGCTGCGCCGCCGCGGGCCCGCGCGCCGCCGAACAACCCGAATCTCATCCCGCGTCCTCCTCGGTGCCGCCGCCTGACGTTGCGACGGAATGTATTCTCGCGCCGACGCCGGGTCGAGGCCGCCGGGATCAGGCCAGCGGCGGGTGGCGCCGCGGCTCGCTCGCGGCAAAGGCGCATGCGGCGCGCAACACGCGATCCTCGCCATAGAGCGGCCCGACGATCTGCAACCCGATCGGCAGGCCGGCATCGGTCAGGCCGCACGGCACCGAACAGGCCGGCTGGCGCGTCATGTTGAACGGGTAGGAGAAGGGCGACCAGTCGATCCAGCTCGTCTCGCCGGCCGGATCGTTGAGGTCCTGGCCGACCGGCAGCGCGACAACCGGCAGCATCGGCATCAACAACAAATCGTAGCGCCGGTGAAACGCCGCCATCGTTCGCCCGAGCGCGGTGCGTTCGAGATCGGCGGCGACATAGTCGGGGCCGGTGACTTGTGCACCCCCGGCGGCGACGGCAACGAGGCCGGGATCGCACAATTCGCGCACCGCGTCCGGCGGATAGGCGGCGAGAATGCGGGCTGTCCCGGCCGCCCATAGCGTCAACAGCGCCGCGCGCGGCGACGGAAAGATCTGCCCGACTTCCTCGACCGAGGCGCCCAATTCTTCGAAGCGGCGCGCCGCCTGCGCGCAGCACGCGGCGATTTCCGTATTGACGGCTGCATAGCCGAAATCGGGGCTGTAGGCGATGCGCCAGCCGCGCACGCCGTCCTCGATGCTGGCGAGCCAATCGCGCGGCGCGGGCGGCAGCGCGTACGGATCGCGCCGGTCGGGCCGCGCCAGCACGTTCAACAGCGCCGCGGCGTCGCGCACCGTGCGGGTCATCGGCCCGATATTCGATAACAGGCTCATCGTCGACGGGGGATGCGCCGGCACCCGGCCGAACGTCGCCTTCAGGCCGAAAATGCCGGTAAAGGCAGACGGGATGCGGATCGAGCCGGCGCCGTCGCTGCCGACGTGGAGCGGCGCGATGCCGGCGGCGCACGCGGCTGCCGCACCGGCGCTGCTGCCGCCTGGCGTGCGCTCGGTATCCCATGGATTGCGGGTGATGCCGGTCAAGGGCGAGTCGCCGATCGCCTTCCAGCCGAATTCCGGCGTCGTCGTCTTGCCGAGAATGACGGCGCCCGCTTCGCGCAGCCGCGCCACGGCGGGCGCATCCTCGGCGTCCGGGACGGGCTCGACGAGGCGCGAGCCGCGCCGCGTCGGGAACCCTTGCATCACCAAAAGGTCCTTGACCGTCGCCGGCACGCCGTCGAGCGGTCCCAGTGGCACGCCACGACCCCAGCGTTGCTCGGCCGCCCGCGCGGCGGCGAGCGCACCGTCGCGATCGACAAGGCAGAAGGCGTTGAGCAGCGGCTCCAGCCGGTCGAGGCGTTCCAGCAGTGCCGCCGTGACCTCGACCGGCGACAGCGCCTTTTTGCGATAGGCCGCAGCGAGGTCGAGTGCTGAGGCGTAGGCGATGTCGGCGGCGCTCGTCATGGCGTTCCTCCGCGGCTGCCGGCCGACTATCGGCAAAAGCCGCACCGGCCGCAACGTTCGTCCGGGGTGGCGCGGGCGCGGCGGAGCGACTAGATATCGGTGTTCCTCTCCCGCCCGGAGAGGGTGTGCCGCGAAGCAGGACCGCAACTTGAACGATCCGCATCCTTCCGCCGCGACCGGCCTGCCGGCTTCGGTCGGCGACACGCTTCAGCTGCTCGGCCAGGCCGATTACGTCGCCGATCGCTCGCTCGCGACCGCCGTCCACCTGTCGCTGCGCCTCGGCCGGCCGCTGTTTCTCGAAGGCGAGGCCGGGGTCGGCAAGACCGAGATCGCCAAAGTACTGGCGGCGGCATTGCAGCGACGCCTTATCCGCCTGCAATGCTACGAGGGGCTGGATGTCGCCAGCGCCGTCTACGAATGGGATTATCCGCGGCAGATGATCGAAATCCGCCTCGCTGAAGCCGGCGACGAAGAGCGCGAAGAGATTGAAAACACGATCTTCTCCGACCGCTTCCTGATCAAGCGGCCGCTGCTGCAGGCGCTGGAGCCGGAGATCGGCGGTCCACCAGTGCTCTTGATCGACGAACTCGACCGCACCGACGAGCCGTTCGAGGCCTATCTGCTGGAGCTTCTTTCCGACTTCCAGGTGACGATCCCCGAGATCGGCACGATCCGTGCCGCGCATCCGCCGATCGTCGTCATCACGTCGAACCGCACGCGCGAAATCCACGACGCACTGAAGCGCCGCTGCTTTTATTACTGGATCGATTACCCGAGCGCCGAGCGCGAACTGGAAATATTGAAATTGAAGGCGCCGCGCGCCTCGGCGCACCTGTCGCGCGAGGTCGTCGAGTTCGTGCAGAAACTGCGCAAGATGGATTTGTTCAAACTGCCCGGCATCGCCGAGACGATCGACTGGGCCGAAGCCTTGATGCAATTGGACGCGCTGGAACTGACCCCCGAAGCGATCAACGACACGCTTGGCGTGCTCCTCAAATACCAGGACGACATCGCCCGCATCCAGGGCAGCGAGGCGGCACGCCTGCTGGATACGATCAAAGCCGAAATCGTCGCTGCCCCCCGCAATGGCTGAGCCGGTTCGTCCGCGGGCGCCGTGGCGTGTCGCGGAAACGGAGGCGCTGCCCGGTTTTCGTCTGCGGGTACGTTTCAACGATGGCAGCGGCGGGATCGTCGAAATGGCGGTTTTCATCCACTCAGATGCTGCGGGCGTGTTCGCTGCCCTGCGCGACGAAGAACTTTTCCGGCAAGCGACGGTCACCCTTGGTGCCGTCACCTGGCCCGGCGACCTCGATCTGGCCCCGGACGCGATGCACCACGCGATCAAGCAACACGGCAAATGGATCGTCGCGTGAGATCGCCCGCATCCAGGGCCGTGATGCGGGGCCTGTTGGATCAGGTCAAGCCGAAATCACCACCGCCCCGGCACGTTCACGAGGAGGGCGCGGTGCCTGATAAACGACACACGACTAAGCAGTTTGGTGACGCCGGAGAGATGCTGGTCATAGCTGAACTGACCCTGCACGGGGTGCCGGCACTGAAGGCGCCGGATATGTGGCCGGGTTGCGATGTGATCGCGTGGCTGAATGGTGAATTCTCACAGCGAATTTCGGTGAAAACACGCACCTATACCGAGAAAACGAATCTCATCCGATATCACGCCAGCGATAAATTTGACTGGCTTGCGATCGTTCTACTACCGATATCCGTTCCGGAGCACGAGCGTAACTTTATCACGCCGGACATTTTCATCGTGCCGCGAGAGGTTGCAGACCAACGGGCGACGTTACAAAGCACGCATTGGAATCCCAATCCCGAGAAACGAACGGCGTTGGCATTCTGGGTTAGAAGCGTCGACAAGCTGCCGTCAAAGAACCCGCACGGCCTCGGCGATTATCGGAACAACTATACGCTTTCTCGCAGTCTCGCCCTTTCGTCGTGAATAAATGAGCGACGCAGCCTCAGTCCAAGCCGAAGGAAATCAAGGGCGGCTGGTTGCCAATTTGATGCATTTCGGCCGCACGTTGCGCGCGGCCGGGCTGCCGGTCGGGCCGGGCAAGGTCATCGACGCGGTGCAGGCGGTCGAGACCGTCGGCATCGGCGACCGCAGCGATTTCTATTGGACCTTGCACGCGGTGTTTGTGAACCGCGCGGATCAGCGCCTGTTGTTCGACCAGGCGTTTCACGTGTTCTGGCGCAACCCCGAATTACTCAAAAAGATGCTCGGCCTCGTGCTGCCGCAGATGAACCTCGACGTGCCGGCCGAGGAACAGGGCGAGGAGATGCTGCGCCGCCTCGCCGAGGCCTTGCACCCCAACCGCGAGGCACAACAGAGCGAGGAGACCGAGATCGAACTCGACGCGGCGATGACGTTCTCCGACCGCGAGCAGCTCCGCGCGATGGATTTCGAGAAGATGTCGCTGGAGGAACTGGCACGCGCCAAGGCGGCAATCGCACGGCTCAGCCTGCCGATCCACGACCTGCCGACGCGTCGCTTTCAGCGCGACCCGCGCGGCGCCCGCGCCGATATGCGCGCGACGCTGCGCGCTGCCTTGCGCTCGGGCGGCCTCATAGAACTCCGACGCAAAAGCCCCCGCCGTCGCCCGCCGCCGCTCGTCGTGCTGTGCGACATTTCCGGCTCGATGAGCCGCTACAGCCGCCTGTTTCTGCATTTCATGCATTCGATCACCAACGACCGCGACCGCGTGTTCACGTTCGTGTTCGGCACGCGCCTCACCAACATCACGCGCTATCTGCGCTATCGCGATGTTGATGTCGCGCTCGACAAGGTGGCAGAGGCGGTCGAGGACTGGTCGGGCGGCACGCGCATTGGTCATTGCCTCAGGGATTTCAATCATCTCTGGTCGCGCCGCGTGCTGGGGCAGGGGGCCGTCGTCATGCTGATCACCGACGGCCTTGACCGCGACGCCGGCACCGGACTGGCACACGAGATGGACCGGCTGCACCGCTCCTGCCGCCAGCTCATATGGCTCAATCCGTTGTTGCGCTACGAGGGGTTCGAGCCAAGATCATTAGGCATGAAGGCGATGCTGCCCTATGTCGACGAGTTCCGCCCGGTGCATAATCTCGAAAGCCTGGAGGCTCTGATCGAGGTCATCTCAGGCGCGGCGCAGCGGCACAGCGCCGCCGCGATCGCCCAGGAACGCTTTGGTCCGCGGGAAGAGGATTGAGGGAGAGCCATGAGCGATCATCACGACATTCTCGAACAGGCGGCAGCGTGGCGCCATGCCGGCAAGGGCGTCGCGCTGGCCACTGTCGTCAGCACGTGGGGGTCGTCGCCGCGGCCGACCGGCGCCAAACTGGCGGTCAGCGAGGACGGCGCCTTTGTCGGCTCGGTATCGGGCGGCTGCGTCGAGGGCGCCGTCATCGAGGAGGCGCAGGAGACAATCAGGGACGGCAAGCCGCGCCTCTTGGATTTCGGCGTCTCGGACGAGCAGGCCTGGGAAGTGGGGCTGGCGTGCGGCGGCAAGATCGCCGTCTTTGTCGAGCGCGTCCTGTGAAGAGCCGCACGATCGACGCGGTCATTGCCGCCAACCGCGAGGGTCGTTCGGTAGCGCTTGCCACGGAACTGAAGACCGGCACGCAGCTCTACCTTGACGGCGACACGCCGGAGGGCGATCTGGCGCTCGACGCTGCCGCGCTGACGGCGATGCGCGAGGCATTGCGCAGCGGCCGCAATACGACGCTCGAGACGCCGGCAGGGCGCGTCTTTGTGCAGGTGTTCAGCCCGTCGCGGCGCTGCCTTGTTGTCGGCGCGGTGCATATCGCCCAGCCGCTGGTGCCGATGCTGATCGCCTGCGACTACCAGCCGATCGTCATCGATCCGCGCGGCGCCTGGGCGACCGAAGCGCGCTTTCCCGGCGTCCAATTGTCGACCGAATGGCCGGACGAGGCGATGGAGCAGCTGAAACCCGACCGCGCCTCAGCGATCGTCGCATTGACGCACGACCCGAAGATCGACGATCCGGCGCTGGTTGCGGCGCTTCGCTCGGACGCGTTCTACATCGGCGCGCTCGGCTCGCGGCGCAATCACGAGCGCCGGTTGCAGCGCCTTGCTGCCGAGCACGGCTTCGGACCGGAGCAGCTGGCGCGCATCCATGGCCCCATCGGCCTCAATCTCGGCGCGGTGTCGCAGGCCGAGATCGCGGTCTCGATCATCGCCGAGATGACGCAGGTACTGCACCGGGGCGCCACCGCGAAGGGCGCGATCAAGGCCGCGGCGGAATGAAGTTCGGCGAAGTTCCGGTTGGCGAGGCGGCCGGCGCGATCCTGGCGCACAGCCTCAAATTCGGCCAGACGGCGCTGAAGAAAGGCCGGGTGTTGTCGGCCGAGGATGTCGCAGTGCTCGCGGCCGCCGGCATCGCTCACGTCGTCGCGGCGCGGCTCGATCCCGGTGACCTGCGCGAGGATACCGCCGCCGATCGCGTCGCGGCCGTGGTTGCCGGTCGCAACATCGTCGCCGCGCCGGCCTTCACGGGCCGCGCCAATCTGTTTGCCGAAGCGAAGGGCGTTCTCGTCTTCGACCGTGACCGGCTCGACCGGCTCAACCTCGTCGACGAGGCCGTCACGCTCGGCACCTTGCCGCCTTACGCCGTCGTCGAGCCGCGCCAGATGGTCGCGACGGTCAAGATCATTCCGTTCGCGGTGGCCGAACGCGCGGTGGCCCGCGCGGCGGACTTCGCCGCCGAAGGCGGCGGGCTGCTGCGGGTCGCCGCCTTTTTGCCGCTGCGGGTCGCGCTGATCCAGACGCGGCTGCCGGGCCTGAAGGAAAGCATCCTCGACAAGACCCGCGCCGTCACCGAGCATCGCCTCGGGCCGCTTGGCTCCGCCCTGGCTGCGGACGAGCGCTGCGACCATCGCGTCGCCGATTTGGCGCCGCACATCGCCGCCGCGGTGGAGGCCGGCGCGCAGCTCGTGCTGGTGCACGGCGCCTCGGTCATCGTCGATCGCCGCGATGTGATCCCGGCGGCGATCGAGGCGGCCGGCGGCCGCATTGAGCATTTCGGCATGCCGGTCGACCCCGGCAACATGTTGCTGCTCGGGCGGCTTGGCGGCGCTCCGGTGCTGGGCTTGCCGGGTTGCGCCCGCTCGCCGAAAGAGAACGGCTTCGACTGGGTATTGCAGCGGCTGTGCGCCGGCCTCGCCGTTGGCAAAGAAGACATCATGAAGATGGGCGCCGGCGGCCTGCTCGCCGAGATCCCGTCGCGGCCGCTGCCGCGCGCCGAGGTCGGCCCGGCGCCTGTCGCCAGCCCCGCCGATGGCGGCCGAACGGCGGCTGCGCCGAAGGCGGGGCCGCGCATCGCCGCGTTGTTGCTGGCGGCCGGGCGGTCGAGCCGGATGGGCGGCCCGAACAAGCTGCTGGAGCCGCTCGACGGCACCCCGATGGTCGCGCGCACTGCCCGGCGCCTCTTGTCGTCGCGCGCCCGGCCGATCGTCGCGGTGCTCGGCAACGATGCCGAGCGGGTTGACGCGGCGCTCGGCCGGCTTCCCGTCGAGCGGGTGCGCAACCCCGCCTTTGCCGACGGCCTGTCGACGTCGCTGAAATGCGGTCTCGCAGCCTTGCCGGCGGATATCGACGGCGTCGTCGTCTGTCTCGGCGACATGCCGCTGATTGCCGGCCGCGACATCGATCGGCTGATTGCCGCATTCAACCCGCTCGAAGGGCGGGCGATCATCGTGCCGATGCGCCGCGGCAAGCGCGGCAATCCGGTGCTGTGGGCCCAGCGCTTCCTGCCGGAAATGGCGGAATTGGCGGGCGATGTCGGCGCCAGGCACCTGATCGGCGAGCATGCCGAACTGGTTTATGAAGTCGAGATGGATTCGGACGGCGTGCTCGTTGATATCGACACGCCCGACGCGCTCGCTGCGCTGCGCGACCGGCTGAAACCGACCGCCGCCTGACCCGCCGGTGCCGGCACAATCGTGGCCGCATACGAATACTTTTAATCAATTGGCATCATCTGTGATTTTATCGGCTGATCCAAATCATCGCCGGCATAATTCTGCGCGCCTAAACCAGTCCGGTGAAACGCAAGTCATCGGACAGTGCGCAGCTCGCGCAATTCATTGCGACAATCCTTGCGGATGGTCAGCACGCGCTGCACTCGGCCGAAGCCTGCGGCTGGGCGCCCGGCAGCGGCCGCTGCAACAGGCAGATCGCCGGCAAATGCCGGCAGGATTGCCTGTTCGGACAGATGCGCGCGCACGAGGCGGATCGGATAATTGAGGACCGTCGCCGGCGCGCCCATCGGCGGTCGCGCTGACGCCGCGCCACCGGGGTGGCCAGCAGCTCGCCGTTCCGGTAGATTGCCGCTGATTGTTTCCGGAGGCAGGCAGATGACCGAGCCGGTTCGGCTGGAGATCTTCACCGACTACGTCTGACCCTGGTGTTATCTCAGCACCGTGCGTGTTGAAAAACTCAAGGCGGCGTATGACATCGAAACGGTCCTGGTGCATTTCCCGCTGCATCCGGAGACGCCGCCGGAAGGGCGCGAGATGGCGCCGTTCTATCGGCAGCGCGGTATCGACCCGGAAGCGGCCTGGGCGCGTATGAAGAAGCTGATGGACGCTGAGGGCCTGCCATACGGCCGCCGCACCCACAGCTACAACAGCCGTCTGGCGCAGGAACTCGGCAAGTGGGCGGACACGCAGCCGGGCGGCGACAAATTGCACGACGCGCTCTACCGCGCCTATTTCGTCGCCGGCCGCAACATCGGCGATCCGGATGTGTTGGCGGAGATCGCTGCGTCGGTCGGGCTGCCGGCCGATGATGCGCGTGCCGTCATTGCCGATCGCCGCTTCTCGGACGCGGTCGATGCCGATTGGGAAAAGTCGCACCGCTACGGCGTGACCGGGGTACCGACCTTTGTTGCCAATCGCTACGGCGTCGTCGGCGCGCAGCCCTACGAAGTGTTGTCGCAGCTTGTCGAAAAGTCCGGAGCCCGCCGCCGATGACGCTTACCGCGTGTTCGCGGCGGCGGTCGTCAACAAGCCAATGACCTTCTCGGCGATCAATTCGTAACCGGCCGACGTGAAATGAATCCCGTCGTCGCCGCGCAGCCGCTCGGTTGTGCCATTGCGGTCCTTGCCGTAGGCCGCGTAATGGCCGTCGTTGTCGGCGACGGCAGTCCACAATGAGACGAACTGACCGCCGAACCGCTTCACCTCGCCGGCGTAGATGTCGTTGATGTATTTCATGTCATCCGAGTAGCCCGCGCTGCGCGCGATCGGGTTGCCGCACCAGATGATGCGCAGCCCGGCTTTCTTCAGCGCCGCAAGGATCTCGTCGATCCGCGCTGCGTACGCCCGGCGCCACGCGTCGCTGCGGAAATGCAGATAGTCGCCGTTGTCATCCCGCATGTCGAGCCGATCGTTCGCGCCGAACATCGCAACGGCGATGTCGGCCTTTTCGCTGTCGGTGAAATGCTCGACCGGTCGCAGCCATTCGCCGCGGTCATGCACCAGCGCGGCGCCGGGATGCGTGCGGTTCAGAATGCGAAAGTGTGGGTCTTCGATCAGGTCGCGCTGCAGCCCTCGCGCGAGACCCTGCGCCTGGCTGTCGCCGAACACGACGATTGTGCGCACGGCCGGATCCTGCGTCGGCGCACCGATAGCCGGGAAGACAGGCAGCACGAAGAAAAACAGCCCGACCCAGAGGAAGAGCGACCCGCTCAGCCCGCAGCACCTGCGCACCGCTCCACCCCCGAGAAAAACACCCCCACGCTTGCAGTGAATACTGAGCTTTTACGCTCGATTAGGCAATGGCTCGGGGGCATCTGTGGCATTAGCTTCCGGCGATTGCGACGGATGCTGATCGATCGCCGCTTGCCCGCGGCATCGACGCTCGATACAACTGAGCGGGGGGCGAGGCGGGGCAATGCTGTTCCCGACATCCGGGTTTCTGCTGTTTTTTCTCGTCGTCGCGGCGGTCATGGCGGCACTGGAGACCCGCTTCGCGACAAAAAAGGCGGTGCTGGTCGCCGCCAGCTATTATTTCTATGCGCAGTGGGATTGGCGGTTCTGCTTCCTGCTCGCGTTCAGCACCGGCGTCAGCTACGTCGTCGGCCGGCTGATCGGCGCGGCCCGGCGGCGCGACCGGCGGCGCCTTTTCCTCGCCACCGGGGTGACGCTGCATTTGGGCGTGCTCGGCGTCTTCAAATATCTCGATTTCTTTGTGCTGAGCGCCAACCGTCTGGCGCAGCTGTTGGGCCTGTCGCACGAACTGCCGTTTTTCGAACTGCTGCTGCCGGTCGGCATCTCGTTCTTCACGTTCCACGGCATCTCCTACATCACCGATGTCTATCGCGGCGACGTGAAGGTGTGCCGCGACCCGCTCGACATGGCGCTCTACATGTCGTTCTTTCCGCAGCTGGTGGCCGGGCCGATCGTGCGCGCCGCATATTTCCTGCCACAGCTGGCGCGCCCGTCGGCCGAGCCGATCCCGCTGGCGCCGGCAATGCTGCTGATTCTCGGCGGCCTGTTCAAAAAGGTCGTCGTTGCCAATTATCTCGCGACCGGCCTCGTCGATCCGGTGTTCGCCGCGCCGACCAGCTACGGCGGGCCCGACCTGCTCCTCGCCGTCTATGGCTATGCCGTGCAGATCTATTGCGATTTCAGCGCCTATAGCGATATTGCGATCGGGCTGGCGGCGTTGCTCGGTTTCCGCTTCCCGCCCAATTTCAACCAGCCCTACCGCGCCGAGCGGCTGCGCGAGTTCTGGCGGCGCTGGCACATCTCATTGTCGAGCTGGCTGCGCGACTACCTCTACAAACCGTTGGGCGGCAACCGCCGTGGCCGATTGAAGACCTACCGCAACCTGCTCGTCACGATGCTGCTTGGCGGGTTGTGGCACGGCGCTGCCTGGAAGTTTGTTGCCTGGGGCGCCCTGCACGGCGGAGGATTGGCGATCGAACGGCTGCTCGAGCCGCTGATCGGCCGACGGGCGCAGACGCCGGCGGCGCGGGTCATCGCTACAATCGTTGTCTTTCACCTCGTCTGCCTGGCGTGGATCTTTTTTCGTGCCGAGGATTTTGTCGTCGCGCGGCTGTACATCGAAGGCTTGGCCGGCGGTTGGCGGGACGGCGTGCAGCAGGCCGGGCCGGCGATGGTCGCGCTGATCCTCGTCGGAATGGCCGGGCAGTTCACGCCGCCCGCCTTGTTCGAGCGCGCCGCCGCGGCGCTGGGCCGGCTGCCCGTCTGGGGCCTCGGCGCAACCTCCGGCGTCGCCGTCGCGGCAATCGACGCGCTCGGCCCAGCCGGGGTCGCGCCGTTCATCTATTTCCGGTTTTGAGCGATGGTCGCGGTCGAATCGGAATTGACGACGATCGCGGCGCCGCCGGGCGGCGACGCGATCCCGCTGGCGCTGCGGCGGCGCGGCGGCACGCCGCGGCAGGTCTTCGTGTTGACTCTGGTCGGCACGCTGCTCCTCGCGTTATTCGCCTCGGCCGACCTGTCGTCATGGCTCGATCGAATGGGTGACGGGCCGGTCCTGGTGCCGCTGCAAAATGTGGCGACCGAGTGGGACGGCGCGATGCAGCGGCTCAACCTGACCCGACCGGCAGCGGCGTTGCGTGCGGCGATGCATCGCCTGCTCGATGCCGAGTGGTAGCCGCTGCGCCGCTGGGAGCGATGCCGGTGTCCTGCTCCCGCTCGGAATGTCCGTCCAATAATATAACCGTGTTGACGCAAACCTGGAGAGATGCCCGTGTTCCCGGCCTTGAGCGACGAGCAGCGGCAGTTTGTCCACACGATCCACGACTTGGCGCAGGGCGAGTTTCGCGCCCGCGCCCAGCGCTGGATGGACGGCACGTTCCCGCGGGACAACATGAAGCCGCTGGCCGCACTCGGCGTCCTCGGCATGGCGGTGCCGGAGGAATATGGCGGCCTCGGATTGCCGGTCTTTGATACCGCGCTCGTCCTCGAAGAGATCGCCAAGGCCTGTTATGTGACGGCGATGGCCGTGTTGGGCGAGGTCGGCGTCCAGACACGCATCATCGCGCATTATGCGCCCGAGGCGATCAAGCGCCGCATCCTGCCGGCCGTCGTCAGCGGCGAGTGCCTCTTGGCGATCTGCATGACCGAACCCGATGCCGGCACCGATGTCGCAAGTTACAAGACCAACGTCGATCGCATCGGCAACCGCCTCAAGCTCAACGGCGTCAAGACCTTGATCAGCCGCGCCGAGGAGGCCGGCATGTTTGTCGTCTTCACCCGCGTCGATCGGAAGCCGGGCAGGGAGGGGATCGGCTGCGTGCTCGTCGAAAAGGGCATGCCGGGGTTCTCCGTCACTGGCAGCTACCACACGATGGGCGGCGAGAACCTGCACGAAATCCGTTTCGAGGATGTCGAACTGCCGCCGGAAAACCTCGTGCTGGAAGACGGCTTTCGCAAACTTTTGGACGCCTTCAACACGCAGCGCTGCCTCAATCCGGCGATCTCGCTGGGCCTCGCCGAGGGGGCGCTCGAAGAGGCGGTGAAATACGCCAGGGACCGCCGCGCCTTCGGCCGGGCGATCGGCGATTTTCAGGGCATGCGCTGGAAATTAGCGGAGATGTACCGCGATATCGAAGCCGCCCGCAGCGTCCTCTACCGCGCCTGCGCCTCGGCCGATCCGTTCCCCGACCCGCTGCTCGCGGCGGTCGCCAAGGTCACCTGCAACGAGATGGCGCTGCGCGTGACGAGCGAAGCGATCCAGGTGCACGGCGGCTACGGCTTTACCGACGAATTCCCGGTGTCGCGCTTCTATCGCGGCGCGCGCTACGGCACGCTGGGCGGCGGCACCTCGGAAACCCTGCGCGAACTGATCGGCAAGCGCGTCATCGCCGGCATGGACCCGATCGACGGCATCCTCGGCCTCGACGCGTTCTAGAAAGGAGCACGGAGATGAAAGTCACCGGGAAATGCCATTGCGGGAACATCGCGTTCGAGGCGGAGATCGATCCGGGAGAGGTGCGGATCTGTCATTGCACCGATTGTCAGACGCTGTCGGGCGCGGCCTACCGCATCAACGTCGCGAGCCTGCCGGGCACGTTCCGGCTGACGCGCGGCACGCCCAAGACCTACATCAAGACCACCGCGGACAGCGGCAACCGGCGCTCGCATGGCTTTTGCGGCCATTGCGGCACGCCGCTGTGGGCGACCTCGCCCGAGCCGAACCCGCCCTCCTATGGCCTCAGGGTCGGCACGCTCGATTGCCGCGCCGACCTCGTCCCGACGCGGCAGGGCTGGTGCCGCTCGGCCCTGCCGTGGGCGATGGACATTAGCGGCATCGAGCAGCGCCCGGCGCAATAATGACGTGCTATTCCATCGGCATGCCGGAGTGGACGCCGCGCGAATCGAGCGTCGTAAAGCCGCTCTGCAACGACGGCATCGCGACCTCGGCGATCAGTTCCGGTGTCCATCCGCCCTGGTGGTGCACCATGCGAACGGGCCGCATGTGGCTGTACAGCGACAGCTCGGCGGCGCGCTGGTGAAACACCTGGCCGCTGACGTAGCTCGATTGCTCGGACGCAAGAAAGACGCAGAGCGGCGCGATCGCGTCGGCGCGGCTGCGGCGCAGCCGCTCCTCACGCGCCGCGGCGGCGGTCGGGTCCTTTGGGGTCGGCACCGAGCGCGTCATGCGGGTGTCGGCCGAGGGACAGATCACATTGGCGGTGATGCCGCGTGAGGCGTTTTCCATCGCGACGATGCGGGCCAGCGCGACGACGCCGAACTTCGCCGCGCCGTAATTGGTCTGGCCGATATTGCCGAGCAGGCCCGAGGTCGACGAGACCATGATCATGCGGCCGTAATTCTGCTCGCGGAACAGGTTGATCGCCGCCCGGTTGACGTTGAAGTGGCCGGTAAGGTGCACGTCGATGACGGCCTGCCAATCCTCGGGAAACATGTTGTGGAACATCTTGTCTCTGAGGATGCCGGCGGCGTTGAACACGACGTGCAGGCCGCCGAACGCCTCGCGCGCCTGCGCCACCATCTGGAGGCAATCGTCGAATTTGTTGACCAGGCCGTAATTGGCCACCGCTTCGCCGCCCGCTGCCTTGATCTCGTTGACGATCTGCTGCGCCGGCGTCTCGTCGTGGCCGTCGCCGCCGCCGCTCGTGCCGGGGTCGTTGACGACGACCTTGGCGCCGTTCGCCGCCATCAGTTTTGCAACTTCGCCGCCGACCCCGCGGCCCGAGCCGGTGCAGATTGCGACCCGTCCATCGAGCATGCCCATTGTGCTGCCTCTTTCGATCGTTTGCCGATGCAGTTGAGCCGGCGGCCGAACCTCTTGTCAATTCGCCCGGTCCCCTGTTTTCTCTGGCAGCTGGGTTGCAGAGCCTCGGAGGGATCGCGATGGCACAGACGGTCGGCCGGATGCTGGTGGAAAGCCTGGAAGCGCACGACATCGACCTCGTCTATTGCGTGCCCGGCGAGAGCTACCTCGGCTTCACCGATGCGCTCGCGGACAGCAACCGCATCCGGCTCATTGTCTGCCGGCATGAAGGCGGTGCGTCGTTCATGGCGGCGGCCGACGGCCGGATGCGCGGCGGCCGCGCCGGCATGCTCGTCGTCTCGCGCGGCCCCGGCATGTCGAACGCGATGATCGGGCTGCACACGGCGTGGCACGACGCGACGCCGCTCGTCGTCCTGGTCGGCCAGGTCGAGCGCTGGGAAGCCGGCCGCATGGCGTTGCAGGAACAGAATTATTCCCGGCTCTTGTCGGATGTCACAAAGCTCGTCATCGAGGTCAACGAGCCGGCGCAGGCGTCGGAGGCGCTGGCGCGAGCCTTTCATGTCGCCGAGAGCGGCACGCCCGGCCCGGTCGCGGTCGTGATCCCGGAGGACGTATTCGACGCGACCAGCGATGCGCCGCCCGCCCGGCCGCGCCCGGCGGCGCTTGCCGGACCCCGCCCCGAGGACCTCGACCGCCTCGCGCACATGCTTGCTGCGGCCGAGCGGCCGCTCGTGTGGATCGGCGGTGCGGTGCACCCGGCCGATGTCGCCGATGTCGCAAGGCTGGCCGAGAGTTGGGTCCTGCCGGTCATGCCGACACATCGCCGGCCGCATCTGTTCGATCCGGCGCACCCCAATTACGGCGGCTACGTGAGCGGGCGGCTGCCGAACGAGCAGATGGCGCAAGTACAGACGACCGATCTCCTCGTCGCGCTCGGCGAGCGGCTCACTGTGTCGACGACGCAGGGTTTCACGTTTCCGGCGGCGCCCGAGCCGCAAGTGTCGCTCGTCCATATCTGGCCGGGGCCGGAGGAGGTCGGACGCGTGTGGCGCGCCGATCTTGCGATGGCCTGCGAGCCGGCTGCGGTCGTGCGCGCGCTGCTGGCGCGCGGCACGCCCTCCGGCGCCGAGCGGCGGCGCGGCTGGGTCGAGCACCTGCACGCCATCCACAACAAGATCGTCAAGCCGGAATGGCAGCCGACCGACGACGGCGTCAATTTTGCCGCCGTCGTCGCGGCGGTCGGCCGCCACCTCGACCCGGATGCGACGGTCACGACCGACGCCGGCAATTTTTCGACCTTCGTGCAGCGTTATCTGCAGATGAAGCCGGGACAGATGTACCTGAACTCGGTGGTCGGCGCGATGGGACCCGGCATGCCGATGGCGGTCGCTGCCTGCCTGCGCCGCCCGGGCACCCAGGTCATCGGCTTTGCCGGCGACGGCGGCGCCTTGATGACGGGCAACGAGCTCGCCACGGCGCAGCAATAC
The DNA here is from genome assembly GCA_035504075.1 of Allostellaceae bacterium. GTDB lineage: Bacteria > Pseudomonadota > Alphaproteobacteria > ATCC43930 > CGMCC-115725 > DATARH01. The sequence continues at coordinate 9,638 of DATJSO010000236.1, read as the reverse complement.
GGCGTAAACCCGGTTTTCATCATCGCCGACAACGGTTCCTACGGCACGATCACACAGCACCACGACCTGCGGTACCCCGGCCGGCCCTACCTCGCGGCGACGCAGTTGACCAACCCCGATTTCGCGCTGTGGGCGACGGCGTTCGGCGCCCGCGCCTTTACGATCCGCGCGGAGGCCGAAGTCGCTGGGACGATCGCCGAGGCGTTGGCGGTGCGCCACCAGCCGGTCGTCGTGCACGTGCATTCGTCATTGCAGCAGATCAACGCCTGGCGTCGTCGCCCGACCGGCTGAGGCGAGGATTTCACGCGCCGCCGTGGTTACCGCCGCGACCGGCAGTTCGCCCAAATCGGGCGCGGCGATGACGCGAACCAGCCGGCCGCGCGGCGCGCAGCGCGCCGGATCGGATTCGCGCGAAAACAGCACGATCAGCGGGCACCCGGCGGCGGCGGCGAGGTGCGAGACGCCGGTGTCGTTGCCGATCGTCAGCCGGGCGCGGTGGGCAAGCGCGGCCAATTGACCGAGATCGGTGCGGCCGACGAGATCGAGTGCTGCGGGGCAAGCCGCACCGATCTGGCGGCCGAGCGGCGCTTCCGCCGCGCTGCCGACGACGACCGGCAGAAACCCGTCGCCGGCGAGCGCTCGCGCCGCGGCGGCGAAATAGCTGGCCGGCCAGCGCTTTGCCGGGCGGTGCGGCGATGAGCCCGGTGCCAGCAACACGAAATCGCGCCCGGCCAACGCCGCCGGCAGCACCGGCTCGAAGGGCGGCAATTGTGGCGGCGGCGTCGGATAAATTCCGGCCATCAACAATTGCTCGGCCTGCTTGTCGAGCGTGTGCTGGCGGTCGCGATGGAGATTGGCGTGCGGGTGCGAGCACCCCCACGCGATCCCCGACCATTGCGGCGGCCCGGGGCGCAACAGCCACGCATACGCCGCGCTGCGCTGCGCGGTCTGCAGGTCGTAGACGCGATCGAACCGGCCTTGCCGCAACCGGCGGCGCAGCGCAAGCCAGCCGGCGGGCGCCAGCTTTCCGGGCCGCTCGTCGACGATGATCGCGTCGAAATAACCCAGTTCCGCGGCAAAGGCGGCGAAAGGCCGCGTCGTCAGCAATGTGATGCGGTCCTCCCGGTGCCGTCGGCGAATAGCGGCAAACGGGCCCAGCGATTGGATGAAATCGCCGAGCGCGCTGAGCCGGATCACGAGAATGCGCCGCGAATGACCATCCATCGCCGCCTCGAACCCGGCAAAAACGGCGGCATGGGCAGCGATGTCGGGATTGCCGATCGCGGCGGCCAGACGCTCCTTGATCGCGGCAGGCGCGCGGTCGGGATCGCGGGCGAGCCGATAGCGGCGATCGGGAAATCGCCGGCATTCGTTCCACAAGAAGAAATTATGGAGCGGCGTACCCGGCGGGAAATCGCACGCCGTCAATCGCATCGCCGAACCGGCGGCGCACCCGCGATGACGCGCAGCAAGGCGGCTTCGAGCCGGCGCGATTGCTGCACTGCCTCGAAGCGCTCGATCGCCGCCGCGCGGGCTGCGGCGGCCAGTTTTCGCCGCAGATCGCCGCACGCGATAACCTCGCCGAGCGCCGCAGCCAGCGCCGGCGGGTCGCGCTCTGCCACGAGAAGGCCACTGCGCCCGTCATCGATTGCCTCGGCGATGCCGGCATGCCGCGTCGCGACGACCGGCACCCCCTCGGCCATTGCTTCGATGACGACGTTCGGCAGACCTTCGGCGTCGCCGGATCGTGCCGTGACGCTCGGCACGCAGATCGCGACGGCGCCGCGCATCCAGCGCCGCACCTCGTCCGCCGGCTGCCAGCCGGCGAATTCGACGTGCGCCAGGCCTCGCGCCCGGCGGCGCAGATCGGTCGCGAGCGGCCCGTCGCCGACCAGCATCAGGCGTGCGGTCCGGCCCTGTGCGGCCAATACGCGCATCGCCTCGATCAGGTCGGCGACCCCTTTTTTCTCGACGAAACGGCCGACGAACAGGATGTACGGGTCTTCGGCCTGCGGCTCGGCCGGCGCGGCGGGCGGAATATCGATCCCCTGATGGACGACCGCTAGTTTGTCGGCCGGAAAGCCGCGCGCCAGCAGGCGCTCGCGGATGAACTCGGAGACACAAACGAACAGCGCCGCCTCGCGCTGCAGGGCGGCCAGACGTCGCTGGTAGATCCGCGGCACGAGACGGCGGCGGTAATGCGTGTCCTTTGTCGCGTCGCCGCCGAGAAACGTGACGACGAGCGGGATCCCGAGGCCTCTCGCCAACGGCAGCGCATAAGCGCCGCCGGGGCCGAAATGCGCGTGCACAAGGCGGGGCCGCAACGCCTGCAGATCCGGCGCCGCAGGCGTGACCGCAAAGTATCGGAACAATGCGCGATCCAGGGTTCCCAGCGGCCCGGCACGGCCGAGCCGCAGCGGTCGGGCGGTCAGAGCCGCCGCACCCTGCTCGACATGATATCCCAACCAGAGCGGCGCCAACCGCTCGAACGCGACATAGAAGCGCTTGAGAAAGCCGACTTCAGACGCCGGCGCCAAGCGATGGCGGTAGACGAGGATCGCGTCTGGCCCGACGGCGGAGGGCAAATGGTCATCGTCCGGCGCCATCATTCACGGGCATTCTTGGTTTGCCGAAACGGGGTGCGGTCCACGGTATGCACAAACGCATGCACGGCATGCGATTTTGCATGGATTGCCTCAGTGTTACAAATTGTTAGGGTTTTGTCATCAGTCGGACATCGCGCGCAAGTCGAAACGCGATCTGACGCGGGTTTGTTAGGATCTCGAATGTGACAAAGGATAGAACCGCTTTCGCGCCTCGTGAGAAGAGAATCAAAATGTGTCTGGCCATGTTCCGCAATTGTGAAATCGGACCGGCGGTCGGGATGCCCTCGACCGACCGCGAGATCCGGGATTTTCTCGCCGGCAAGACCGATGGCGAGGATCTGCTGCACGCGCTCTATGACCATGTGCTCGACGAGCCGGTGCCGGAGCGGCTGCGCAGCGTGCTGCCGCGCTGACTCAACCCGCCGTACCGAAGACGCGGCAGAAGATCGTATCGACATGCTTCAGATGGTAGGCGGTGTCGAACGAGTCATCGATGCTCGCCGGCGATAAATACCGGGTGACCTGCGGATCGGCTTTCAGCCGGTCGGCAAATCCACGGCCCTCTGGCCTGTCGTCTTGCCAAGCCGCCATGGCGTGCTTCTGCACGAGACGATAGGCCTCCTCGCGGCTCATGCCGGCCTGCGTCAGCGCCAGCAAGAAACGCTGCGAGTCGGGAAGCCCGCCGAGCGAGTCGAGATTGGCGCGCATGCGCTCTGGATAGACGACCAGCCGGTCGATGAGGCCGGTGAGCCGCACCAGCGCGAAATCGAGCGCAATCGTTGCATCGGGCGCGATGATGCGCTCGACCGAGGAATGCGAGATGTCGCGCTCGTGCCAAGTCACGACGTTTTCCAGCGCCGGCGTTACCGTCGCGCGGATGACGCGCGACAAGCCGGTCAGGTTTTCCGACAGTACCGGGTTGCGCTTGTGCGGCATCGCCGACGAGCCTTTCTGACCCGCAGCGAAATATTCCGCGACCTCCCGCACCTCGGTGCGCTGCAGGTGGCGGATCTCGGTGGCGAACCGCTCGATCGCGGCGGCGGTCAGCGCCAGCGCCATAAAGAACGCTGCGTGACGGTCGCGCGGGATGATCTGCGTCGAAACCGGCTCGACGGCGAGGCCCAGCTTTGCGGCGACGTATTCCTCGACGCGCGGGTCGATATTGGCGAACGTGCCGACCGCGCCGGAAATCGCGCAGGTCGCGATCTCGCGCCGCGCCGCGACGAGGCGCGCGCGGTTGCGCGCGAACTCGGCCCAATGTCCGGCGAGCTTCAGCCCAAACGTCGTCGGCTCGGCGTGGACGCCGTGGCTGCGCGCGATCATCGGCGTCGTCTTGTGCTCGAAGGCGCGGCGCTTCAGCGCCGCGAGCAATCCATCGAGATCGGCCAGCAGAATGTCGGCAGCCTCGGTCAGCTGTACCGCGAGGCAGCTATCGAGCACATCGCTCGATGTCATGCCCTGGTGCACGAAGCGAGCGTCCGGGCCGACATGCTCGGCGACATTGGTCAGGAACGCGATCGTCTCGTGATGCACCTCGCGCTCGATGTCGCGAATGCGCGCGACATCGAAGGCGCCTTTGTCGCGCACGGTCCGCGCCGCGCTTTCCGGGATCGTGCCGAGTCTCGCCTGCGCCTCGCTGGCGTAGGTTTCGATCGCGAGCTGGATGCGGAAATAATTTTCCGGTTCCCAGATCGCCGCCATCTCCTTGCGGCTGTAGCGCGGGATCATGCCGCGGTCGCTCCTCGCGGTTCGCTGTCCGAAGCATACGAAGCATAGCCGAGGCGGCGCAGCGCGGCGAGCATGTGCGGCGGCGGCGGCGCGGTGACGACGATCGCCGGCCGGCCCGGATAAAGCGGGATCGCGACGGCGCGCGCGTGGAGATGCAACGGCGCCTCGGCCGGCCCGCCATAGGCGGGGTCGCCGACGACCGGGCAGCCGAGCGCCGCGCAATGCACCCGGATCTGGTGGGTGCGGCCGGTGTGCGGCTTGAGTTCGAGCCAGGCACGACCGTTTTCTTCGCCGAGCACGCGGTAATCGGTTGTCGCCCGCTGGCCGTTTGGATCGATGACGACGCGCCAGCCGGTGCCGCGCACCTCCTTGCGCAGCGGCGCATCGATGCGGCCTGCGCGCTCGGCCGGCGCGCCGGCAACGACGGCCCAATAGGTCTTGTCGACCGCGCCGGCGGCGAACAGCGCGCCGAGCCGACGCAGCGCCTTCGGATGCCGGCCGAGGACGAGGCAGCCCGACGTGTCGCGGTCGAGCCGGTGCGCCAGGGCCGGCGGCCGCGGCAACCCGAAGCGCAACAGCGGAAACCAGTGTTCGAGATGCGGGCCGCCGGCCGGCCCGGAATGCACCGGCGCGCCGGCCGGCTTGTCGATGACGAGCATCAGCCCGTCTCGATACAAGACGCGGTCCTGCAGGTTCATCGGCAAAACATCGTGCCTGCCGCCGCCCGGCGCAACCGCATCGCCGCCTCGGAGTAAAACGTGATGTTGCCGGTCCACTTTATCGGCCTATCATCGGCGCCAGAACAACAGCCGGCGTTTCGGCACGAACAGGGGCGAGCGATGCGAAAGATCGCAGCCGTCACCGGGATCATCACCGCCGGGCTATTGCCGTCGAGCGGCGTGGTTTCGGCGCAGGAGGCGCAGACGACACTGCCGGAACTGAGCGTTACCGCGGCGCCGACGCTGCACCGTTTTGCGCCGACAATGGGGATGATGGGCAATGTGCGGGTCGAGGAGAGCAAATGGCCCCTCGTGCCGTGTACCGGCTCGCCGCTGGACGATCCGGCCGCTCCGGGCAAATGCCAGGAGGGGCCGAAAGTGCAGAACTTCATGTCCTTCGGCGGCAGCGGCATGGTCCCGGCCGGCTACGGCGACTGCACGATCGAGCACCCGCTGATCACCGCTACGATCGGCCGTTTTGCGGTCGAATCCGACGTGCTGGTCTTCGATCCCTACAAGGTCACCGCGGTGCAAACGAACAGCAAGTGCACGATATGGACCGGCTACCAGAACCTGCCGGGCGATTTCAAGGACATGAACGAGGTGGCGCGGCGCGGCGTCGACTGGCGCAATTTTGTGGCCGGCGATGGCCGCGCCGGGACGCAGAGCACGATGGCGTTTTCCGAGGCTGGGCACGATTGCCTGGCGTTGGAGCGGCTCGGGCCGCCGTGGCACGGCGGCTATGTGTGGGTCATGCACGCCACGATGTGCGACATGACCGCCGACGGCACGGCGACGACGCCGATCGAGGAAGCCGATATCGACGCGGTGGTCGGCGCATTGCGGATTCGCATCTACGACCCGGCGGGCAACCTGATGCCGCCGCCGCAAAATTGAAGCGGCGGGCGTTTGGTTCAGGCGAAGGCACGGCGGAAGGCGGCGCCGACCGCACGCTGGGCGGCCATTGCGTCGTCCACTCCCGGCATCATGCCGAAGAAGGCGTGGATCATGCCGGGATATTCGCGGTATTCGACCGGCACGCCGGCGCGGCGCAATGCCTCGGCATAGGCTTGGCTTTCGTCGTGCAAGACGTCGCACTCGGCGGCAACGACAATCGCCGGCGCCACCCCGGCAAGGTTCGTCGCCAGCAGTGGCGACGCGCGCCAATCCGCGGCGTCGTCCGGCGTGCGCAGGTAGTGGGAGCGGAACCACTCCATCGCGGCGCGGGTGAGCAGGCCATAGCCTTCCGCGAACGTTGCGTAGCTCGGCGTGTTCTGCCGGTAATCGGCAACCGGGTAGACGAGCGATTGCAGCCGCAGCGCCGGCCGGCCCCTGTCACGCGCGATCAGCGCGACGACCGCCGCAAGGTTGGCGCCGGCGCTGTCGCCGTGCACGCCCAGCCGCGCCGGGTCGGCGCCGAGGCCCGCGGCATCGGCATGCAGCCATTCGAGGGCGGCGAACGAATCCTCGACCGCGGCCGGGAATCTGTGCTCGGGCCCCATGCGGTAATCGACCGAGCACACCAGCGCACCCGCCAGGTTGCACAAATTGCGGGCGATCAGGTCGTGCGTGTCGAGGCTGCCGATCACATGCCCGCCGCCGTGATAATAGGCGATCGCACCGACCGGCCCGGCCGCCTCGGGCCAATAGAGGCGCAGCCGGATCGGCCCGGCCGGCCCCGGCATTGTGCGGTCCTCGACGCGGGCGACGGGCAACGCCTCGGCCTTGCGGCTCTGCGCCGTCGCCTCCATCTGGGCGCGGGCCTCGCGCGGTGACAGCGCTTCGATCGGCTTCAGCCCGGCGCGGGCCATTGCCTCGATCGCCGTCAGGACCTGCGGGTGCATCGTCGGCATCGCTGTCTCCGCTCCGTCACACGCCGTAGCGCCGGCGCCAGGAAAGGCCTTCGACGGTGTCGCCGGCCGGCGCGTATTCGCAGCCGATCCAGCCGGCATAGCCCAATTCGTCGATGCGGCGGAAGACGAAGTCCCAGCCGATCTCGCCGCTGCCCGGCTCGTGGCGGCCCGGCACGTCGGCCAACTGCATATGCGCGATCAGCGGCATCAGCGCGGCAAGCCGCGTCGTTACGTCGCCCTGCGCGGTCTGGCAGTGATAGAGATCGAATTGCAGGCCGATGCGGTCGCGCCCGATCGCCTCAACGATCGCCGCGCCTTGCTCCTGCGTCTTCAGCAGATAGCCCGGCGCGTCGCGCGGATTGAGCGGCTCGATCGTCAGTTTCACGCCGACGGCCAACGCCTTCTCGCCGGCCCAGGCGAGGTTTTGCGCGTAGAGTGCCAGCGCCGCTTCGTAGGGCAGATCGGCGGGCGGCACGCCGGCCATTACATGCACAAGCCTGCCGCGCAAAGCGACGGCGTAGTCTAGGGCCAGCGATACGCCGTCGCGGAAGTCGCCTTGCCGTCCGGGCAGGCAGGCAAAGCCGCGCTCGCCTCGGGCGCGGTCGCCGGCCGGGCTGTTGATCAGCACCTGTTCGAGGCCGTTGTCGGCGAGCCGGGCGCGCAACTCCGCCGCGGTGTACTCATAGGGCGAAGCATATTCGACCGCGGTAAACCCGGCGTCCGCGGCCGCTGCAAAGCGCTCGAGAAACGGCAGGTCGGGGAACAAAAAGCCGAGATTGGCACAAAAGCGCGGCATCGCCCTCACTCCTCACACGATGATCGCGTTGAGTTCCTTGCCGGAGTGCTCCGGCACCGCCAGCCAGACGCCGATCGCCATTGCGATCATCAGCACGGGGATGCAGAGAAACGCCAGTTCGAACGAGCCGGTGTGCTGCTGCAACGCAACCGTGAAGAACGGAAACAGCACAAAGCCGACCAAGAAGCCGGCCGCCCACACGATGCCGTTGGCGGCGCCCCGGATGCGCGTCGGGAAAACTTCCGCCGTCAGCGTCATGCTCGGTCCCCAGAAGCCGAGGAAACCAAAGCTCCATGCGAGCCCGAAAAGCCACAGCAGCAGATGGCTGCTGGTATAGACCCAAAGCGTCATGAACAATGCGCCTTCGAGCAGCATTGCAATAAAGCCGACCCGCCGCCCGACCTTGTCTGCGAGCCACCCCGCCGCCCACAGGCCGAAAAATCCGACGATCCCCCAGCAGACATAGAATGCACTGTACTCCTGCGTCGACCAGTGTTTCTCGGTCGATAAATAATACGGCATCCATCCGCCGACCGTACCGAAGATGCAGCAGCTGCAGCCGGCGACGAACAGCGCGATGAGCGTCGCGGGCAGCACGTCCGGCAGAAACACCTGACGGATGCCGACGCGGCCGGCCTTTGTGTACCAGTCGCGATCTTCGGCGCCGACCGGTCTGCCGCTCGCGAGGCTGTCGGCGATGCGCCGCTTGCGGTCCTGCGCGCGCACCCAATAGGGCGATTCCGGGCAGGTCGCGCGCACGTAGACCGCCAGCAACGCGATGGCCCCCGGCACCATGACGGCGACGCGCCAGCCCCAGGCGGCGGCGGCGACGCCGGTGATCGCGCCGGCCAGCGAGGCGCCAAAACACCATGTCGCGCGGTTGATGCTGATGACGCGGCCGCGCAGGCGCGCCGGCCAGGTCTCGGCGACAAGCATCGAGCCGAGTGCCCACTCGCCGCTGAGCACAAACCCGACCGCGGCGCGGGCGGCGACAAACGCCGCAAAGGTGGGCGACAGCGCGATGACCGGCATCAACAGCGAAAACAGCGCGATGTTCAGGGCCAGCAATGTGCGTCGGCCGTATCGATCGGCGAGCCAAGGCCAGAAGTAGAGGCCGACGATGCTGGCCATGAGCGCGATTTGCAGACCGGTCCGATAGGTCGGGATGCTCAGCGCGAACTCGCGGATGATCAGCGGCGAGACAAGCGCGAAGATGACGCCGTCCATGCCGTCGAAGCCCCAGCCCAGGCCGTTGGCCAGAGCGATGTGCCAATGCGTGCGGGTGAGGCCGTGGTCACCAGCGACGGCGCGATAATTGGCCCGCCGCAAATGCTTTTCTTCGAGCGGCCCCGACGGCTCAGGGACGGGCGCCGGGGCGGCGGCGATGCTGGCCATCGTCAGCTCCTCAATGTGCTTCCGGTTGCGGCGGCTTTCAGGTCCGCAGCACCTCGGCGCCTTCGCCGGGTTCCAGTTCGCAGGCATTCACGGTCATCGCCAGCAGGCTGTAGTAGCCGATCGCGGTCGTCAGCTGAACCAGCTGATTGCTGCCGAAGCGCGACTGCATCGCCTTGAACATCGCCTCGTCGATCCGGTGCTTGCGCAGCAGGGCGCGGGTGAAGTCGATGATCTGCGCGTCGTCGGCCGGCACGCCGCGCGTGTGGTTTTCGCGGATCGCGGTGATCGTCGCCTCGGGCACGCCGAGCCGCCTGGCGCCGCCGCTCTGCGCGCCCCACACGTACATCGCTTCGAACTCGCGCGCGACGGTCATCGCCGCCAGGACGCGCACCCGCATGTCGAGATCGCCCTCGAACCGCACATAGGCGCCGAGATGGGCGACCCGGCCGGCGAGTTCGGGCGAATGCAGGAACATCGTAAACGGGCCTTGCACCGCCCCGCGGCTGGCGACGATGCTGTCGAATGCCGCCGCGTCCGTCGC
>DATJSO010000235.1:0-18603 GCA_035504075.1 Allostellaceae bacterium | reverse complement strand
GCGAAAACATCCGCCGGACGTTATGGCCGAAGCTGCCGATATCGCCCGAATCGCGCAGATCGGCCGCGCGGGCGCTGGAATAGCGATCGAGGCGGCGCAGCATGTCGGAAATATTACGATCGACGTGGTGGGCGAGCCGCGCGTTCAGCATCGGTCCCGGCCGGCCTGTCAGCGCGACGGCCGGGTGCACGCGTCCCGCACCCCAGCTCTTCGCTTCCCGTCGAAACAGGCCGGCATGCGCCGAGCGGCCGAATGACGCGCCCCAACCCCAGCGGACGAGATGATCGCCAATGTAATTGTCGACCGGGATCAGGTGCCAGTCGGCCGCCGAAGTGGCGGCGACGGCGCGCAGCTCGGCGGCAAGCGCGCTGTCGACCCGCTCGTCGGCATCGATCTCGACGATCCATTCGCCGCGGCAGGCGGCGATGCCGGCATTGCGCCGCGGCCCTTCGCGTTCCCATGCGCCCTCGACGATGTGGTCGGTGAAGCGGCGCGCGATGGCCGGCGACGCGTCCTCGCAGCGATCGAGCACGACGACGATCTCGTCGGCAAACCCGAGGCGCGCCAGGCAGTCGGCAAGCTGCGCTTCCTCGTTGCGCGCGACGACCAGGGCCGACAACAGCGGCTTTCCGCCGCCCGCGGCGCCGGCGACAGCCGGCTCTGATGCCGCGATCGTCATGCGGCGGCGCTCGCCGCGCGGCACCACAGGGCGCGCGCCGCCGTCTCCGCCATATCGACCGACAGGCTGTCCATCAGCGTTCCGGTCGTGCGGTGGTCGAAATCGGGTCCGAACAGGTCCTCGCGCGTCTTCGCCGTGCGGACGGCGGCCGTGCATCGCCCCCATGGCGCATACTGCTCGACCGGGCTCGGCCCGAACAGCCCCAGTGTCGGCGTGCCGCAGGCGGCGGCGATATGCATGAGCCCGGTGTCGTTGCCGATGAACAGCGAAACGCGCCGCAACACAGCTGCCGCGGTCAGCAGATCGGCCGCGCCGACGAGGTCGATCGCCCGGCCCGAAAGCGCCGCCAGCAGCGGCGCGGCCTGCGGCCGCTCGTGCGCCGCGGCCAAAACGGCGACGCGGGCGCCGGGCAACGGGCCATCGCCGGCGGTGAGGCGATGCGCCAGCTCGGCAAAGCGCTCGGCGCGCCACTCCTTGCCGCGCCAGTTCGCGGCCGGGCCGATCGCCAGCACCGCCGGCCCAGGCGGCAGCAGCGCGTCGGCCGCGCGCTCGTGACAGGCCGCGGTCCATAAGCGCGGGGCCGGCGGCGGATCGAGACTGAACAGGCGCGCGAGCTGCCGCACTCGGTGTTCAGCCGGATCGCCCTTCGCCATGACGCGGCGCTCACCGGCACGCAGCAGCCACGCGAGCGCCGAGCCGCGCAGATCGACGACGAGGTCCCAGCGTTGCCGCACAACGCCGGCGTAGAGCGGCAGCCAGTGCAGCGACCACCGCCGCTTCTCGACGGTCAGCAGCCGTTCCAGCCGCGGCACTGCCGCGAACAGCGGTGCCGCCGCCGGCCCCGCCGCAATCGTCAGGCGCGCCCGCGGATGATGCTCGACGAGATGGGACAGCAATCCCGTCGACAACACGGCGTCGCCGATGCGGGTCGCGGTCACAAACAGGATGCGCATGGCAAGGACCCCGGGGTCTTCTTAGCGGGCGCATCGCGTCTTGCCAAGCAAACCGCCCGCCTCTACCTCTAGCTGATGGCACAGCCAAGCTTTACGATTCTCGCGGCGCGCGGCGTCCTTGCCGTGGCAGGGCCGGACCGGCGCGGCTTTCTGCAGGGGCTTGTGTCGAACGATGTCGGGAAGCTCGCGGCCGACCGCGCGGTCTACGCCGCCCTGCTGACCGCACAGGGAAAGTACCTGCACGATTTCATCATGATCGAGCAGGACGACGAGATCCGGCTCGATGCCGAGGCGGCGCGGCTGGCCGACCTGAAGCGCCGCCTGTCGATGTACCGGCTGCGCGCCAAGGTCGATATCGTCGAGCGACCGGAACTGGCGGTTGCCGCCGTGTTCGGCGATGCCGCGCTCGCCGCCCTGGGTCTACCGGCGCGGGAAGGGGCGGCGCAGCCCTGCGAGGGCGGCGTTGCGCTGACGGACCCGCGCCTTGCCGCGCTCGGCGGCAGGATCATTGCCGGTCGCGAGCGCATCGCCGACCTGCAACAGCGCTTCGCGCCAGCCGAGGCCGCCGGCTATGACCGGCATCGCCTGGCGCTTGGCGTGCCCGACGGCAGCCGCGATCTGGTGGCGGAAAAATCGATCCTGCTGGAGGCGGGCTTCGACGAACTGAACGGCGTCGATTGGCAGAAGGGCTGCTATGTCGGGCAGGAATTGACCGCCCGCACAAAGTATCGCGGCTTGATCAAGCGGCGGTTGTTTCCGGTTGAGATCGACGGCGAGGCGCCTGTCCCCGGCACGATGCTGACGGCAGGCGGACAGGAGGCCGGCGAGATGCGCTCCTCGCAGGACGGGCTCGGCCTTGCGCTGTTGCGCCTCGACGCGATCGCCGACGGCCGCCGGATGACGGCGGACGGCGCTGTTCTGACGCCGGTCCGGCCGCCGTGGATGCGCGTCGCCGAAGCCTAAATGACCGCGCCGCAGTTGAGTTTGATCGACGCGCCGGGCACTGCCGCGCCGCAAGGCTTTGCCTACCTCCCGGCGATCGTGTCGCGGGCGGAAGAAACCGAGTTGATCGCGCGGCTTCACGGCCTGCCGCTGCGCGAATTCGAGTTTCGCGGGTATCTGGGCAAGCGGCGGGTCGTCTCGTTCGGGATGCGCTACGATTTTGCCGACCGCGCCGTGCACCGGGTCGAGGCGATCCCCGATTATCTGCTGCCGCTGCGCGACCGCGCCGCCGGTTTTGCCGGACTGCCGCCGGCGGCGCTCGAACATGCGCTGGTCACCGAATATCGGCCCGGCGCGGCGATCGGCTGGCATCGCGACCGGCCGGCATTCGGCGACGTCGTCGGGATTTCGGTGGCCGCCGCCTGCCGCTTCCGCTTTCGTCGCAAAAGCGACGCCCGCTGGCAGCGGCGTTCGATCATTCTTGCGCCGCGCTCGGCCTATCTGCTGCGCGGCGTTGCCCGCGATGACTGGGAGCACAGCATCCCGCCGGTCGAGGAATTGCGCTATTCGGTCACCTTCCGCACGATGCGGAGCGCCTGATGGGCCGGCCGCTGCTCGTCATCGACGGCGACAATTTCGCGCACCGCGCCTATCACGCGCTGCCGAAATCGATACGGCGCAGGGATGGGCGCGGCGCCGGCGCAATCGTCGGCCTCGCCAATTTCCTGCTGCGGTTCCATCAGGACGAGCGGCCGCGGGCGATGCTGGTCGGCTGGGACACGGTTGGCGCCCCGACCTACCGCCAGGCGTTGTTGCCGGCCTATCAGGCCGGCCGGCAGTTCGCCGACGAGCTGGTCGAGCAGCTGGAAATCCTTCCCGAATTTGTCGCCGCCTGCGGCTTTGCCAACGCCAAGGCGGCCGGGTACGAGGCCGACGATTTTCTCGCCGCCGCAGCCGCCGCCGAGGAGGCGAGGGGCGGGCGGTGCCTTGTCGCGAGCGGCGACCGCGACGCCTTTCAGCTCGCTTCGGCGCAGACGACGATCCTGCAACCGGTCAAGGCTGGCGAGATCGCCCGCATCGGCCCGGCCGGGGTGCGCGCTCGTTACGGCGTCGAGCCGCGGCAGGTGCCCGATTTCATCGCGCTGCGCGGCGACCCGTCGGACCGGCTGCCGGGCGCACGCGGCATCGGCCCGAAAGGAGCTGCGGCATTGCTGCGCAAGTACGCGACGCTGGAAGACGCGTTCGCGGCCGGTGAGCTTGCCGGCCAGGCAGAGCAATTGCGTATCTATCGTCGCATCGCGACGATGGACCGCGGGGCGCCGATCCCGCCGCTGCCGGATCATAAGCCGACATGGGACCGGGCTGCCGCGCTGGCGCTCGACTGGCAACTCGGCCGCCTTGCCGAGCGGCTGGCGGAGCGGGCGGCGAGCGCCGGCTAGCGTCCGCCGCCGGGCGCCAGGGCGCGGCTGATCGCCGCCCGGATATCGGCGGGCTGCCTCTCAAGCGCCTCGCACAACCGGCGCATTTCGCGGCGCAGGCTGTAGACCTGGTCGATGAGCCCAAGGATCAGCGGCATCGCCTCGTCATCGACGGCGAATTGGCGGCGGATATCGAGGATCAACTCGACCCGCGCGATGTCGACCTCGCGAAATACCCAGCCGCCGCCCCGCTCGTCCGGCACGATCCAGCGATTTTCGATCCAGCGCACAAGTTCTGCGCGTTCGAGGCCGGCAACGCGGCCCAGCAGATCGTCGGCGCCGATCATGACGCCGCTCGCTGCGAGGCAGTGCCCTCGCTGCCGCCCGCCATTGTGCGGCGCGGGTCGGTCGGATGCTTGTCGCCCCAGCTCTTCAGAAATTCCGCCAATTCCGGGTCGCCGCTGGCGCCGATGACGAGCTTGAGCGTCACGTACTGGTCGCCGGCGCCGGCCTCGCCACCGCGGCGGCGGCGCTGGATGCCCTTGCCGCGCAGACGCAACCGGGTGCCGGCGTCGGAGCCGTTGGGGATCGTCATCATCACCGGCCCCGTCACGGTCGGCACCGCGATGCGCGCGCCGAGCACCGCCTCCGGCAGGCTGACCGGCAATTCGATATGGATGTCGTCGCCGTCGCGGCGGAAGAACGGGTGCGGCGCCACCAGCACCTCGATCAGCGCATCCCCCGGCGGCGCCCCGCCCAACCCGGGGCCGCCCTTGCCCTTGAGCCGCAAGATCTGGCCCTGCTCGATGCCCGGCGGGATCGTCACATCGAGCCATTCGTCGGGCCCCAGCGCGAGGCGCTGCTTGCCGCCGGTGGCCGCCTCGACAAACTCGATCGTCAGCGTGAAATGCCGGTCGGGGCCGGGCATCTGGAACCCCCGGCCGCCGCGCCCGCCGGCGCCCTGACGCGTGCCGCCCGCGGCGCCGCCACGGCCGAACGCCGCGAACAAATCGTCGAGATCGCCGATATCCATTTCGCCCTCGGGCCGGTATTTCCAGCCCTGTGCGCCCTCGGCATGCGGCCGGTAGGCATAGCGCGGCCGCTCGGCGCCGCTCTCGTCAATCTCGCCGCGGTCGTAGCGCCCGCGCTTTTCCGGATCGGACAGGATGTCGTAGGCGGCCGTCACCGACTTGAACCGCGCTTCCGCCTCCGGTTTACCGGGGTTGAGATCGGGGTGAAACTGTTTGGCCAGCTTGCGGTAGGCCTTGCGGATGTCATCGGCGGCGGCGTCGCGCCTGACGCCGAGCACCTCGTAGGGGGTCTGCGTTGCCATTGCGGGAGATCAGCTCATCCAATCAGCGCCTGCTGGCATGCTCGGAATCGCGCGCCGCCTCGACCGACACCGGCACGTCAAACTGCGCGCCGCGGCGATCGATCTTCAGATCGACCTTGCTGCCGATCTGCGTCAGGCCGATCGTGTTGCGCAACTGGGTGCCGCTGTGCACCGGCACGCCGTTGATCCCGACGACCAGATCGCCGGGTTCGAGACCGGCGCGCTCCGCCGGCGAGGCGGGATCGACGCGGGCGATGACCGCGCCCTCGGAATGCGAGGTCTTCATCGCCGCGGCAAGATCGGGCGTCAAATCTTCGATCGCAACGCCGATGCGGCCGCGCCGCACCCGCCCGTAGCGGATCAGCTGTTCCATGACCCGGCGCGCCATGTTGATCGGCACGGCAAAGCCGATGCCGATGTTGCCGCCGCCCGGCGCCAGGATCGCGGTATTGATGCCGACGCACTGGCCCTGCAGGTTGACGAGCGGACCGCCCGAATTGCCCGGGTTGATCGAGGCATCGGTCTGGATGAAGTCCTCGTAGCCTTCGATGCCGAGGCCGCTGCGGCCGAGCGCGCTGACGATACCGGAGGTGACGGTCTGTCCAAGGCCGAACGGGTTGCCGATCGCCAGCACGAAGTCGCCGACCTGCAACTTGTCGGAATTGCCCATCGGCACTGCGGTCAGGTGATCGGCGGGGATCTGCAACACGGCGATATCGGTTTCGTCGTCGCGGCCGACCAGCCGCGCCTCAAAGCGGCGGTTGTCTTTTGTCGTGACGTCGATGCGCGTCGCATTCTCGACGACGTGCCCGTTGGTCAGCACATAACCGTGCGTCGCATCGACGATGACGCCGGAGCCGGTCGCCTCGGTCTCGCGCTCCTGCGATTGCTGGCCCTGCGGCAGGTTGAAAAAGCGGCGGAAGAACGGGTCCTGCAGCAGCGGGTTCTGTTCGCGGACTCGGCTGCGCACCGCAATGTTGACGACGCCGGGCGTGATCCGCGCCAGCATCGGCGCCAGGGTCGGGACCGCCGCACCGGTCGCCTCCGGGATCGGCGCGCTCGCCAGCACGGTATTGGCCGCGGGCGCAACGGCAGCAACGGCGCCCATGAGCAGGAGCGCTGAGAGGGTGCGGTGCATCCCGAGAACCTTAGAAGACGATGCGCGGCGCGTCAGCAAACGGCCGGCGGTTGCGAACTGTTGCGCCGCAAATATGTAAACCGCGGCCCGCTTTGTTCAAGGCGGCGCGCCCGGGCGCCGCCGCGCGGTCGGCAGCACAGCTGCTAAACTGCTGCTAATGGATTGGTTTAACGCCCGTTTTTCTGTTGCTCCGGAGCATTTGCAGCGCCATCCTCGTTGGCGTCCGGGAATGGAACAGCGAGACGCCACCGTGACGCCATACGAACTGCAACTGCGCGGCTACCGGCTGACGACGGCCGAGATCATCTATCGGTTGCCCGATCATCCCGCCCTGCTCCAGAGCTTCATCTGGCAGAAATTCGATCTCGCGCCCGAATTTCCCGAATTGCAGAAGTTCCTCGATTTCTGGCGCAAAAACATCGAGGGTCGGTTGCATTCGGTCAATGTCAAACAAAGCAACCGCACCGCGCCCAACCGCTTCCGCCATTTCAAGCACCAGCTGACGCTGCATTAAGCCGAGTCGACTGGCCGGGCGGTTTCGACGGTCTCGGACCTTGCGATTTCCTGGACTACGCGTCTGGCGGGGCGACCCAGGGGATCTGTCCGAATGCAATCCCCTCGTCCTTCAACTCGCGCGACTCCTCGGCCGTCGCCTCGCCGTAGATCCCGTGCGGATCGCTTTCGCCGTAATGGATCTTGCGCGCTTCCTCGGCAAACCGCGGACCGACGTAGTCGCAATGCGTCTCGACCTGCCGGCGCAATGCCACCAGCGCGGCGCGCATCTGCGCCGGCGAGATCGGCATGCGGTTGCGCGAACGCCCGATCGCCGGCGCCATGACGGCCTTTTCGACCCGGTTGTCGCCGCATTGCGGGCAGGCGATCTCGCCGGCTTTCTGCTGCGCCTCGAAACCGTCGCCGTCGCGGAACCAGCCGTCAAACTCGTGCCCCGCGGCGCAGCGCAGCGCGAACAGGATCATCAGTGCCCTCCTGAACCCGTTGTCTATACCCGCCGCACGGTTTCGGCAATCGTGCACCGCGAGCGCCGACGGCGAAATGGGCTAGGAGGCGCGGGCCGCGGCCAGCGCGGCGGCCTTGCTGTTGAGCGCTTGAATCAGCCCGTTGATGCCGCTGCGCGCCAGGATGTCGGCGAATTCCGAACGCCGCGTCGCCAGTTCGCTGATCGTGCCGTCGAGGTACACGTCGGTGATCTGCCAGACGCCGTCGTTCTGGCGCATCAGATAGTTGATATTGACCGGCTCGCCGTCCGATTTGACGATCCGGCTGGTGATGATCGCGCCGCCGGGCGACGGCTGCTCACCGGTCACCTGCAGCCGCTCGCCGGAATAGCTGTCAAAGCGCTCGGCGTATATTGCCGCGATATAACGGGCAAACGCGTCGGTGACCTGCTGCCGCTGTGCCTCGGTCAGCGCATCCCATTGCGGGCCGACCGCGACCTTTGTCATCAGCGGAATGTCGAACACGCGGCGCACGACCGGCTCGATCTGCGCATACCTGCCCTGCGGCCCCAGCGCCGGGCCGTTCTGCATCGCCGTCAGCAACGTGCTGTAGAGGCTGCGGACGGCGCTGGCGCCATCGCCGAGCGTCGCAAACGCACGCGGCGGCGATATCGCAACGGCGAGAGAGAGCGCGATACCGGCAAAAAGAAGCCGTCGCTGCATTCGCATCATCGAGCGCATGACAAACAATCCCGTTTGATTTGAGTGATTCAGCGACCGCCGAACCGGGCGGGCGATTAGATGCGCAAACAATCCTGCGCAATCAAGCGCGGTGAAAATACGCTCGGCGCGCCGCAGGGATGCCCGCGACGCGAGACCCTGCGGCAATTTATCCAAGGGCCGGATCGCAGCGGCACCGCAGCGCGAGATGTCGGGGCGTGCGGGCTGCGGGCGAAACGGTGCAGCCGAAGCCGGCCGCGATCAATAGCGCCGCAACAATCCGACGAGACGGCCCTGCACCTTGACCCGGTCGGGGCCGAAAATGCGGGTTTCGTGCGCCTTGTTGGCGGGCTCGAGGGCGATCGAGGCGCCGCGGCGGCGCAGCCGCTTCAGCGTCACTTCCTGATCGTCGACAATCGCCACGACAATCTCGCCGTTTTCCGCTGTGGTGCAGCGCTGGATGATGACCGTGTCGCCGTCGAGAATGCCGGCCTCGATCATGCTGTCGCCGGCGACTTCGAGCGCGTAATGCTCGCCGCGCCCGACGAGGCTGCCGGGGACGGCCACCGAATTGCTCTCATCGCGCAGCGCCTCGATCGGCGTGCCGGCGGCGATGCGGCCGTACAGCGGCAGATCGACCGCCGGCGTATTGGCGGCGACGGGCATGCCCGGCAGCACACCGGCGAAGTCGCCGCGAATCACGGTCGGCGAGAAGCGGCCGCGCTCGCCGCTCGCGATACCGCCGGCGCCGGCCACAGCACTCGCCGGCGCGGCGCTCTCTTCGGGCAGCCGCGTCACTTCGAGGGCGCGCGCCCGATGCGGCAGGCGGCGGATGAAGCCACGCTCTTCGAGGCCGCTGATCAGCCGGTGAATGCCTGATTTCGAGCGCAAATTCAGTGCATCCTTCATCTCGTCGAAGGACGGCGCAACACCGGTCGCGGCCAGCCGCTGATTGATGAACATCAACAATTCGTGCTGCTTTCTGGTCAGCATGGTCGGCCTCCCGGCGCGAACAAATCCTAAACGCTGCTGCCGTTCTACTTTGGTTCGCCCGCCGCGTCAAGCCCCGGCTCGGCAGAGGAATGCTATTTTGCTAGCGTTTCCGGGTCGGATGGAAACTCGCGGTCAAGCCGGGAGGGAAAGGACGATGCCGCGCCCGATCATCATCGATACCGATCCCGGCATCGACGACGCCGTGGCGATCCTGCTGGCGCTCGCGGCGCCCGAACTCGACGTGCGCGGCCTCGTCGCGGTGGCGGGCAACGTGGCGCTCGCCACGACGCAGCGCAACGCATGTGCGCTCGTCGAACTGGCCGGCCGCCCCGACATTCCGGTCTTCGGCGGCTGCCCGCGGCCGCTCGGCGGCGCCGCGCCCGATGCGGCCCACGTGCACGGAGACGCGGGCATCGGCGGCCTCGTCCTGCCGCCGCCGACGGCGCCGCTGCAGCGGCAGCACGGGGTGCATTGGCTCATTGAAACGCTGCGCGCCGCGCCGCCCGCCGGCTTGACGCTGTGCGCGCTGGGGCCGTTGACGAATATCGCCGTTGCGCTGGTCATGGCGCCCGAAATCGCCGCCGGAATCGGCGAACTCGTCATCATGGGCGGCGGCACGCGCGGCAACATCACGCCGGCGGCCGAGTTCAACATCCATTGCGATCCGCAGGCGGCGGCGATCGTGTTCGAGTGCGGCTTGCCGATCACGCTGGTGCCGCTCGACGTGACCGAGGCGGTGCTCGGCACGCCGGAGCGCATCGCCCCGCTCGCCGCGCTCGGCACGCGTTGCGGCGCAGCGGTTGCGGCATTGCTCGCGCCGCGCGGCCGCGATCGCCCGCCCGTGCCGATGCACGATGCCTGCGTCATCGCCTATCTGCTGGCGCCGGAGCTGTTTCACGCGAGCGAGGCCCGCGTTGCGGTCGAAACCCGCGGGGCGTTGACGGCGGGGATGACGGTCATTGAGCGGAGCGGCCGCGGCGGTCGGCCGGCGAACGCGCGGGTCCTCGACCGCGTCGATGCCGACGGCCTGTTCCGCCTGCTGGCGGCGCAGGTCGCCAGCCTTTCCTGAGGCCCGCGAGGCCCTGTGCAGCCGCCGGGTTGTGCCGTTAGAATGCGGCCCGACTCTGCTGCGTCGAGTCAACTCTCGCTTGGAGGAGCACGCCATGGCCATCATCGAAATGCGCACCTACCGGCTGAAGCCCGGTTCGGTCCCCGACGCCGAGAAGCGGTTTGGCGAGGGATTGCGCGAGCGGGTCAAAGTCTCGCCGCTCGGCGCCTTCTTCCATACCGAGGTCGGGCCGCTCAACCGCATCATTCATTGCTGGCCCTATGACGATCTCGCGCACCGGACAAAGGTCCGCGCCGAAAAGATCCCGGGCTGGCCCCCGAATATCCAGGAATTCATTGAGGAGATGGAATCGAAGATCATCATTCCGGCGCCGTTCTCCCACAATCTGAAGGAGCCTCGGCGGCTGGGCGGCCTCTACGAGGTCCGCACCTATACGATGCAGCCGGGTGTGGCGCCGACCGTCGTCGAGCGCTGGGCCGAGCGCATCGAGGGGCGGCAGAAATTCTCGCCGCTGGCGTTCTGCGGCTACACCGATATCGGCGGGCTGAACCAGTGGATCCATGTCTGGGCCTACAAGGACGCCGCCGAGCGCTTCCGGGTGCGCGACGAGGCGCGCGCCGGCGGCGCCTGGCCGCCCAATACGCGCGGCATGTTCACGCGGCAGGAGAACATGTTCGTCGTGCCGGCCGAATTCTCGCCGCTGCGGTAACAACCAACTCGTCATGCCCGGACGTGATCCGGGCACCCACGTTTTCGGTCTTCGTGGATGGCCGGGTCAAGCCCGGCCATGACGGTTCCTGGACCTAGCGCTCGCCGACGAGCGGCAGGCCCTCCTCGCGGCGGATGTCGTTGATGATCTGCAGCACGCGTTCGCGGTAGGGGCGGTATTGCACGCCGAACTCCTGCACGAGCCGCGTGTTGTCGATGAGGTAATTGCCCGAGAGTTCCTTGCCGCCGGCCTCCCGTTCGAACGTGATCTCAGCGCCGGGCAGGAATTCCTTCACGATGTCGGCCAGTTCGCCGAGGCTGATCGCCTGGCCGCCGGTGTTGTAGACCCAGTGCTCCGGCTTGTCCTTCATGATGACGCGGGCAAAGATTTCCGCCACTTCGTCGACATGAATGGGGCAGCGCATCGCGTCCTTGTAGGGAAATTTGACCGGCTTGCCGCGGGCCGGCGTCGTGATGCAGAAGACGTGGTCGACCGAGCCGACGATCTTGTCCGGCCCGGTCACATTGGCCGGGCGGATCGCGGTGATCTCGATGCCGTGCTTGTCGCGGTAGTCCTGTGCCTGCCACTCGTTGAAGATCTTGTGCATCGCGTACTGCACGTGGCCGTGGCGGAAATCGTCTTCGTCGACGAGCCGGTCGCCGTAGAATTTCTGCTCGCCCGAAACGGCGAGCGAGCTTGCGTAGGCGACGCGGCCGACGCCGGCCAGCCGGCACGCCTCAAAGCAATTGTCCATGCCGAGAATGTTGAGCTTGAAAGCGACGCGAGGCGGATAGTCGCTGCCGAGGAAATAGGCGAGATTGATGACGCGCGAGGGCTTCGCGCTGTGCAGCGCGTTCGCCACGTCGTCAAACTGGCTGACATCGCCGCGCATGACGCGGACCTGCCGGCCGTACTCGGAGAAATCGGCCGTCTCGGGCTTGATGTCCATGCAGACGATCTCTTCGCCGCGCCGGGCCAGGAGCGGGATCAGCCGCCGTCCGATAAACCCCGTGCCGCCGATGATCAGGATCGACATCGCAATTTCCTCCCCTTCAGTCCGTCGCGGAATGGCGAACCGTCGCAGGTTTGCCGCCGCCCGTCCACCCGCTCAGCGCGGCCGGCCCGCATGGTCGTCTCACCTAAAATTTCAGGTGGAATTCAGGGCCGTCCGCCCGATCCGCCGGGACGGCGGGGATTACGCGACGCCGTGGTTGCGGCGTCGATGCGCATCAAATGCCGAGGTAACTCGATTTGATCTCGTCGTTGGCCCACAATTCCTGCGGCGTCGCTGAATAAACGATGCGTCCTTTTTCGAGGACGTGTACGTAATCGACCAACCGGATCGCGAGCGAGGCGTTCTGTTCGACGAGCAGGATCGACAGACCCTGCTGCCGCAGCTTGGCGATCGCTTCCCAAACGCCCTGAATGATGATCGGCGCCAAGCCCTCCGACGGTTCGTCCATGATCAGGCAGTCGGGGTTCGTCATCAGGCCGCGGCCGATCGCCAGCATCTGCTGTTCGCCGCCCGACAGCGTGCGCGCGCGCTGGCGCCGGCGTTCGGAAAGCCGCGGGAACAACTCGTAGACCCGCTCCAGCGTCCAGCCGTGCCGGTCGGCGCTGCGGCCGGCGACGACCAGGTTTTCGGCCACCGTCAATGTCGGAAAAACGCGGCGGCCCTGCGGCACCAGCCCCATGCCGGCGCGCACCGTGGCAAAGGACGAGGCCGCGGTGATATCGGCATCCTTGAACAGGATGCGTCCGCGCCGCGGCGGCGTGAAGCCGACGATCGAATTGACAAGGGTCGTCTTGCCGACGCCGTTACGGCCGAGAAGCCCCAGTATCTGGCCCTGTTTCAGCGTCAGCGACAGCCCCTGCAGCACATAGGCGTCGCCGTAATAGGTGTGAATGTCGTGGACTTCGAGGAGCGCCATCGCTCACGCCGTGCCGAGATAGATTTCCCGGACTCGCGCGCTGCGCCGGATGTCGTCGGCCCCGCCGGTTTCCAGCACCTCGCCGAAATGCAGAACGGTGATGCGGTCGGCAACGTCGAACACGACCTCCATGTCGTGCTCGATCAGCAGGATCGCGAGCGTGCGGTCGAGCCGGCCGAGGAAGCGCGCCATGTCCTGCGACTCGCCGCTCGACAGCCCCGCCGCCGGCTCGTCGAGCAGCAGGATCCTCGGGTCGCTGGCGAGCCCCAGCACGATCTCCAGCTGGCGCTGCTCACCATGCGACAGATGGCGCGCCTCGACATCCTTGCGGTCGAGAAAGCCGGCGGCGTCCAGCAGCGCATGCGCCTTGTCGTAGATCTCGCGATCGCTCGAAAGGAACCGCCACATGACGAATTTGGTCGACCGCAGCCCGTTGATCGCCAGCAGCACGTTGTCGAGCACGGTCAGCTTCGGGAAGAGGCTCGTGATCTGGAACGTACGCGCCATGCCGAGCGCGGTGCGCCGCTGGCTGGGCCAGTTCGTTACATCCCGTCCGAACAGCAGCACCTGCCCGGCGCTTGCC
The DNA here is from genome assembly GCA_035504075.1 of Allostellaceae bacterium. Lineage (GTDB taxonomy): Bacteria > Pseudomonadota > Alphaproteobacteria > ATCC43930 > CGMCC-115725 > DATARH01. The sequence goes on along the minus strand of DATJSO010000235.1, from coordinate 5,179 downwards.
GGCAACAGCCCGGTGATGACGTTGAACAGCGTCGTCTTGCCGGCGCCGTTCGGGCCGATGATCGCGTGGCGCTCGCCGGGATCAAGCCGCAGGTCGATGCCGTGCAACGCGCGCAGCCCGCCAAAGCTTTTGCCAAGCCCGGCGAGCCGCAGCGCCGATCCCGATTGCGGATCGCCGCTCACCGCCTACTCGCAATATTTGCAGGGCGGATATGCCCGGCTGTACACCGGCTGCTTCAAGTATTCGGCCTCGTTGTATGTCCAGAACTGGCTGACGTGCGGATAGGTCTTGATTACGACATTCCACAGCTCCGCCTTCGGATAGCCGTCCATCTTTTGCTTTTCGACTTTTCGGACATAGACGTTCTGGATCGGGTTGCGCAATTTGTCAAAGCTGATCGGGCCGCGCGGCGCGTCGACCTTGAGCGCCGTCAGCAACTTGATGAATGTTTCGCTGCCGGGCCATTTGCCGTGCGTTTCCTTCATCACATCGTCGATCATCAGGGCGGTGGTATAGTTGCTCTCCGCGAAATACGACGGAACCTTGCCATAATTCGTCCGGTATTTTTTGACGAACGCGACGGCCTCGGGCGTCTGCAACGCCGCACTCCATTGCAGCGGCGAGATGGCGCCGATCACCTCGTCCCCCATCTGCGGCAGAATGAATTCATCAAACGATGTGCCGCCGCCGATCAGGCGTTTCTGGGGGATTATCCCGGCCTGCTGCAGCTGCCGCGGTAATTGCAGCGGTCCGACGCCCCCGGCCGGCAGGATGAATATTGCATCGGCGTCGGGCCTGATGGAACTGACATACGGCGAGAAATCCGACGTGTTAAGCGGCGGCCATAACTTCTGGATGATCTTGCCGCCGCAGCCTTCGAAACTTTGCTGAAAGCCGCCGACAACCTCGTAGCCGAACGCATAATCAGCAGCGATTGTGACAACCTTCTTGATGCCGGCCTGACATGCCCACTCGCCAAAGGGATGGCTCGGTTGCGAGCTCGACCAGCCGGTGCGTACGAAATAGGGGTATTTTGCGGCGTCGCGCTGGGTCAGGGAGTCCGAGGCGGCAATCGAGGAAATGTAGAGCACCTTTTCGCGGGTGCTGACCGGGGCAAGGGCGTAGCCGGTCGAGGCCAGGACCCCGCCGACGAGCATGTTGACGTGGTTCTGCTTGATGAGCTTTTCGGCCTGCAGCACGGCGGTCGCCGGCTTCGCTTCGGTATCGGCAATGATCAACCGCACCGTTGCGCCGTGAAAATCGGCCTTGTGCTCGTCGAGGTACATCTTGAAGCCGTTGATCGAGTCCGTCGCAATCTGCGCCAGGGGACCGGTCACGGGCATCAGGAAGCCGATTTTCAGTTCGTCGGCATTGGCGCGCGGCGCAGCGAACGCGGCCAGCCCCGCAAGGCTCGCCAACAAGGCGGCGGCGCGCACCCATTTGACGATCATTCGATCCCTCCCTCGTTGATCTCGAGTTTTTCGCGCCGGTCCGGCGGTCGCGCCAGTCGCCGCGGCGGCGCGGCATCGCTCGGCGCCGGCCGCCATCGCTGCCGCAACGAGCCGATCAGGCCGTCCGGCAGATAGGAGATCGTCGCGATGTACACGCCGCCCAGCACATAGGGCCACCACGGCACGATCGTGCTCAAGTACTCGCGCAGGAACAGCACGATGACGGCGCCGAGAACACCGCCGAGCAGTGTTCCGGGGCCGCCGAGCACGACCATCAGCAGCGCGTCGACGGATGTCGTCAGCGTCACGTCTTCCGGGCTGACCTCGCTGCTGACATGCGCCCACAGCACGCCCGCCAGCCCGGCAAACGCGCCCGAAACGATAAAGGCAATGTATTTATGCAACCATACGTTATAGCCGAGGATGCGCATCCGCACCTCGTGCTCGCGGATGCCGACAAGGCTGCGCCCGAATGGCGACTCGACAAAGACGTAGAGCAGCAGCAATGACAGCGCGAACAACGCGAAGACGAGGTAGAAATAGGCCGTGTCGTTGCCGAGGTGGATCGGGCCGAACGCCGGACGGCCCGGAAGGTTCAGCCCGTTGTCGCCGCCGGTCAACGAATCCCAGCGATAGGCAAGGCCCCACACGCACTGGCTCAAGGCCAGCGTGATCATCAGGAAATAGACGCCGCGGGCGCGCAGCGCAAAGACCGCGAACAAGGCCGCCGTCGCGGCTCCAAGGAGCATCCCGAACAGCACCACGAGCCAGAAATCCCAGCCGAGGCCGACCTGGTAACGGACCGCCAGGATCGCGGTCATATAGGCGCCGAGGCCGAGAAAGGCGGCGTGCCCGAGCGAGGCGATGCCGGTGAAGCCGAGCAGCAGGTCGAGGCTCATCGCCAGGATCGCCAGGATCAGGATGCGGGTGCCCAGCATCAGCAGAAACGGCGTCGTGTGCGGCGTCACGACGGCAACCGCCAGCAGCACGCCGAGCGCCGTCAGCATCTTGCCGCGGCGGTTCATGGCCGCAGTCACTCGCGCCCAAACAGTCCGGTCGGCCGTGCGGCAAGCAACAGGACGAGGGGAGCGTAGAGGGTGAAATAGGAGGCTTGCGGAAACAGCACTTTGCCGAAATTGTCGAGAAGCCCGACGACGACGGCGCCGATTGCGGCGCCGGCAAGGCTGCCCATGCCGCCGATGATCACAACCGCAAAGGCGAGCGGCAGCACTTCGAAATCGAGCCCGGGATAGATCCCGAGAAAGCCGCCGCCGATGACGCCGCCGAGGCCCGCCAACAGCGCGCCGACACCGAAGGTCAGCATCGAGACGCGCGAGGTGTCGATGCCGACGCCGCGCGCCATCTCGGCATCGTCGACGGTGGCGCGCACGGTCGCGCCGGCTCGCGTGCGGTCGAGCACCAGCCACAGGGCGACGCCGATCGCCAAGGCGATCGCGATGATGAAGATCCGGTAGACGGGCAGGTACAGGTTGCCGAGCACGAGGGTGTGCATCAGCGCTTTCGGCGGGTTGATGAACAGGTTGTCGCCGCCCCAGAGGTCGAGCGCACCCTGCTGGAACAGCAGCACAAAACCAAAGGTCAGCAGCACCTGCCGCAGGTGGTCGCCGCCGAGCGGGCGCATGAAAACGCGCTCTATGAGCATCCCGACGCAGGCGACTGCCAGCGCCGCCGCCGGGATCGCCAGCAGCCACGATCCCGTGCCCCAGATCACCGACAGCCCGATATAGGCGCCGAGCAGGAAAAAAGAGCCATGCGCCAGATTGACAATGCGCATGACCCCGAAGATCAGCGACAGGCCGCTGCCGAGCAGGAAAAGCAGTGCGCCATAAGACACGCCGTTGAAAACCTGTAGCAGCCAAAAACGCGCATCCATCGCCGACGGCTTCCCCCCGACGCGCCGCAGTTGCAGCAGCTTATCCCACATCCGATCAGCCAAGACCACCGCGAGCGGGTGCGGCGAACCGTCGGATCGGGGCGCGGCAGCCTGTCATCCTGCGTCGCAGGACCGATGGTCACCCGCGGTAGCGCAGCGCATCGACCAACAGCGTGAAGGCTGCGGAGGACTGGCGCCGGCTCGGGTAATAGAGGTGATCGCCGGAAAAGGCTGGGCACCAATCGGCCAGCACCCGTGTCACGCGTCCCGCCGCGATATGCGGCTGCGCGACATCTTCAGGCACGTAAGCGAGGCCGAACCCGGCCAGCGCCGCGTTGAGCATCTGATAGGTGCCGTTGAAGACAAGCCGGCCTTCGACATGGACCCTGAGGTCACGACCGTTCTTGGCAAATTCCCAAGCGTACAAGCCGCCCCGCGTCGGCAGGCGTAGATTGATGCAGTCGTGGCCGATCAGGTCTTGTGGCCGCCCCGGTGCGGGGCGCGTCACGAAATATGACGGCGACCCGACCACGGCCATGCGCATGTCCGGACCGATGCGCACCGCGATCATGTCCTTGGCGACCTGCTCGCCGCTGCGCACGCCGGCATCGAACCGTTCGGCGACGATATCGACGAGGCCGTACTCCACGCTGATTTCAACCTTTATATCGGGATAGCGCGGCAGGAACGTCGCGAGCTTCGGCCATAGGATCGCGTCGGCGGCATAATCCGTCGCGGTAATGCGGATCGTGCCAGCGGGGCTTCCACGCAGCTCGCTCAAGAGCTTGAGATCGGCTTCGATTTCCGCAAAGCGAGGCGCGATCGTGTTGATCAGGCGTTCACCCGCCTCGGTCGGCGCAACGCTGCGCGTCGTGCGGGTCAGCAGCCGAACGCCGAGCCGTTGTTCCAAGCCGCGGATGGTATGGCTCAGCGCCGATTGCGACACTCCCAACTTCGCCGCGGCGCGCGTAAAGCTGCGCTCCTGCCCGACCGCCAGGAAGGCCAGCAGGTCATCGAGGCCGCCGCGCTGCATTAATGATCATAGCTCATAAGTGCATGCGGATTATACGATCTAATCGCGAGTGCGCGCGCCACCAAATCTGCTCTCAGAGGGCAAGAGGTCACCGATGGTCAAGTTGGATGCCGAGACACTGTGCCAATTGCGCGAGGTGCACGAAATTTCGGTCCGTACTGTAAAGCACCCGAACACGCCGGTCGTGATCTGGGCCGTGGTTGCGGATGAAGAGGTCTTTGTGCGCTCCGTCTACGGCGCAAGAGGGCGCTGGTATCGCGATCTTAGGGCGGGCGGTGCGGCGACGCTTGAATTTGCCGGCCGCACCGTGCCGGTGCAGGCGATCCCGGAGACCGACCCGGCGGCGATCGAGCGGGCGAGTGGCGAATTCCTTCGCAAGTATCGCCCGAGCCCCTATGCGCCCGCGATGGTCAAATCTGAAATCCTGTCAACGACGCTGCGTCTGGAGCCGCGCTGACAACCAGGAGATCCCTATGGAAATCAAACGCAACGGCACGCAAGCCTCGACCAAAGGGTCGGCCGACTATTTCACCGGTACGGTGCGCGTCGATCCGCTGTTCAATCCGCCCGAACCGGCACGCGCGAGCGGCGGCAGCGTCACGTTCGAGCCTGGCGCGCGTACGGCGTGGCATGCCCATCCGCTCGGCCAGACCCTGATCGTCACCGCCGGTTGTGGCCGGGTGCAACGCGACGGTGAGCCGGTGCAGGAAATCGGGGCGGGCGACGTGGTCTGGATACCGCCCAGCGTAAAACATTGGCACGGCGCATCGCCCGCCACCACAATGACGCATATCGCGATCC
>DATJSO010000234.1:0-22662 GCA_035504075.1 Allostellaceae bacterium | reverse complement strand
ATCTTGCAGCTCGTCTGAGGTCAGCCCGATTGATCGAGCCGCGCCTTCAGGGCGAGCAGGTCGCGCCAGGCCTCGCGCTTTCTCTCCGGCGTACGAAGCAGGAAGGCGGGATGGAACATCGGCAATGTCGGCACCGGCCGGCCGAGACCGGGCACCGCGAGGTCGAACCAGCGGCCGCGCAGCCGTGTGATGCCCTCGGCATAGGGCAAAAGGGCGTTCGCCGACGTGCCGCCGGCCAACACCAGCGCGCGCGGATCGGCAAGCGCGATGTGGCGCAGCACGAACGGCAGGCAGGCCGCGATTTCGGCGCCGGTCGGCTTGCGGTTGCCCGGCGGCCGCCAGTAGATGACATTGGTGATCTGCACTTTTGTCCGGTCGAGCTCGATTGCCGCCAGCATGCGGTCGAGCAATTGCCCGGCGCGGCCGACAAACGGCTTGCCCTGGCGGTCTTCCTCGGCGCCCGGTGCTTCGCCGACGATCATCACCGGCGCCCTTGGGTTGCCGTCGATGAACACGGTGGTCGTCGCGGTGCGCTTTAACGGGCAGAGATCGAAGGCGGCGACCAGCTCCGCCAACGCCTCGATCGTCTGGGCGCCGGCTGCGGAAAGCCGCGCCGATTGCGCCGCTTCGGCCAGCGACTCGGCCAGCGGCGGCGGCGGTGCCACAATCGCCGGCATAGGAGCTCTTGTCTGTGCCGCTCCGATCGGTCCGTAGCCGAGGTCCTGGATTCCGGGAGGCCGCGGCGCCACCGGTAAATCGTCGCGCGGGGCTGGCGCAGGCAGCGCCAAGCGATCGATCGGAAATTCGCCGATCGCCTCGTCGGCGCCCATCGCGATCTGCCATTCGAGGAGCGCCCGCACCCCTGCCGGCGACAGGTTCAGCTCAGCCATCGCGCGACTGTACCATCGCTGCAGTCGGCAGTGGGAGGCAGTTGACGCGAGCGGTGGCGTGCCTCACGCTGCGCCGGAGCCGGCAGGTTGAACGCCGTTCGGAAGGGATGCGCCATGAAGCTGATGTGGTTCCACCTGATGCCCTATACCGAGCTTCCCGACGATTTTCGTGAGAAGCATCCCTCGGTGTGGGTCGACATTCATTCCTCGCTGTTCGACCCGCGGCGCGCGCATCACATGTACAACGACTTCATGGATGAATTGGAATTCGCCGCCGAATGCGGCTTCGACGCGGTGTGCGTCAACGAGCACCATTCAAACGGCTATGGGCTGATGCCCAGCCCCAACCTGATCGCCTCGTCGATGGCCAGGCGGACGACCAATGCCGCCATTTGCGTGATGGGCAATTCCTTGGCGCTCTACAACCCGCCGACCCGCGTCGCCGAGGAATTCGCGATGATCGACGTGATCTCGGGCGGCCGGCTGATCGCCGGCTTCCCGGTAGGCACGCCGATGGATACATGTTTCTGCTACGGCCAGAACCCGTCGATGCTGCGCGAGCGCTATCTCGAAGCGCACGACCTTGTCATGCGCGCCTGGACCGAGCGCGAGACCTTTGCCTTCAACGGCCGCTTCAACCAGCAGCGCTACATCAACATCTGGCCGCGCCCGGTGCAGAAACCGCACCCGCCCGTCTGGATCCCCGGCGGCGGCTCGATCGAGACGTGGCAGTGGTGCGCCAAGATGGACTACGTCTACGCCTATCTCTCGTATTTCGGCTACAAGGACGGCGAAGCCACGATGAAGGGCTTCTGGGAGGAGATGCGGCGACTCGGCAAGGACATGAACCCCTACCGCGCCGGCTTCCTGCAATTTGTCGGCGTCGCCGAGAACCGCCAGAAGGCGATGGAGCTGTACCGCGAGCCGGCGGAATATTTCTATGGCCGCTGCTTGCGCGTCGATCCGCGCTGGGCGACGCCGCCGGGCTACATCACCGAGGCGACGCAGCGCGCCGGCATCCAGGGCCAGGTCGGCCGCGCCGCCAGCCTGCAGGCGCGCCAGGCGGCACGGGCGACGACGCAGATGGAAGATATCGTTGAACGCGGCTATGTGATCATCGGATCACCCGAAGAAGTCGCCGAGCAGCTGGTTGAAGTGGCGGCCAATCTCAATGTCGGGCACCTGATGATGCTGTTGCAGTTCGGCAGCATGGGCAAGGAGTTGGCCAAGTATAACACGAAGCTCTTTGCCGAGCGGGTGATGCCGCGGGTGCACGACCTCTTCTCGGAATGGGAAGACAAGTGGTGGCCGGCGCCGATGAACGCGGCCGAGCGGGCCGCTCCGGCGCCGTTCCAGGCCGGCGCGATCGCGGCGGAGTAACGTAATCGAGACAACGAGATCGCGAGACGGCGGGGCTGAGCATATCACCGGTTCGCGGCAATCAACCGGGGAAAGGGGAAACGTCATGAAGCGCCGCATCGCCATCATGCTCGGCGCCGCCGGTTGTGCCATCGTCGCGGCTGCGGCCGCGCCGGCGATCGCCGCGGACGTATTCACGCTGACCTCGCCGCAACTCAGGGACGACGGCGTTTTGCAGGTGAAAAACGCCGGCGACAAGCCGGGCAACCCGAATTGTGTCGGTCAGAACGTGTCCCCGCCGCTTGCCTGGCATAATCCGCCGCCGGGAACCAAGAGCTACGCCCTCTTGATGTACGATCCGGAAGCCGGCGGCATCGGCTTCTCGCACATGGTGATCTACGGCATTCCCGCCGCGGTCACCCATTTCGCCGAGGGCGCACTCAGCAAGCCGTCCAGCCAATATGTCGGCGGCAAGAATGGCGCCGGCATCAGCACTTACGCCGGTCCGTGCACGCCGCCGGGTGTCGACTGGCACCATTACACGCTGACGATCGTCGCCACCGATCTCGACCCGAAGGCGCTGCCGGCGGGGCTCACGCGCGACCAACTCCACGCCGCGATCAAGGGCCACGTCAAGGCCTCGGCCGGGCTGATCGGCCGCTTCCGCCACCCGTAAGATCCCCGAAGGCCGCGCCAAGAGGAGGACCGCGCTGGTGGCCGAACGCATCTTCGACGGGTTGCTGGTGATCGATTGCGCCAGCTTTATTGCGGGGCCGGCGGCGGCGACGGTCATGTCGGATTTCGGCGCCGACGTCATCAAGATCGAGCCGCCCGGCATGGGCGATCCCTATCGCCGCCGGGCCGTGCCGATCGCTGGGCGCCCAGCGATCAACCCCGGCTTCGTGCTCGATGCACGCAACAAAAAGAGCCTCGCGCTCGACCTGCGCCAGGAGGCCGGCCGTGCCGTGCTCTACCGGCTCGTCGAGACGGCGGACGTTTTTATCACCAACTACCCGCCGCCGGTGCGCCGCCGTCTCGGCGTCGCCTATGACGATTTGGCGTCGCTGAACGCACGGCTCATCTACGCCTCGTTCACCGGCTACGGCGAAACCGGCCCCGAGGCCGACAAGCCCGGCTTTGATGCAACGGCGTGGTGGGCGCGCACCGGGCTCATGCATCTGGTGCGGGCCGGCGAACAGGTGACGCCGGCGCGCTCGTTGCCCGGGATGGGAGATCATCCGTCGGCGATGGGCACCTACGGCGCGATTGTCACCGCGCTCTACCACCGCGAAAAGACCGGCCGCGGCAATTACGTCTCATCCTCGCTGCTGGCCAATGGATTGTGGGCGAACGGCTGCTCGCTGCAGGCGGCGCTGTGCGGCGACCGGGTGGCGCCGCAGCCGCCGCGCGCGGAGGCGCCGAACGCGCTGCGCGTGCATTACCGCTGCCGCGACGATCGCTGGCTGCTGTTGTCGATTGCGTCCGACGAGTGGCGCTGGGAGAAATTCAAGTCATGCCTTGACGACGCCGCTCTCGACGACCCGCGCTTTACGACCGTCGCCAGCCGGGACGAGCACGCCCGCGTATTGGTCGCCGAACTCGATCGCATCTTTGCGACCCGCGAGCTTGCCGAATGGCGGCGCATTCTTGACGATGCCGGCCTTATTTTCGGCATTGTCGCCGAGACGCCGGATCTCGCGACCGACGAGCAGGCGCTCGCCGCCGGGCATCTGGTGCCGTTTGAAGATGCCGAATTCATGACCGTCAACAGCCCGATCGAGATCCGCGGCCAGGACAAGGTGCGGCCGCGCATGGCGCCGGCGGTCGGCGCCGACAGCGAGGATGTGCTGCGCGGCCTCGGCTATACGGCGGCCGATATTGCCGCGCTGCGCGCGGCGGGCGTCATCGGCTGAGTGCGTCCGGCTCGAAATTGAACCCCGCGCAGCAAGGCTACAGCTGCTGGAAGCGGGCGCGGGCGCCGCGTTCGATCGCGGCGGCGGTCAGCCGATCGATGCTCAGGCGGTGGCGGATCAGCTCGAGAACACGCAATTCCTCCTGGCTAGCCTCGCCGTCGGCGGCGACAAGATCACAGGCGATCGCGTAGGCGGTTTCGCGCAGGTTCGCCGGCAAGGCAGCCCTGATCGCGTCGAGCGTTTCTTCGAGCCCGTCGGCGCCGGCCAGCGATTCGGCGCAATCGTTCAGCAGGCGCGGCAGCCGCTCACGCTCGAAGCCGCGGAACGCCGGCAGGTGACCGATGATGGTGCCGATGATCTGCATTTCGCTGTCGGAGAGGTCGGCATCGGCGGCCGAGACAATGACCATCGTAAAGATCAGCGCGCCGTGCGGATCGAGCGTTGTCGTTCTTTTTTGCGCCATGAACCATATCCTTCGCTGTTGTTGCGACACGCGGTCAAGCGGAGCTGCCGAGAAAGCGCGTCGTCTCGGCAACCGCATCGACGAGCGGCAGGCGCCGCACCGCGACGCCTTCAGGAAACGCCGACAAAAGGCGCGACGGCAAGGCCCGGTCGAGGATTGCAAAGACGCCTTTGTCGTCGGCGCGGCGGACCAGTCGGCCGTAGGCCTGCCGCAGGCGCAGCCGCGTCACCCGGTCATCGAATTGCGGGCCGCCGAACATCGGCTTCCTCGCCCGGTGCAGGATATCCGGGCGCGGCCACGGCACCCGGTCGAAAACGATGAGGCGCAGCGAGCGCCCCGGCACGTCGACGCCGTCGCGCACGGCGTCGGTGCCGAGGAGGCAGGAATCCTCCTCGGCGCGGAAGATGTCCACCAGCGTCGCCGTCGCCATTGCGTCGACATGCTGGGCGAGCAGCAGCAGGCCCTGCGCCTCGAGCGCGGCGGCAATCCGTTGATGCACCGCCTTCAGCCGGGCGACGGCCGTGAACAAGCCGAGCGCACCGCCCTTGGCGGCGCCGATCAACGCCGCGAAGGCGGCGGCAACCTGCCCGAGATCGTCGCGCGGGATGTCGGTCGCGATCAGGATGCGGGTCTGCGCCGCGTAGTCGAACGGCGAGGCGATGCGCGCCGCCCGCGGGCTTTCGGGAAGGTGGCGCAGGCCGGTCGCCGCCTCTGCCGCCTGCCAGGCAATCTCCGGCGCCGGTTCGCCGTCGGTCAGCGTCGCCGACGTGACGACGACGCCGTGCGCCGGTTTCACGACCGCTGCAGCGAACGGGATGCCGGGGTCGATCCAGTTGCGGTTGACCGCGACGTCGGTTTCGACGCCATCGAGCCGGTCGAGCGCCAGCCATTCGACGGTTTCGGGCCGCGGCTCCTCGCCGAGATCGCGCAGCAAGGCACTCCAGTTGCCGAGCCACCGGCCGGCGCGGCGCTCGAGGCCGCGCACCGCGGCATCGAGGCGCTGGCGCAGCTCCGGCTCGGGTGGATCGTCCGCGTCTTCGAGCCGGCGGCGCAAACATGCCGCAAGCCGGCGCAGCGCATCTGCCAGGCGGTCGAGACCGCCGGCCAGCCGCGCCGCCGTTTCGAGGAGGCCGTCGATCGGCGGCCGCGCTTCGGCCGCGATGCCGTATCCAGCACCCTCCGCTCCGCCGCCGGCGGGCGCGAGGAGCGCGGGACCAGCCGCGCGCGCCAAAACCTGCCGCCGCACCTGCGCCAGGAAATTCTCGAAACCCGTCGCACCGCGGCCCTCCGCAACGCGCTGGAGCCAGCCATCGGCCGGCAGGATACGAGCGGCGACCAATGCTTCGATCAGCGCCGGACGGGCTTCTTCGTCAGCATCGACGAGATCGCCGATACGGCGCTCGAGGCCGCGGGCGCGCGACCGGCCGCTCTCGGCCCCGAGCAGCCAGCGCCGCAACTCGCGTCCTTCCAGCCCCGACAGGCGTACCGAAAACGCTGCGTCGGCGGCTTCCAGCAGGTGATGACCCTCATCGAAGACATACCGGGTCGGCACCGTCGCATCGTCGAGGCCGCCCAATGCCGCCTGTGCCATGACTAGCGCGTGGTTGGCGACGACAAGTCGCGCGTAGCGCGCCGCGCGCACGTTCTGTTCGACGAAGCAGCGCCGGAAATGCGGACAGGCGGAATGAATGCATTCGCCGCGTCTGTCGGCCAGCACATTGACCCGGCCGCGGCCGATCAATTCGCCGAGCCAGCCGGGAAAATCGCCGCCGACCAGATCGCCCGACGCGGTGGCGGCGATCCAGCGGGCGATCAGCACCAGCGGCGCGACGGACGGCGCGGCGCGGGCCGCGGCTGCGCGCACCGCATCCTCGTAATTCAACAGGCAGAGGAAATTCTCGCGGCCCTTGCGGATCACGATGCGGCGGCGCTTTTGTACCGGATCGGGGTAGAGGCGGTCGAGCTCCTGCGCGATCTGGCTCTGCAGGTTACGGGTATAGGTCGAAATCCACACCGTGCCTTGGTTCTTCTCGGCCCACAGGCTCGCCGACGCGATGTAGCCGAGGGTTTTACCCACCCCGGTGCCGGCCTCCGCGAGCACCGTGTGTGGCTTGTCCGGGCCCTGCCGCGGCGCGAAGGCGGCGGCGACGGACGCCGCATAATCGGCCTGCTGCGGCCGCGTCTCGGCACCGGCGCCGAGCAATGCCGCCAGCCGCCGCCGCGCTTCCTCGCTCGAAACCGGGTCGTTGCCGGCCGGCGGCGGAGGCGCGCGTTCCTGCCATTCGGCGAGGCGCTGCCAGACGCGCAATCCGGCACAGCGGCGTATCGCACCGGGGTCGGCGGGCGGCAATGCCGCCAGCACCGCCCTGCCCCATCCCCAGCCGGCCTTGTCTGCCGCCTCGGCGAGCGCGCGGGTCTCGGCCGTGTCGTCGGCCTGCAATTCCTGCAGCAGCGCGCGCGCCGCGGTGGCGAGCGCGACGGCTGCCTCCGGCATCGTCTGCGGTGCCGCCAGGCCGAGCGCGGCGGCAAGCCCGCGCGGCGTCGGCACGCAGAACTGCGCCGGCCGCGCAAAAGCGAACAATTCGAGGAGGTCGAGCGCGGCGAACCCGGCGATGTCGAGCCGCCGCGCGACGGCGCGCGCATGGCAGACGAGCGGCGCCTCGCGGTCGAGGCGGGCGCGCGCCTCGGCCGGCGACAACGCCTCGACCTCGCCCTCGGGGGACAGCCACACGACGTCGCGAAACCCGGCGATCAGTGCCGGCGCACGCGGCACCAGAACGCCCTCGGACGCTCTCATGTGGACGGCCGGCTTCGCGCGGCGCGGCGCTTACGGTAGCCTTGGCGCATGAGCCGAATGATCTATCACATGTGCCCGGCACAGGCATGGCAAGAGGCGGTCGCGTCAGGCGAATACCGCGGCGGCGCCGACGACGCGCGGGACGGTTTCCTGCATTTCTCGACCGCCGCTCAGATTGCCGAATCGGCGCACCGCCACCGCGCCGGGCAGGACGGTCTCGTGCTGGTCGTCGTCGATGCGGCGGGGCTCGGCGATCGCTTGAAATGGGAACGCTCCCGCGGCGGCGACCTCTTTCCGCACCTTTACGGGCCGCTTCTACCCTCCGAGGCGGCGCGGATCGAACCGCTGCCGCTCGGCCCCGACGGCCAGCACGTCTTCCCGCCGCTGGAGTGAGGCGCCTAGCTCCGGAAGCGGGTGCGCAGCGCGTCCCATTCGTCGGCGGCGGATAGCTGAAACATGTCGCGCACCGTCATCTCCCTGACCGGCGCCGGGTGGCGGCGGGTTGCCGCCAGTTCGCCAAGCATCTCTTCGCAGATGCCGATGACGTTCTTCAGCAGCAGCCCGGGCAGGATCGCCAGCTTGTAGCCCATGCGCTCGGCCTCGGCGAGATCGAGGTCCGGCGTCTTGCCGCCCTTGACGACATTGAGCAGGCATGGGCCGCGGACGAGGCGGGGCACCGCGGCGACCTCATCCAGCGTCTGCGGCGCTTCGAGAAAGACCATGTCGGCGCCCGCTTCGAGCGCCGCGTTGCCGCGCGCCACCGCCTCGCCGAAGCCGGCGACGGCGCGCGCGTCGGTGCGTGCGATGACGAGGAAATCGGCGTCGCGACGCGACGCGGCGGCCGCGCGTATTTTCGCCAGCCACTCCTCGCGCGGCACGATCTCCTTGTCGTCGAGATGGCCGCATTTCTTCGGAAAGCCCTGGTCTTCGATGTGGATGCCGGCGACCCCGGCCGCCTCGTATGCGCGTACCGTGCGCACGACATTGAGTTCGTTGCCGTAACCGGTATCGGCGTCGGCTATGACCGGCAGATCGACGGCGGCAGCGATGCGGCCGCCATTCGCCACCATTTCCGACATCGTGACGAGGCCGAAATCGGGATAGCCGAGGGTCGCCGCGGTGCCGGCGCCGGTCATGTAGACCGCATCGAACCCGGCCCGCGCGACAAGCCGGGCGGTGATGCAGTCATAGGCGCCGGGCGCTACCACCATGCCGTTGCGCCGCAGCAGATCGCGCAGCCGTGCCGCTTGTTCCATGCTTCCCTCCAGGCGCTTACTCTATCCGTCATACCCCGACTTGTCCCGGCCATCTACGAGAACCACGTGGATCACCGGGGGCAAGCCCGTGATGACGAGGCCACGGTCGGCGACAGATCAGCCGAACGGCACAGGGAGGGAGGAATGGTACCGGTTTCCGCGCACAACATCGAATTCGTCGGCCATACCGACCAGGCCGGGCGCGGCGACGGCGTCCAGGTCATGGTGCATCGGGGTCATGCCTATGTCGGCCACATGTTTTCCGACGGCTTTACGATCACGGACGTGCGCGACCCGCGCCGCCCGACGCCCATCAATTTCGTCGCCGCGCCGGCCAATTCGCGCGCCTTCCACCTGCAGACGTACGAGGACCTGCTGCTGACGGTCAATGCGCCGAACATCTGGGTGTTGCAGGGCTATTCCGACCCCAATGACTATTTCAAGGCGTCGATCACCGAGACCTTTACCAAGCGCGACAAGACGTTTTCGGCGGGACTGCGCGTCTACGACATCAGCAGACCGGCCGAGCCGCGCGAGATCGCCTTCATGCCGGTCGACGGTCTCGGATTGCATCGCCTCTGGTATGTCGGCGGCCGCTATGCTTACGCCTCGTGCCACTGGCAGGGCTTTACCGACCACGTGCTGGCGATCATCGACATGGCCGAGCCGACCCGGCCGCAGATCGTCGGACGCTGGTGGCTGCCCGGCATGCACGCAGCGGGCGGCGAGACGCCCGGTTGGCCGGGCCGGCGCTATGCGCTGCACCACGCGATCGTCGCCGGCAACCTCGCCTACGCGGCGTGGCGCGACGGCGGGCTGACGATCCTCGATGTGAGCGACCCGGCAGTGCCGAAGCTTTTGGCGCACCGCAATTGGTGCCCGCCATTCGGCGGCGGCACGCACACGCCATTACCGTTGCCCGACCGCAACCTCGCCGTGTTTGCCGACGAGGGTAATCTCGACGGATGCGCCAACGGCATCCAGCGCTGCTGGGTATTCGACGTGCGCGAACCCGGTGCAGATCGCTGCGTTCCCGACCCCGGCAGAAGAGGACTATTGCAAGAAGGGCGCGAAATTCGGCCCGCACAACCTGCATGAAAACCGCCCCGGCTCGTTCCAGAGTTCGGAACTGATCTTCGCGACCTACCAGAACGCCGGGGTGCGCGTGTTCGACATCAAGGACCCGTTCGCGCCGCGCGAGGTTGCGCATTTCGTGCCGCCGGCACCGGAAAAGCTCGTCGATCCGCGCCCCAACCGGCCGCGCGTCATCCAGTCGAACGACGTCTATGTCGGCCCGGACGGGCTGATGTACGTGACCGACGTCAACGACGGCCTCTTGATCCTGCAATACAAGGGCTGAGCGGCCAAATCGCCGCCTGAAGGGGCCGGTGCGCGCGCCGCTCGGCGCCGGCGGTCCGCCGCGTGTAACCCCTGTCGCGCGAACCCGCCCTCCTTTAAGATCGCTCCGCGCGAACGGGAGCGGCGATGGCGGATTTGGCGGTCGCGGGCGGCGGGATCGGCGTGGCGCCGGAACGTGCGCCGTTCCGTCCCGTTGCCGCTCTGGTCGCCGCGCTCGTCGCCGAGCAGGAGCGCCGCGTACTCTGGCTGCCGGTGTTTTTCGGCGCCGGCATTGCGTCTTATTTTGCGCTGACCTTCGAGCCGCCGGCCTGGACGGGCTTTGCCGGAATGCTGGCGGGCGCGGCGCTGGCGGCGGCGCTGCGCCGCCGGCCGGGCTGGCGCGAGGCGGCCGTGGCGCTGGCATTCCTCGCCGCCGGATTCGCCGCGATCCAGCACGCCCGCGTCGCCGACGGCACGGCGATGCTGCAGCGCCGGCTCGGCCCGGCCGCGCTCTGCGGCACCGTCGTCGATATCGACGCGGCCGAGCGCGGCTGGCGCATCATCATGCGCCCCGATCCGCTCCCCGGCCTCGTCGCAAGCGAAGAGTCGCGCCTGCTGCGCGTCCACATCGCGCCATCGAGCGACGCGCTGTCGCCGGGCGACCGGGTGCGGATGAAAGCGATGCTCTACCCGGTCCCGGCGCCGGTCCTGCCTGGCGGCCGCGACCTCGAGCGCGAACTCTATTTCGCCGGCATCGGCGGCGTCGGCTACAGCTTCGGCGCGGCGCATCGCATTGGCACGGCGGGCAGCGGCGGGTGGCAGCAATGGCTGCTGCGACTGCGCACCGAGATGACGCGGCGCATCAACGCGGCGCTCCCCGGCTCGACCGGCGGCGTCGCGTCAGCCGTCATCACCGGCAAGCGCGGCCAGATCGCCGAGAACGTCAAGCAGGCATTTCGCGATTCGGGCCTGTCGCATCTCTTGGCGATTGCCGGTCTGCACCTGGGGCTCGTCGGCGCCTTCGTGTTTTTCGCGGTGCGCGGCGGCCTGGCGCTCGTCCCGTTTGTCGCGCTGCGCTGGCCGATCAAGAAGGTTGCCGCCGGCGTCACGCTCGCCGCGCTCTTCTGCTACCTGATGATCTCGGGCGCGGCGATCCCGACCGAGCGCGCGTTTGTCATGAACGGCATCGTGTTCGCCGCGATCCTGATCGACCGGTTGCGTCTGTCGATGCGGATCTGCGCGCTCGCCGCGCTCGTCGTGCTGCTGCTGGCGCCGGCGAGCCTCGTCGGCGTCAGCTTCCAGATGTCGTTCGGCGCCGTCGTGGCGCTGGTTGCTGTCTACGAGACCTGGGGCACCCGGCTTGGATTGATGCTGCAAACGGGGTCGATCGGCCGCCGGCTCGCCGGCTATTTTGCCGCCGTCGCATTGACGACGCTGATCGTGACGATCGGCACCGAGCCGTTCGCAATCTACCATTTTCATCATGTCGTGTTGTATTCGCCGCTCGCCAATGTGATTGCCGTGCCGGTGTCGGCGATCTGGACATTGCCGTGCGGAGTCCTCGCCTGTCTGTTGATGCCGTTCGGCCTCGAAAAGCTTGCGCTCGTGCCGATGGGTTGGGGCATCGATCTGACGATCGCGGTCGCCCAGTGGGTCGCCGCATTGCCAGGTAATGTCTGGCCGGTCGCGCGGCTGCCGACGGCCGGGGTCGTGCTGGTCGCGCTCGGCGGCTGTTGGCTCTGCCTGTGGCAGGGTCGCTGGCGGCTGTTCGGCGCTTGCGGCATCGTCGCCGGCATGCTGATGATGCTGACCGTGCGGCCGCCCGACCTGGTGCTCGCCGATTTCGGCCGGTTATTGGCGGCGCGCGCGCCGGACGGCGGCTATTTCGTCGCCGCGAGCGCCGATCCGCTCGACCGCTCGTTTCTCGCCGACGACACGGCGACCGCGCTCGCCGAATGGCCCCCAACCGGCATCGCTGGCACGCTGGATTGCCGCGAGGCCGGCCGCTGCTTTTACACCGCGCATGGCAGGCGGGTGGCGCTGGTCACTGCCGCGGTCGGGCTGCCGATCGTCTGCGGTACGGTCGATGCGATCCTGGCGCAGGTGCCTGCCGGTTTCGCCTGCCGGCATCGCATCCCCGTTGCGGATCGCATCGACAACTGGCGCGACGGCGCCGTCGCGCTGTGGCTCGATGATGACGGGGTGCGGATGGAAAGCGCGAACGGCGATCGCGGCGACCGCCCCTGGGTGCCGCACCCGGTATCGGCGCGCCAGCGCGCCCGGTTGACAGCGGCGCAGCATTAGGCGACAGAGGGCGGGCGCGGCCGCCAAGGCCGCCGCCGAACGGGAACGCGAGGAATCAGGCGGCGTCGAGCATCGGTGTTGGACGAGGAAATCGTACTCTCCTTCGTACGCAGCGCGATCAAATCGGCTTGGTCACTGGAGCTCCTTCTGCTGCTGCATCGCGATCCGCAACGCACGTGGACCGGCGAGGCGCTGGTGCGCGAACTGCGCGGCAGCGACAGCCTCGTCAACGAAAGCTTGGCGGCATTGACCGCGGCGGGTGTCGTCGAAACGACGGAAAATGGCGCCCGCTATAATCCGCGTTCGCGCGAATTGGACAGTCTGGTCGTCGCTTTGGTCGATCTTTACGGGCAAAAGCCGATCGCTGTTCTCCATACCATATTCACCGCGCCGAGCGACAAGATCCGCTCGTTCGCAGACGCTTTTTTGTTTCGCAAAAGGTCAGATCAATGAGGTTCGAGTCGCTCGTTTACGTATTGTGTTTTCTCAGCAGCGGGGTTTGCGCCTATCTGCTCGTCGCGGCGTTTCTTCGTACCCGCGAGAGGTTGCTGCTTTGGAGTGCGATCTGCTTTTGTTTGTTGGCGCTGAACAATCTTCTTGTGATTGCCGATTACTTGATGCCGATTTCGTTGACAGGGTATCGCCTCGCTTGTTCGCTAGTGGCGGTCACCGTGCTGATTTACGGCTTCATTTGGGAAATCGAGTAGTGGAGCGGCGGTGATGGCGAACTTTGTCAGCGGGTTGATCACCGCCGGCTTTCTTGTCTCCGCTCTGTTTTTCGTCAAGTTCTGGCGGCGCAGCGGCGATCCCCTGTTCGTGATCTTTGCCGCGGCTTTTGCCATTCTGGCGCTCGACCAGACGCTGGTGACATTTTACAACTTCCTTGCCTTCAACCGTCCGGAAGAAGAACAGGCCTGGGCCTACCTGCTGCGGCTGGCCGCCTTCACGCTGCTCGCGGTCGCGATCATCCACAAGAATGCCAGGCGCTCGCGCTAATCAGATCTCGAGTGGAAAGCCTTCCGACACGAGGCAGTTTTCGAGAATAAAACGGCCGCGGTCGGGCAGGCGGCGCTCGCGCGCAAAGCGTTCGAGCGCGCCGCTGATCGCCTCCGGCCGCCGCTCGCCGCCGGTCGGCAGATACTGAATGAGATTATCGCGAAAGCCGCGGCGAGTTACATAGAATGTCGCAAGATCCCGGTTGCGCGCCGCCGCATCCAGCGCCTCGGCCATCGGCTTCACCGCCTCGTTGGTGGCGAAATCGGCCCAATTTGTCGCGAGGCAACCGCCCGGCGCCAACGCGTCGAGCGCGCGCGCCCAGAATGCATCGTCGAACGGCGCCGGCCCCTGCGCATCGTAAAGATCGATCAGCACGACGTCAAACTGCCGGGCGTTGGCCGCGAGATATTGCTGCGCCGGTTCGAGCGCAACGTTTTGGCTCAGATAGAACCAGCGGCGCGCGAGCGCGACGACGCTGGCGTCGGCATCGACGAGGGTGGTCGCGCACTCCGGCAGATGGGCGCGCAGGAAGCGCCACATGGCGGCGCCGCCGACCCCGAGCAGCAGCGCTGTCACCGGCCTCTCGACCAGCGCAAACGCAAGCGACATCAGCCGCTCGTAATGGAAGACGAGGTGCGACGGATAGAGCAGGTCCATGCTCGACTGTTCGGTCAATTGCGGCACATCCGGATCGGCGGCGCCGAAAGACGGCCCGAACGAGCCGAAGGTACGGTAATGCCGCGCGCCGCGATCGAAATCGACGACGAACACCGGGGCGCCGAACGTCGGCGCCTGGCGCAAGACCCGCAAGCGGGAGGCGGCGCCGAAATATTCACCAATCAGCCGCCGCCACAGCTCCTCATTAACCCGCCGCTGCATCAGCCCCCTGCCGCAGACAATGCCGCGAGCGCTTCGGCAAACTGCCCAAGCGCGGCCTGTCCCGCGGCCGACAAGGCGTAGGTGCCGCGGCCGAGGCGGCCGAACCAGCCGTAGACGTTGCGCTGCAAAATGCCCGCGGCGCGGGCGATGCCGGTGGCCCGCCGCAAATCGCCGAGGCGCATCGGGCCGTTGGCGGCGAGCACGCCGGCGACGCGCAACGCGTCCTGGCGATAGGCGGTAACAAGCGGCGCGCGGGCACGGCCGCCGACATTCGGGTCGCCGATGCGGCGCTCGAACTCGCCGACGAGCCGTGCCGCCCGCGCCGTCGCGGGGCGCGGCCGATACGGCACGGGTTCCTCGACGACAACCACCGTCTCGCGGCCGACGACGATCAGCCCGAGGCCGAGGCGCCGGCACAACCGCCGCACTGCCGGCGCTTCGGGTGCGATCCCGCGAAAGCATGGCGGCGGGCGCGGCACCGCGAGGTAGACGCGTTCGCTTAGCGAGAGCCGGTCGATGCCCTGCAGCAGCAGCGCCAGCGACAAGCGTCGCTTCAGTTCGATGATGACCGGCGCCGCCTCGCCCTGCCGCGCGACAATATCGCAGCCCTCGACCTCGCCCTTTACCCGATAGCCGCGGGCTTCGAGAAAGCGCTTCACGGGGGCGTACAGAGCCGCCTCGCCGACCTCCGAATCCGACGTCGCCGTCGCGGCCGGGCGCTGCGCCCTCGCGGCGCCAGCCTCGCGCGCGAGCGCACCATCGGCCTCCAACGGCAGAGGATTAGAGACGGGGATCAATGGCTTGCGTCGGCTCATCACTGCGCAACCGGAACTTGTCTGGCGGCGATCAGGAAGCGGATTTCGCCCCATCTGCCAAGCCTGTTGCAGCACCGCGCCCGCGGCTTGGCGTTGCTCGGCGGCGCGCCCAAAAAGCAACAAGATGGCGCGTGCCGATTCGCAGCAAACCCCGTGCACCGCCGGTCTGCCGCGCCGAGTCCTGCGGCGGATCACCGCTCGACCGGCCGGCAGACATAGACGGGTTGGTCGATCACATCGCGACTCCAAACTCCGCTTGTACCTTGTGGGCAGCTGACACCCGGCGCTAACGGCGCGCCGGCCGGAGCGGCAACGGTCCGGACGGGGACTGTCGCCGCCGCGGCGGTTTGCGGCACCGGCGGGAGCTGCGCCGCAATGGGCGGTGCCGATGCCACGCGCGCCGTCACCACGGCGGAAACCGTCGGCGGCGCGGAAGCGGTCGGCGGTGCGGGCGGCGGCAATGGCCGCGTTGTTATCGCCGGCGCCAGCGCAACCGGGCCGGCGGCAGGCCGACCGGCCACGACCGGCCCGCCGTCCGCGACAGAAGGGGATGGCGCCTTGGTTGGCGTGCACGCGCAGAGGACAAGCGTCGCCATCGCCGTCAGCGCCAAGCCTGACGCAAGCCTATGGCCGATACCGACTACCCGTCGCCCCAAAACCCGGCCGATGCTCATTACGCCGCCCCCGTTCTTGCAATCGCAGATTAGCTCGGGCTGGTCACCCGGGGAACGCGGCGCGGCGCAGCGCGGTCGTACGACGCGCTTAGCCGCATGCCAGGGCGATTGCCCAGAATTCATCGGCCTTCAGACTGGCGCCGCCGACCAGGGCGCCGTCCACATCGGCGAGCGCCAGGATTTCGCCGGCGTTGCCGGGGTTCACCGAGCCGCCGTAGAGGATGCGTGTGCCGTCTGTGACGCGGTCGCGGATCGCGGCATGCATGTCGGCGATATCGGCCAAGGTCGGTGTCAGCCCGGTCCCGATCGCCCATACCGGTTCATAGGCGACGATGAGGCGCCCGCCGCTGGCATTTTCGACGCTGCCCTCCGGCAGCGAGCCGGCGAGCTGACCGGCGACAGTCGCGATCGCCCGACCGGCTTCGCGCTCGGCGCGCGTCTCGCCGACGCACAGGATCGCGACAAGACCGGCCCGCCACGCGGCGGCGAGCTTCGCGCATACGTCGGCGTCGCTCTCGCCATGGCCGTGGCGGCGTTCGGAATGGCCGAGGATCACATGGCTGCAGCCGGCGTCCTTCAGCATCTCGGCGCTGATATCGCCGGTGAATGCGCCTTTCGGCTCGGCCCGGCAATCCTGCCCGCCGAGCGACACGGCGCTGCCGGCGAGCACCTGTCCGACAGCGGTCAGCAGCGTCGCCGGCGGGCATACGAGCAGATCGCAGCGGTGCTCCCCGCGCGACCGTTCGGCGACGGCGCGGGCCAGCGCGACGCCGTCGGCCAGCAGCCCGTTCATCTTCCAGTTGCCGGCGACAAGCCGTTTTTGTTCAGTCATTTGCATTCTCCCCGGGCGATCATTGCCGGCAGTTGCGGCCGGGCCGCGTCCTCTCTATGTTCGCCGTAACGATCACATCGCGATCGGCTTGCGGTCAACCCGCGGCGATCCGTTCGAGGCCGGACATTTCACCCATGATGCAAGCGATCCGCGGCAGAGCGGGCTCAATCATTGTGAAGACCCTGTTCGGGCTGCTGATCATCTCGTTCGGGTATTGGGGGATTTATGTACGCTCGCCGTTCGGCAGCTCGCAATCCTCCGATACGACGGTCGCGACCGTCGGCGGCCAGACGATCAGCGCCGACGAATTGCAGCGCGCCCTGCAGCCGACGATCGAGCGGCTGCGCGCCCAGTTCGGCGGCGCGGTCGATTCGCAACAGCTGAAGGAGCTGGGGGTCACCGACTCGGTTCTTGACCAGTTGATCGACAACCGCCTCCTCAACCAGGAGGCCGATCGCCTCGGCCTCGCGGTGCCGGATTCGGTGATCCGCACCGCAATCTACGAGAACCCTAATTTCGCCGGCCCCGACGGGCGTTTCGACAGGCAGAGGTTTGACGAGATCCTGGCGATGAACCGCCTCTCCGAAGATCAGCTCGTTGCGGACTTGCGGCGCGACATCCCGCGCAGCGACCTGGTGCAGGCGATCACCGCCGGCGCCGCCGTGCCGCCGCAGGTCGTCAATGTGCTCTACAAGTATCGCAACCAGCGGCGCCTCGCCGACATCGTCGCGTTCCCGGCCGCCGGGGTCAGCAATGTGGGCCAGCCGAGCAATGCCGACCTCGAGAAATTCTACAATGCGCACAAGGACCTGTTCCGCGCTCCGGAATATCGCGGCTTCACGATTGCCAGCCTGTCGCCCGATGATGTGAAGTCGTCGGCCTCGATCCCCGAAGCGGAGCTGCGCCAGGCCTGGGAGCAGCGCAAAGACGAGTTCGGCAAGCCCGAACAACGCGACATCCAGCAGATCCTGGCGCCGAACGAAGCCATCGCCAAAAAGGCCGAAGCCGCGCTCAAGGCCGGCAAGAGCTGGCAGCAGGTCGCCACGACGATCGCCAAGCAGGCGTCGGACACGATCGATCTGGGCCTGCTGTCGCAAAAGGAAATTCCGCATGAGCTGGGCGACGTCGCATTCAAATTGCCGCTCAATACGCCGAGCCAACCGATCCAGAGCCCGCTTGGTTGGCATATCCTGCGCGTCACGAAAATCGTGCCCTCGACGACCCTGACCTTTGCCGAAGCAAAACCCAAGCTGGAGAGCGAGCTGAAGACCGATGATGCGGTCAATCGCCTCGCGACGATCGGCAACAAGGCCGACGACGCATTGGCCGGCGGCGCGACGCTCGCCGAGGACGCGAAGAAATTCGGCTTGAAGCTGGCGACGGTCGCGGCCGTCGATCAGAATGGCAATGGCCCCGACGGCAAGCCGGTCAAACTCCCGGTCGCGGCCGATGACGTGCTGAAGACGGTGTTTTCGACCAACGAAGGCGACACCAGCCGGGTCACCGATACGAAGGACGGCGCGATTTTTGCCGTGCATGTCGACAAGACGATGCCGCCTGCGGTGCGGCCGCTGTCGGCGGTCAAGGACAAGGTCACCGCCGATTGGCAGGGCGTGCAGAAACAGGACATCGCCGCGAAGAACGCCAAGGCGCTCGCCGCCGCGGTCACGCCCGGCACGCCGCTCGCGAAAGCGGCCGCCGCCAAAGGGCTGGCGCTGATGCAGGTCGGGCCGCTCGTGCGCACGCCGCTGCCGGGCGAGGCGGTGCCCCCGGAACTCGTCGCCAAGCTGTTTGCCGCCAAGCCCGGGGAGGTCGTCACCGTAAGCAGCGCCGACGGCGCGTACGCGGCGCAGCTGAAATCGATCGACACGCCGAAGACGGTGCCCGAGGGCGCCGCCGCCTCGATCGCGCAGCAACTCGACGACGAGGCGCGGCTCGACATCGCCAAGGAATACACCGCCGGCCTGCGCCGGGACTTCCCGGTCTCGGTCGACCGCACCGCGCTCGACCGCCTGTTCTGACGGAGCGGACGACGCCGGCTTTGCTCAGCGGGCGGTATCTTCCGTGATCAGATCGTAGGCGGGCAACGTCAGAAAGTCGGGGCAGGCGGGCGCCGCGACCAGCTCAAAAAAGAGCCGCGCCGCATCGTTGTAGCGCTCGCCGCGGCTGCCGGCGGCACGGCGCAAACTCTCGGTTTCGGCGGTTACCAGGCGACGGCACAGCGCCGTATCTATCCGCGCGCCGCCGTCGATATGAGCGCCGTGGCGGATCCATTGCCACACCTGCGTGCGGCTGATCTCGGCGGTGGCGGCATCCTCCATCAGGTGATAGAGCGGCACGCAGCCGGTGCCGCGCAGCCACGCCTCGATATAGCCGATGCCGACATTGATGTTCTGCCGCAGGCCCGCCTCGGTGATCGTGCCGTCCGGGATCGCCAGCAGATCGGCCGCCGTGATCGCAATATCGCGACGGGTGCCGGAGATCTGGTTGTGCTGCGGCATCTCGCGGTCGAACACCTCGGCGGCTATCGGCACCAGGCCCGGATGCGCGACCCAGGTGCCGTCGTGGCCGTCGCCGGCCTCACGCTCCTTGTCGGCGCGCACCTTCGCCATCGCCGCCGCATTGGCGTCCGGATCGTCGCGGATCGGGATCTGCGCCGCCATGCCGCCCATCGCATGGATGCCGCGGCGGTGACAGGTGCGGATCAGCAATTGGCTATAGCTGCGCAGGAAATGCGTCGTCATCGTCACCTGGGCGCGGTCAGGCAGGACACATGCCGGGTCTACGGCGAATTTCTTGATGAAGCTGAAGATGTAGTCCCATCGGCCGCAATTGAGGCCGGCCGAATGCTCGCGCATTTCATAGAGGATCTCGTCCATCTCAAAGGCGGCGAGGATCGTCTCGATCAGCACGGTGGCGCGGATCGTGCCGGCCGGCAGACCGAGCCGATCCTGCGCGTAGCGGAACACCTGGTCCCAGAGGCGCGCTTCGAGCCGGTTCTCGATTTTCGGCAGGTAGAAATACGGCGCGCTGCCGCGGTCGACCAGTTCGCGGGCGTTGTGGAAGAAGTACAGCGCGAAATCGAACAGTGCCCCCGACATCGGCGCGCCTTCTACCAGCACGTGCTTTTCCGGCAGGTGCCAGCCGCGCGGCCGGACGAACAGGACCGCCGGGTTTTCGGTCAGCGCGTAATGCCGCCCGGTGGCGGGATCGTCGAACGAGATCCGCCGTCGTACCGCATCATGGAGAGCGAGCTGCCCCTCGATCAGGTTGTCCCAGCTCGGCGTCGTCGCATCTTCGAAATCGGCCATGAACACGTTGGCGCCGCTGTTCAGCGCATTGATGACCATCTTGCGGTCGGTCGGACCGGTGATCTCGACGCGGCGGTCGAGGAGCTCGCGCGGGATCGCTGCGACGCGCCAGTCGGCCTCGCGGATCGCTTTCGTTTCGGGCAGAAAATCGGGCTTCCAGCCGGCGTCGAGCCGGCACTGGATTTCGCCCCGGCGGGCCAGGAGCCGGCGCCGCTCGGGACCGAATTCGCGCTCCAGTTCGGCGGCGAAAGCGAGCGCCCCGGTGGTCAGCACGTTGTCCCAGCCAGGCCGCATCGCGCCGCGTACGACGACGCCCGCGGCGCCGGCGCGCCGCCCAAAGGTGTCGATGTCATTCATTCGCATGATCCCGTTTTTGCGCGACGCCGTCGCCGATAACCCGACATCGCAGCTGCGAAGACCAGCGCCGATATGACAAGATCGCCGTAATGAGGTCGCCGTCTTTACTGACGGAAGGCAATTCCTGTGAAGGCTGTAAAGATGGCGCGTGCCCAGATCGGCCGAACCGTGCGCCGGCTGCGTCTCGAGCGGCGGCTGTCGCAGCAGGGGCTGGCGGCGCGGCTCGGCATCTCCCCGAGCTACCTCAACCTGATCGAGCACGATCAGCGGGCCGTCAGCGGTGCGCTGCTGCTGAAGCTCGCCGGCACCCTCGATCTCGATCTGGCGGCGTTGTCGGGCGAGGCCGAGCGGCGGCTGGAGATCGCACTGCGCGAAGCGCTCTCCGACCCGCTGCTCGGCGCCGACGAGGTGCCGGAGGCGGAGATCGCGGCGCTTGCCGGGTCAAGCCCCAATGCCGCACATGCGGTGCTGGCGCTCTACCGCGCCTGGCGGGTCGCGCGCGAGGATTCCGGCGGCATGACCCTGCCGGCAACCGGCCGTCGGGTGATCCTGCCGACGGAAGAGGCGCGCGATTTCTTTGACAATCGCATGAACCACTTTCCGCCGCTCGAGGCGGCGGCCGATCGCATTATTGCCGGCTGCACCGCCGTCCCGTCGGAAATGAACCACGCGATTGCCGACCGGCTGCGCCGCATGCACGGCCTCACAGTGACCGTGCAGCCGCTCGACGGCGTGCTGCGCCGGTTCGATCCCGAGGCGCGGCGGCTGGCGCTCGCCGAGACGCTGCCGCGCGAAAGCCGCGGTTTTTACATGGCCTTTCAACTGGCGCTGCTGGAGGCGCGCGATGCCGTCGAAGCGATTGTCGGCGAGGCCGCACCGTCCTCGCCGCAGGCGGCGATGCTGATCCGCATCGGTCTGTTGAACTATGTCGCCGGCGCTGTCCTGATGCCCTATATCGCCTTCCGCGACGCCGCCCGTGAACTGCGCCACGACATGGAGGCGCTGGCGGCGCGCTTCGGCGTCTCGTTCGAGCAGGCCTGTCACCGGCTATCCACATTGCAGCGGCCGAAGGCGCGCGGCATTCCGTTCTTTTTTCTGCGCGTCGATCCCGCCGGCAACGTCTCGAAGCGCTTCTCGGCCGCCGGATTTCCGTTTGCCCGCTACGGCGGTTCATGCCCGAGATGGATCGCCCACATCGCCTTCTCGCGGCCCGCCGCGATCGAGGTGCAGGTCGCCGAACTGCCGGAAGGCGACGCCTATCTGTGCTTTGCCCGCACCGTCACCCGTCCGGCGGCCCGATGGGGCGAGCCGCGTCCGGTCCATGTCGTGGCGATGGGCTGCAGCGTCGCGCACGCCCGGGAACTGGTCTATGCCGATGGGCTCAACCTTGACGAGGCGCGCGTCGGGATCGGACTGTCGTGCCGACTGTGCGACCGCATCGACTGCCGCAGCCGCGCCTTTCCGCCGTTGGAGCACCGTCTTGCGGTCGACCCGCTGACCCAGTCAAGCGCGGCGCCCTACCGCTTCGAGCCGCCGGATCGCGGCTAACGCAGGGGCGAACGAAAGGCGGCGAACGAAAGGCGGCTAACGAAAGGCGGCGTGGCTGTTCGCCAGCGTGATCGTGATATGCCCCATTGTCGTGTCGGCCTTCGCGCCGTGCCAGTGGCGCTCGCCGGCCTTGATGTGGACGACGTCGCCGACATTGATTTCCTTCCGCTCGTGCTCGTTGGCGACAAAGCCGGAGCCCGAGGTCACGACCAGAATCTGGTCGCAATTGTGGGTGTGCCAGCCGGTCGTGCAGCCCTGGCTGAAGTTGACGACGCTGCAATTGTAATTTGCCGACGCGCCCGGTTCGATAATCGCCTGGCGCGACCGCGATACCGGCCCTTTGTACCCTTCGATCGGCTCGGCCCCTTCGACCGGGACGTTCGGAATGTTTTTCAGCGTAACGACGTTCATGTGGCTTCTCCCCTGTGGCTTGCCGATCTGTTGCCGCGCACCGCATCGTAGGCCGACAGACGCGCCGTTGCTACATCGGCGCGCCGTTCCGCCGATAGCGCGACGTACGGCGCCCGCTGATGCCGGCAGCAAAGCCGAAGAAGAAACCGCCGCCTCACTCGGCGCGGCGCAGCCACCAGGCGATGCCGAGGCCCAGAACGACTCCGGCCGCGAGCAGCCCGAGCGTCCGGCCGGTCGGCCAGCCGCCGCCAACTCGAATGTCGGTCGCCAGGTCGGGGCTGCCTTCGGCCGATGAAATGCCGGCGACTACTTCCGGTTCCGTCTCGCTCGTCGTCGCATTCGAGGTCGGCGGCATTTCGGCGACGTGCTCGTCCATTGCGCTCTTCCTCTTCCCCGCGGAACCGAGGCACCGTCGCGACGACGGGACTGCCCGCCGAGTGAACGCCGGATGATCGGAGAGGTTGCGCAATGCCGCAGGGTCCCCGGCGCGATGGCAACGGGGATTGCGTCGCCGTTGGC
>DATJSO010000233.1:0-23811 GCA_035504075.1 Allostellaceae bacterium | reverse complement strand
GACGGCCTCAACCTGTGCTGGGAAACGCTGGAAGGCACGGTCAAGCACAACGGCCCGCTCGTCGGCCTCGCCGCTGCGGCGCCGGTGCCGCCGTCGATCGCCGAATACGACCGTCGCCACCGGCTCGATCTCGACGCCTATGCCGGCCCCGAGGCGCAGGTCGCCGCGCTCGCCGACGACATCGCCTACAACAACCACGATATCGACGACGGGCTGCGGGCCGGCCTCTTCGCGATCGCCGATCTCGCAGACGTGCCGCTCGTCGGCCCGGTCTTCGCCGAGGTGGCCGCGCGCCATCCGGGCCTCGACGACGCGCGGCTGATCCACGAGGCGATTCGCCGCCTGATCGACCGCATGGTGCGCGATGTTGTCGCCGAGACCGGCCGCCGCCTCGCTGCCAGCGGCGCCCGCAGGGTAGACGATATCCGGAAGCTGCCCGATCCGGTCGCGGCTTTTTCCCCGGAGATGCGGAACCACGACCGGGCCTTGAAGCGATTTCTGTTCGAGCGGATGTATCGGCATTATCGGGTTAACCGTATGAGTTCAAAGGCGCGCCGCATCGTGCGCGAGCTGTTTCAACTGTTCCTCGCCGAGCCCGAATGCCTGCCCGTCGAATGGCGTGCGCCGGAGGGTGCGGGCGCGGCCGAGACGGCTCGCATTGTCGCCGATTACCTCGCCGGCATGACCGACAGATTCGCGCTCGACGAGCATCGCCGCTTGTTCGATACCTACGCGGCGGTATGACGGCATGGCGACGACGGTAAACATTTTCGGCGACTTCCGCCGCCTGGTACTGGCTGCCCTCGACGATTTGGCGACGCAGGGCGCATTGCCAGCAGGCCTCGATTATGCGCGCGTTGCGGTCGAGCCGCCGCGCGATCCCTTGCATGGCGACTTGGCGACCAATGCCGCGATGGTGCTGGCCGGCGCTGCTGGACAGAACCCGATGGCGCTGGCCGAGAAGATCGCGGCGGCGCTGGGCCGGCATGACCTCGTCAGCGGCGATTACCGCGGCCGCGATTTCGCCGTCGCGGCGGCGCGGCCGGGGTTTCTTAACATCCGGCTCGATCCCGCCGTCTGGCACGCGCAGTTGCGCGCGATCCTCCGTGCCGGCACGGCATGGGGCGATGCGGCGATCGGCGGCGGGCAGACGGTCAACATCGAGTTCGTCTCGGCCAATCCGACGGGGCCGATGCATGTCGGTCATGGCCGCGGCGCCGTTCTCGGCGACGCGCTCGCGGCATTGCTCGCCAGGGCCGGTTTTGCCGTGCACCGCGAGTATTACGTCAACGACGCCGGCGCACAGGTCGATGTATTGGCGCGCTCGACATATCTTCGCTATCGCGCGGCGCTCGGTGAAGAGATCGGCGAGATCCCCGAGGGTTTCTATCCGGGCGAATACCTGATCGAAACCGGCCGCGCGCTCGCTCGGCGGGACGGCGGCCGCTGGCTCGGCAAGCCGGAAAGCGAATGGCTGGCGCCGGTGCGCGAATTTGCGATCGGCGCGATGATGGCGCTGATCCGCTCGGATTTTACCGCGCTCGGCATCGAGTTTGACGCCTTTATCTCCGAGCGTACGCTGGTTGAGAGCGGCGCCGTCGAGGAGTGCCTTGCCGCCCTGCAGGCGCGCGATCTGATTTACGTTGGCACGCTCGAACCGCCGAAGGGCAAGCTGCCGCCCGAAGATTGGGAGCCGCGCCCGCTCACCTTGTTCCGCGCGACGCAATTCGGCGACGATGTCGATCGCCCCGTGCGGCGATCGGACGGGTCGCTGACGTACTTCGCCGGCGATATCGCCTATCACCGCGATAAATACCGCCGCGGCTTCGCCAACCTGATCGACCTCTGGGGCGCCGATCACGGCGGTCATGTGAAGCGCATGCAGTCCGCCGTCAACGCCGTGACCGAAGGCGGGGCGGCACTCGACATCAAGATCTACCAGTTCGTCAACCTTTACGACAACGGCCAGCCGGTCAGGATGTCGAAACGCGCCGGCACGTTCGTGACGCTCCGCGATGTCGTCGATGAAGTGGGCAAGGATGTCTTTCGCTTCATGATGCTGACGCGGCGCAACGACCAGGCACTCGATTTCGATTTCGCCAAGGTCACCGAGCAGTCGAAGGACAACCCGGTCTTTTACGTGCAGTACGCGCACGCCCGCGCCGCCTCGGTCATGCGTCACGCCGGCGAGCAGCTGCCGCCCGAGCGGCTGACCGATGCCGCGTTGGCGACGGCACCGCTCGGCTGTCTCACCGATCCGCTCGAACTGGCGCTGATCCGCCTGCTGGCCGGCTGGCCGCGCCTCATCGAGAGCGCCGCGGAGATGCACGAGCCGCACCGTCTCGCCTTTTTCCTGCATGAGGTGGCGGCGCAGTTCCACCTGTTGTGGACGAAGGGCAAGGACGAGGCAACGTTGCGCTTTCTCGTCGCTGACGCCGACCTGACCTGTGCGCGGCTGGCGCTGGTGCGCGCGGTGGCGCTTGTCATCGCTTCGGGCCTCAAGGTGTTCGGCGTCGAACCGGTGGAGGAGATGTGAGGATGCGCCAGGCGCTCGGCGATTTTGACGAACGCTCGGACGAGTTCGAACTGATCGGCGACCAGCGCGAGGAAGATTACGCGCCGCCCGATCGGCGCCTGCCGAAGATCGTCCTGACGATGCTGGTGATGGCGGTCTTTGCCGGCGGCTTGTGGTTCGCCTATCGCCTCGGCACCCGCCATACGGCGGTCGGCGGCGATACGCTCGGCGTGCCGCTGATCCGCGCCGACCGGACACCCGACAAGGTGCGGCCGACACAGCCCGGCGGCATGACGATCCCGAACCAGAACGTCTCGATATATAACGAAAAGCCGGGCGTTTCTCCGGTCGAGAATTTGCTGCCGCCGCCGGAGAAGCCGCTGCCGCGTCCGGAGCCGCCGCCCCCGGCGCCACCGGCGCGGCCGGAGGCGATGGCCGCGCCGCCGCCCCCGCCAGCCGCCGAACTAGCGCCGCCTGCCGTTCCCGCCGCGCTGGCCGCGCCGCCGGCACCGATTATGGCGCCGACGGAAGCGGCTGCGCCGGCTGTGCGGCACCCGGGGCGGATCGAGATCCGCCTCGCCTCGGTCCGCACCCCCGACGAGGCGCGGGCCGAGTGGCAGCGGCTGAAGCGCGACAACGTCGATCTCCTCGGCCGGCTTCGCGCCTTTGCCGTGCGCGCCGACCTTGGCGACAAGGGCGTCTATTATCGCGTCGAGGCCGGGCCGTTCGACGATGTGGCCGGCGCCGAGCGGCTGTGCGGCGCCCTGAAGCGGCGCAATTTCGGGTGTGTCGTTGTCCGATGATGAAACCGGCGCGGCGCGCCGCCCGCCGCCGCGCGCGCTCGTGTTCGGCTGCAGTGGCGAGCGGCTGACGCCGGAAGAAGCGGCCTTCTTCGCCACGGCCGATCCGCTCGGCTTTGTATTGTTCCGCCGCAATTGCCGCGAGCGCGCCCAGGTGCGGGCGCTGATCGACGAACTGCGCGGGGCCGTCGGACGGCCCGATGCGCCGGTTCTGATCGATCAGGAAGGCGGCCGCGTCGCGCGCCTGCGACCGCCCGAATGGCGCGCCTTTCCGGCGGCAGCCGAACTCGCCGCCCTGCCAGACCCGCTCGCCGCCGAGGCGGTCCGGCTCGGCGCCCGCTTGATTGCCGAGGATCTTGCCGAGCTCGGCGTCACCATCGATGCGGTGCCGGTGCTCGACCTGCCGCGGCCCGATGCCGACCCGGTGATCGGCGACCGCGCCTACGGCAGCGATCCGGCGCGGACGGCCGCGCTCGGCCGGGCGTGTTGCGACGGGCTCCTGGCGGCCGGCGTCTTGCCGATCATCAAGCACATCCCCGGCCATGGCCGCGCGCGGGTCGACAGCCACCGCGCCTGCCCGCAAGTCGAAGACGACCGCGCGGTTCTGTCGCAGACCGATTTCGTGCCGTTTCGCGCACTGGCGGCGATGCCGTGGGCGATGACGGCGCATATCGTGTTCGCGGCGATCGACGATTCGGCGCCGGTCACCTTTTCGCGGCGCATGGTCGACACCATTATCCGCGGTGAGATCGGGTTTGGCGGGGTTTTGATCTCCGACGACATCTCGATGGGCGCGCTCGCCGGCACACTGGCGCAGCGCACCCGCCGCGCGATCGGCGCCGGCTGCGATCTCGTCCTGCATTGCACCGGGGTAATGGCCGAAATGGTCGAGATCGCTGCTGCCGCCCCGCCGCTGTCGCCGGCGGCCGAGAATCGCATCGCCCGCGGCGAAGCGCGGCGGCGGCGCGGGCGGAGTCCGGTTGACGCTCCTGCCGTGGCGGCGCGCTTTGCCGAACTGCTCGCCGGCGGCAAAGCGACCGCCGCGGCCGGGAATGGGGCCGGCGCATGAACCCGGGCGGGGAATGGAGCCATGTCGTGCAGGAGGCGACGACCTGGATCCTGCCCGTCATTTTCGCCGTAACGTTCCACGAGGCGGCGCACGGGTTTGTCGCGTACCAGTTCGGCGACGATACGGCGGCACGCGCCGGGCGGCTCAGCCTCAATCCGCTGAACCACATCGACCCGTTCGGCACGGTCCTGTTGCCAGCGCTGCTGTTTCTGACGTCGGGCTTCCTGTTCGGCTACGCGAAACCGGTGCCGGTCAATTTCGGCCGGCTGCACCACCCGCGCTGGGACGGTGTGCTGGTGGCGTTGGCCGGGCCGGCAACCAATGTGCTGCTGGCGATCGTCTCGGCGTTGCTGTTTTACGCGGTCGATTTCGCCCCGCACGGGGTTGCCGACTGGCTCGCGCGCAACCTCGTCAATTCGCTGCAGATCAACGCCGTTTTGTGCGTTTTCAACATGCTGCCGTTTCCGCCGCTCGACGGCGGCCGGGTGGCGGTCGGCGTTCTGCCGCGCTTTCTCGGGCGCCAGCTGGCGCGCGTCGAGCCGTACGGCATGGTAATCCTGCTGCTGCTGTTCGTTGTTTCCTATGCCGGCGTCCGCTTCGGCCTCGGCTTCAGTCTGCTCGGCTGGTTGATCGGCGTGCCGGCGACGGCGCTGATGCAGCTCGTGCTGCATTTGACCGGGATCGCCGGATGAGGGACGAGGAGGCTCCGCTGGCGGCGATACGGCCGGCAGACGGGCCGGCACTGGTGCTCGACCTAGACGGGTATGAGGGGCCGATCGATCTGCTGCTGGCGCTGGCGCGCGAGCAGAAGGTCGATCTCGCGAAACTGTCCATCCTCGCGCTGGCCGACCAATACCTCGCGTTCATCGCGGCCCAAAGCCGATTGCACCTCGAAATCGCCGCCGATTATCTCGTCATTGCGGCGTGGCTCGCCTACCTCAAATCGCGCCTGCTGCTGCCCGAGCCGCCGCGGGACGATGCCGGGCCGAGCGGCGAGGAATTGGCGGCGGCGCTGAGCCACCGCCTGCAGCTCCTGGCCGCGATGCAGCACGCCGGCGCCGCACTGATGGCGCGGCCGCAGCTCGGGCGCGACGTATTTCGGCGCGGCGCGCCGGAGGGCCTGCCGACGATCGATCGCCCGACATATGCGCTGAGCCTCTACGAGCTGCTGACGGCCTATGGCGAGAGCCGGACTCGTGCCGATCGGCAGGTATTGACGATCGAGGCGCCTGCGTTCCATTCGCTCGATGCGGCGCTGCGCCGGCTCGGCGAACTTGTCGGGCTGGTGCCGGAATGGCGCGAGCTGGCGGCGTTCCTGCCGGAAGAGCTGCGCGGCGGCGTTTACCGCCGCTCGGCGCTGGCCGCGACGTTTGCCGCGACGCTGGAACTCGCCCGCACGGGCCGCGTCGAGCTGCGCCAGGATCGCGCCTTTGGGCCGCTCTATCTGCGCAGCCCGGCATCCCGCCGACCCGACAGCGCATGAACGAGAGCCTGCGCCTGCTGGAAGCGCTGCTGTTCGCCGCGCCGCAGCCGCTCGCCGAGGCCGATCTCGCGATGCGGCTCGGCGACGGCGCCGACGTGTCCGGGTTGCTGCGCGAATTGGCCGCGCGGTATGCCGGGCGCGGCATCAACCTGGTGCGGCTCGCCGGCGGCTGGAGTTTTCGCACAGCGCCCGATTTGGCGCCGCTGCTGGCGAGCGAGCGGTCGGTGGTGCGCAAATTGTCGCGCGCCGCGGTCGAGACCCTGGCGATCGTCGCCTATCACCAGCCGGTGACCCGCGCCGAGATCGAGGCGATCCGCGGCGTCGCATTGGCCCGCGGCACGCTCGACCGGCTGCTCGAAGCCGGCTGGGTGCGGCCGACGGGGCGCCGCGCGACGCCCGGACGGCCGCTGAACTGGGTCACGACGCCGCAATTTCTCGCGCATTTCGGCCTCGACAGCCTCGCCGAATTGCCCGGCATCGAGGAACTGCGCGCCGCCGGCCTGCTCGATCTCGGCCCGGCCGTGCTCGGCGACGGCGCCGCCGCCGAGCAGTCGAATGGGCTGCCGGACGCAGAATTCGACGCTTGAACGCGCGGTTCGCCGCGCCACGGGGCGGGCGATTGCCGCTGCCGCGCCTTTCTGAGAAGATCGCCGGCGCCGTGAGGCTGTAGTGAATGTCATAGCGTTCGGTTTGCGATGTTTTTTGATATCGGCTGGCCCGAATTGCTGCTGATCGGGGTCGTCGCCCTCGTTGTCATCGGGCCGAAGGATCTGCCGCGGGCGATGCGGGTCGCCGGGTTCTGGCTGCGCAAGGCACGCAGCCTGTCGCGCGAGTTTCAGAACAGCATCGATCAGATGATCCGCGAAGCCGAACTCGATGAGGTGCGCGACGATCTGAGAAAGGTCGCCGATTTCGACATCGAGGGCGAGTTTCACCGCACGGTCGATCCGGACGGCGGCCTGGCGGAGAGCATCCGCGCGCCGGAGCGGCCGGACTATCCCGGCGGGCCGGAAGCGCTGACGACGACAGCCGCGACAGGTCGGCTGGCCTTGCCGGCGCCCGCCAAGGTTGCGTCCGAGGCACCGCTGCCGCCGGGCATGCCGGCGCCGCACTTCGTCGGGTTCGAGGCGGAGGCCTCGCCGCCGGCTGCCTCGGCCGACGCCGCCGTCGAACCGGCGAAGCCCTGAACGCGACGCCGGCTTGTCGATGGCTGACGCAGAAGACAGAGAAGAAGAACTCGAAGCCGGCCGCATGCCGCTGCTCGACCACCTGGTCGAATTACGCAGTCGGCTCATGTGGTGCTTTGTTTCGGTTATCCTGTCGTTTCTCGTCTGCTACCAGTTCAAGGAACGAATCTACGATTTTCTGGCGCATCCGCTCTACATCGCGATGGCGAGCGAGCCGGGCGCCCACGAAATGATCTATACCGGGCTGACCGAAGCATTTTTTACTTATATCAAGATGTCGTTTTGGGCGGCGATCTGCGTCTCCTTCCCGATTATCGCGATTCAGCTGTGGAAATTCGTCGCTCCCGGCCTGTATAAAAACGAGCGCCGGGCATTCATGCCCTATTTATTTGCAACGCCGGTGCTGTTTCTGCTAGGAGCATCGCTCGCTTATTTTGTCGTGATCCCGTTCGCATTCAAATTCTTTTTGAGTTTTCAGACGCCCGGCGGGTCGGGCACATTGCCGATCGTCTCGACGCCAAAGGTCAACGAGTACCTGTCGCTGGTCATGACGCTGTTGTTTGCGTTCGGCGTCGCCTTTCAGCTGCCGGTCCTGCTGACGCTGATGGCGCGCGCCGGGCTTGTCAGCGCGAAGGGGCTGGCCTCGAAGCGGCGCTATGCGATCGTCGGCATGTTTGCGGTCGCCGCCGTGTTGACGCCGCCCGATATTTTTAGCCAGACCTGCCTCGCGGTGCCGCTCGTATTCCTTTATGAAGGCTCGATTATCGCGGTGCGCCTGGTCGAGCGGGCGCGCGCGCGCCGCGAGGCCGAGGAGGAAGCCGCGCTCAACAGCGGCGCCAAACCGGCGCCGGGCGAGTAGCGTTTTACCGTCGTGCCCGGCCTTGAGCCGGGCATCCGGGCGGCCGATTTTGTAAATGGCCGGGTCACGCCCGGCCATCACGATATGCGGGTGTTGAGACGGGAAAATGCACGATCTGCGCTGGATCCGCGACAATCCGGATGAATTCGACCGCGGTCTGGCGCGCCGCTTCCTGCCGCCGCGCGCGGCGGAGGTGTTGGCGCTCGACAAGGAGTGGCGCGCGCTGCAAACCCAGTCCGAGGAGATGCAGGCTGTTCGCAACCGCCTGTCGCGAGAGGTGGGCGCTGCCAAGGCGCGCGGTGAGCCGGTCGACCAAGTGCTGCGGCAGATCGAGTCGAGCAGGGATCGGGAAGCGATGACGGCGGCGGGCGCCGCTACCCTCCACAAGCAGATCGATGAGCTGCTGGCGGCACTGCCGAACCTGCCGGCGGCGGACGTCCCGGACGGCGCGGACGAGACGGCGAACGTCGAACTGCGCCGGGAGGGCCTGCCGCCGCGCTTCGATTTCACGCCAAAGCCGCACGAGGCGATCGGGCAGGCGCTCGGGTTGATGGATTTCGCGACCGCGGCAAAGCTGTCGGGGTCGCGTTTTGTCGTATTGCAAGGCGCGCTGGCGCGGCTCGAACGCGCGCTCGCCCAGTTCATGCTGGATTTGCATACACAGGAATTCGGCTACACCGAAATCGCGCCGCCGTATCTGGTGAAGACGGAGATCGCCTACGGCACCGGTAATCTGCCGAAAGCCGCCGAGGACATGTTCCAGACGCGCGAAGGGCTGTGGCTGATCCCGACCGCCGAGATGCCGCTGACCAATCTCGTCGCCGGCGAAATCCTCGATGCAGCCCGGCTGCCGCTGCGCTTTGCGGCGTGGACGCCGTGCTTCCGCTCGGAAGCCGGCGCCGCCGGCAAGGATACCCGCGGCATGATCCGCATGCACCAGTTCCACAAGGTGGAATTGGTCTCGGTCACGACGCCGGAACAATCCGAAGCCGAGCACGAGCGCATGACGGCCTGCGCCGAAGAAGTGCTGAAGCGGCTCGGCCTTGCCTATCGCGTTATGCTGCTCTCCGCCGGCGACATGGGGTTTGCGGCGCAGAAGACCTATGACCTCGAAATCTGGCTGCCGGGGCAGAACGCCTACCGCGAGATTTCCAGCTGCTCCAACTGCGGCGCCTTCCAGGCGCGCCGCATGAATGCGCGCTACCGCCTGAAGGAGGGCCGCGGCAACCGCCCGGTGCACACGCTGAACGGCTCGGGCCTCGCGGTCGGCCGCGCGCTGATTGCGATCCTGGAGAACTTTCAGCGCGCCGACGGCGCCGTCACGATTCCGCAAGCGTTGCAGCCCTATATGGGCGGGCAACGGGCGATCGGCGGCGATGGCTGAGAGGTGCATCGAACCCGGCACATGCCGGATCTTGATTTCCAACGACGACGGCGTCGGCTCGCCGGGCATCCGGGCGCTCGAAAAAATCGCCCGCGCCCTGTCGGACGATGTCTGGGTCGTCGCGCCGGAATTGGAGCAGAGCGGCGCCAGCCATTCCTTGACGACGCGCCGGCCGCTGCGGCTTCACGAGGTGGCGCCGCGCCGCTATGCGGTGGATGGCACGCCGACCGACTGTATCGTGCTCGCGGTGAAGCGCCTGCTGCGCGACCAGCCGCCCGATCTCGTGCTGTCGGGCATCAACGGCGGCAGCAATGTCGGCGAGGATCTGACGTATTCCGGCACCGTCGCGGCGGCTATGGAGGCGACGCTGCTCGGCATCCCGGCGGTGGCGCTGAGCCAGGATTTCCGCGACGGCGAGCCGGTCCCATGGCAGACCGGCGACGCTTTCGGGCCCGATGTTCTCAGCCGCCTGCTGCGCCGGCCGTGGCCCGACAGCACGCTGTTCAACATCAATTTCCCCGCCGTACCGCCCGGCCAGGCGACGGGATACGCCGTGACGAGCCAGGGCAGACGCGCCATCGCCGACAATCTGATGGAAGGGGTCGATCCGCGCGGCCGGCCCTATTACTGGATCGGCCCGGTGCGCGAGGCGGGCGGCGCCGACCCCGGCACCGACGTCGCCGCGTTGCGTGACAACAAGGTGTCGATCACGCCGATCCATCTCGATCTGACAAATATTCCGGTGCTGGCCGCGCTGCGCGAGGCCTTCGAATAGCGGTGATTCGCCGGCGCGACGACGGGTCCGGGCAAAAGGTGGAGACGGCGTGCGCGTCGTTTTGCCTGCCGATCCGTCGATCACGGCGTCACTCCGACCGCGGCTTTGGCGGCGCGGTGCAATCCGGCTAGATTGCGCGGGGCTTTCTTGCCTGTGGGGGCGGGCAGGAGGGGGAATGACGAAAGCGACAAGGTTGCGGCGCCGCGCCGGCGAGGTCGCCGCGATCATCATCGCGGTCGGGCTGCTCGCTGCGTGTTCGGGCGGTCCGCCGGCGCCGGTCCTGGTCGGCGACGCGACGGTGCCGCCCGGCGGCCCGGCGATGATGATGCCGCCGGCGCCGATGCCGCCGCCATCCGCGCCGAGGGTGCCGCCGCGCCTCGCCGCCGCGGCGCCCCTGGCAGCGAGCCGGCCGGAGCCGCCCCGGCCGGAGCCGCCGCCGCGCGAAGGCGTGCGGATCGTCGTGCAACGGGGGCAGTCGGTCGGCGGCCTCGCCGAGCGATACCACGTCTCACCGCACGACATCATCGCCGCCAACCACCTGAAGCCGCCTTACGGGGTCGAGATCGGCCAGCCCCTCTTCATTCCGGGCGCCGCCGAACGGCCGGTGCAGCGCATGGCGGCCGATGCGACGGCAATGCCGCGTCTGCAGCAGCGCGATCGCGACCGCCCGATGCCCGACATCATCCCGCTTGACGGACCGGCGCCGACGGAGCCGGAGCGGGACACGACGGCGCGCCCGCCCGGTGCGGCGATGCCGCGGATCGCGCTCGACGCAGCCGCGCCGCGGCGCGAGCCGGCCGAAGCCGCCGCCACAGCGGCGCATCGCGGCGATCTGTTGTGGCCGGTCGAGGGCCGCATTGTCGAAGGTTACGGGGCATCGGCGGGAGGCCGGCCGAATGCCGGCATCAATATCGCGGCGCCGCGCGGCACACCGGTGCGGGCCGTCGCCGGCGGCGTCGTCGCCTATGCCGGCAACCAGCTGCGCGGCTATGGCAATCTCGTGCTGATCAAGCATCCGGACGGCCTGATCTCGGCCTACGCGCATTGCGAGGAACTGCTCGTGCATCGCGGCGAACAGGTGGCGCAAGGTCAGGTCATCGCCAAGGTCGGCGAAACCGGCGGGGTCGGCCGGCCGCAACTGCATTTCGAATTGCGCGAAGGCGACCGCGCAGTCGATCCGCGGCAATTCCTGGAACCCGCGCAGGGGTGACGCCGGGTCCGGGCGGAGCCTTGCCGGATCAGCCCAGCGGCCTGCCGAGGCGGCCGGCA
This sequence comes from Allostellaceae bacterium, assembly GCA_035504075.1. GTDB lineage: Bacteria > Pseudomonadota > Alphaproteobacteria > ATCC43930 > CGMCC-115725 > DATARH01. Next base: position 12,470 of record DATJSO010000233.1, on the reverse strand, counting down.
AGGTCTTGGATGAATTGCCAGGCGACCCGGCCGGAGCGGGCGCCGCGCGTGATCGACCATTCGGCCGCCGCGGCGCGCAACTCGTCTTCTGGCATGTCGAGCCGGAAATGCGCAGCATAGCCGCGAACGATCGCCTGATAGGTTGCCTGGTCGACATTGTGGAAACCGAGCCACAGGCCGAACCGGTCGGACAGCGAGACCTTTTCCTCGACCGCCTCCGACGGGTTGATCGCCGTCGAGCGCTCGTTCTCGATCATGTCGCGCGACATCAGGTGGCGGCGGTTCGACGTCGCGTACAGCACGACGTTGCCGGGCCGCCCCTCGATGCCGCCCTCAAGCACTGCTTTCAAGGATTTGTAGCTTGCGTCGTCGCCGTCGAACGACAGGTCGTCGCAGAACAGCAGGCAGCGGCGTGAGCGGTCGCGCAGCAGCGACAGCAGGCGCGGCAGGCTCGGTATGTCCTCGCGGTGAATCTCGACGAGGGCTAGCGCGTGCGGCCTGGCATCATTGACGGCGGCGTGCGTCGCCTTGACGAGCGCACTCTTGCCGGTGCCGCGCGCGCCCCACAGCAGCACATTATTGGCCGGCAGCCCGGCCGCGAACCGCTCGGTATTTTCCCAGAGGATATCGCGCACCCGGTCGATGCCGCGCAACAGCGCAAGCGGCACGCGGTTGACGCTCGCGACGGGCTCGAGCCACTCGCGCTCGGCATGCCAGACAAAGGCATCGGCGGTATCGAGGTCATTCACGGCGGCGCCGGCCGGCGCCAGCCGTTCAAGCGCGTCGGCGATGCGCTGCAGCAGCGGAACGAGATCGCGGTCGGACATCGCGCGTCGGTCTAGCACACGTGCCCCGCCGGCTGAAGCGGCGCGGACGCGCGCCGGCGCGCTGCCGGTTTCGCCCGGCGTGGTCAATGCGGCCCATTGCTTGACCTGAGGTTTAGCGAGCGCGAGGATCGTCCGACGGTGCATCACGAACATTGAAACGGCGGCCGCGTCGGGCGAACCGGCGCGGCAGCGCACCTGATGGGAGGAAGCGATATGGGGAATTTCTTGAGCCGGCGCGAGCTGGCGCAGACGCGGCCGGCCGAGCGGGCGACGTTCCAGTCGCCGGTGCCGACGCGAATGATCTCGAACGGCGAGTTCAACCCGCTACCGCAGACGGCGGCGCAGCGGCGCTTCGAAGCGCGGCTGAAGGAGTTGGCGGACGACACCGCGAAAAAGCTCGGCATGGACCGCCGCGGTTTTCTGCGGACCAGTTGCGGCATGGCCGCCGCGTTTGTCGCGCTCAATGATGTCTTCGGCAGGGTTTTCGAAGTCACGCCGGCGGAGGCGGCGCAACCAGAGGCGGCGGCGGCGCGCGCCGACGATCTCGCCAACCAGTTCATCTTTGACGACCAGGTGCATTTCGTCAAAGACGATTACGCGAACAAGGGTCTGTTAGCGCTGGCCAAATACGCCGATGAACACTGGAACTCGGGCATCTTGAAAGATGCCTATGGACTGTCGCTTGATCGCTACAAGTTCGACAATTTCGTCAAGGAAATCTATCTCGACAGCGACACCAAGGTGGCGACGCTAAGCGGAGCGCCGTTCGACAATCGCGCCAATTGGTTCCTGACCAACGATCAGATCAAGCAGGCGGCGGACAGCGTCAATGCCATCGCCGGCACCAGGCGTCTGTTCTTTCACTCGGTCATCACGCCGCGGCAACCCGGCTGGATGGAAGAAGTCGATCGCTGTATCGATGAGGTCAGGCCGCAGAGCTGGAAAGGCTACACGATCGGCGACCCGCTCAATCCTGCCACCACCCATTACCCGTGGCGGCTCGATGATGAAAAGCTCGTCTATCCCTTTTATGAGAAAGCGGTGAAGACGGGGATCACGACGATTTGCATCCACAAGGGCTTGTTGCCCGCCGACTACGCAACATCGATCCCCGGCGGCAAATGGAAATTTGCCAATGTCGACGATCTGCCAAAAGCGGCGAAGGATTGGCCGCAGCTAAATTTCGTGATCTATCACTCGGCGTTGCGGCCGTTCGCCGAGTCGCCGGACCCGGCATTGGCACAGTTCGAGAAGACCGGGTATATCGAATGGGTCTCCGATCTCGCCGCGATCCCCGCGAAGCACGGCGTCAGCAACGTCTACGCGGATCTCGGCACGTCGTTTGCGATGGCGGCGACCACAAACCCACGCTTTGCCGCCGCATTGATCGGCACGCTCGTCAAAGGGCTGGGGCACGATCACGTGTTCTGGGGCACCGACTCGGTGTGGTACGGCTCGCCGCAATGGCAGATCGAAGCGCTGCGGCGCCTCGAAATACCGGAGGACATGCGCGAGAAGCATGGTTTTGCCGCCCTCGGACCAGCCGACGGCCCGATCAAGAGCGGCATTTTCGGCTACAACGCGGCCCGCTTCTACAGGGTCGAGCTGCATGCCGGCCTGATGCCGTGGGAGGGCGACGGCCTGTCGCAAATCAAGGCCGCATACCTGTCGGATGGGCCGGCGCGCAGCAATCTCGCATACGGCTACGTGGCGCGCGGGTAGGCCACCCCTTCCGCGGCTTGCGCAGCCGTCGGGGATCGGCGATTGACACGAGACGGGGCGGCCGGATAGCGTCCGGCCGCTCTGCCCGATAGCAGAAGGCGCCGCAGCCTCCTATATTGGGGGTCGGCCGGTCCGCGAGTGTCGCGCGCCGGCCCAATCGGCATTGAGGACGAGGGATGTTCGACAGCCTCAGCGACCGCCTCAACGACGTTTTTGACAGCTTGCGCCGGCGCGGTGCGCTGACCCCGGACGATGTCGGCGCGGCGCTGCGCGAGATCCGCGTCGCGCTGCTCGAGGCCGATGTCGCGTTGCCGGTCGTGCGCGATTTCATCGCCGGTGTGCGCGAGAAGGCGGTCGGCCAGGAGGTGCTGCGCTCGGTGACGCCGGGGCAGATGGTCGTCAAGATCGTGCACGACCATCTCGTCGATGTGCTCGGCGGCAGCGATCCGCGCCGCGGCGACGGCATCGACCTCAACGCGGCGCCGCCGGTCGGCATCATGCTGGTCGGGCTGCAAGGCTCGGGCAAGACGACGACCTGCGCCAAGATCGCGCTGCGCCTGAAGAGCCGCGAGCGCAAGAAGGTGCTGATGGCCTCGCTCGACGTGCAGCGGCCGGCGGCGCAGGAGCAGCTGGCACAGCTTGGCCGCCAGGTCGGCGTCGCGACGCTGCCGATCGTCGCCGGCGAACGTCCGGTCGCGATCGCGCGGCGGGCGCTCGATACCGGACGGCGCGAAGGCTTCGACGCGGTCATGCTCGACACCGCCGGCCGCCTGCACGTCAACGAGGAGCTGATGCTCGAGGTCGCGGCGGTGCGCGAGGCGGCGCAGCCGCACCAGACGCTGCTCGTTGTCGATGCGATGACCGGGCAGGACGCCGTCAACGTCGCGAAAGCCTTCGGCGAGCGCGTCGGCGTCACCGGCATCGTGCTGACCCGCGTCGATGGCGACGCGCGTGGCGGCGGCGCATTGTCGATGCGCGCGATCACCGGCAAGCCGATCGTGCTGATCGGCACCGGCGAAAAGGTCGAGGCGCTCGAACCCTTCCATCCGGAGCGCATCGCCGGCCGCATCCTCGGCATGGGCGACGTTGTCAGCCTTGTTGAAAAGGCGGCCGAAACCGCCGACCAGGAGGATGCAGAAAGGCTCGCCCGCAAGTTCCAGAAGGGCGAATTCGACCTCGACGACCTGGCCGGCCAGCTGCGCCAAATCCGCCGCATGGGCGGCATGACCGGCATGCTCGGCATGCTGCCGGGCGTCGGCAAGATCAAGAAGCAACTGGCCGACGCCAATATCGACGAGGGGATCGTCAAGCGCCAGGAGGCGATCATCGGCTCGATGACGAAGGCCGAGCGGCGCAACCCGAAACTGCTCAATGGCTCGCGCCGGCGGCGCATCGCGGCCGGCTCCGGCACGTCGGTGCCTGACGTTAACCGCCTCCTGAAACAATATCAGGACATGGCGGGCATGATGAAGAAGATGAAAAAGCTCGGCCAGAAAGGGCTGATGCGGCACGGCCTCTCGGCCATCCTGCCGCAAGGCATGCGGCATTGATGGCGCCCCGTCGGCATTTCCTGCGTCCCCGACGTAAGCCGCAGTCCAATCATCCCCCGCGCGGGCGGCGCAACTATCGGTCCCGGCGTTCGCCGAGACCGCTGACATGTTCGACAAGAGGCAACCGATGTCCCTGAAGATCCGACTGGCGCGCGGCGGCGCCAAAAAGCGGCCGTTTTATTCGATCGTCGTCGCCGATGCGCGCAGCCCGCGCGACGGCCGCTTCATCGAGCGCCTCGGCACCTATAACCCGATGCTGGAGCGCGGCGCCGCCGATCGTGTGACGTTGAAAGAGGAACGCATCAAGCACTGGCTCGGCGTCGGCGCGCAGCCGACCGAGCGGGTCGCGCGGTTCCTCGGCGACGCCGGCATCGTCGAAAAAACGGCGCTGCGCGAGACGCCGAAGCAGTCGGCGCCGAAGGCCAAGGCGCAGGCGCGCGCCAAGGAAGCCGCCGAGGCTGCCGCGGCGGCGCGCGGCTGAGCAGGCGCGACGGGAAGCGCCCGATGAGCGCGGCCGCACGGCGCGTGTGCGTCGGCATCATCACCGGCGCGCATGGCGTGCGCGGCGCGGTGCGGGTCAAAAGCTTCACCGCCGATCCCGCCGCCGTCGCGCATTACGGCGCACTCGAAGACGAGGCGGGCGAACGGCGGTTTCGCCTGCGCCTCGTCGGCGATGCCAAAGGCGTCTTGATCGCCAGGGTCGACGGCGTCGCCGATCGCGACGATGCCGAGGAATTGCGCGGGCTGCGCCTCTATCTGCCGCGCGCGGCCCTGCCGCCGCCGGGCGCCGAGGAATATTACCACGCCGACCTGATCGGCCTCGCCGTCACGCGCGCCGACGGTACGCCGGTCGGACAGGTGCGGGCGGTCTATGATTTCGGCGCCGGCGACACGCTCGACATCGCGCGCGAAGCCGGGCCGCCCGTCATGGTGCCGTTCACCCGCGCCGTCGTACCGGTCGTGGACCTCGCGGCGGGCCGGCTCATCATCGACCCGCCGCCGGGCTTGCTGGCGCCGATCGAAGAGGAGCCGGCGGAGTGACCTGGTGCGCGACGGTGCTGACGATCTTCCCGGAGATGCTGCCGGGGCCGCTCGCCCATTCACTGGCCGGCAAGGCGCTGAAGGCCGGCATCTGGCAGTTGAAGACGGTGGACATCCGCGGCTTCGCGCGCGACAAGCACCACTCCGTCGATGATGCGCCGTTCGGCGGCGGGCCGGGCATGGTCATGCGGCCGGATGTGCTCGACGCGGCAATCGCCGATCAGGCCGGCAACGCGCCGCTGCTGCTGCTGTCGCCGCGCGGCCGGCCGCTGGACCAGAGCCGGGTGCGGACGCTCGCCGCGGGGGCGGGCGTCAGGCTCGTATGCGGCCGCTTCGAGGGCATCGACGAGCGGGTTATCGCGGCACGGGCGATCGAGGAGGTAAGCCTCGGCGATTTCGTGCTGTCGGGTGGCGAACCGGCGGCGATCGCATTGCTCGACGCGTGCGTGCGGCTGTTGCCGGGCGTCGTCGGCTGCGTCGAGGCATTTGCCGAGGAAAGCTTTGCCGATGGGCTGCTCGAATATCCGCATTACACGCGGCCGCAGGTGTGGCAGGGTCGGGCAGTGCCGGAGGTGCTGGTGTCGGGCAATCATCGGCAGATTGCCGCTTGGCGACGGGCCGAGGCGGAGCGGGTGACGCGCGAGCGGCGCCCGGATTTGTGGCGGCGATATCAGGCGCGCGTGCCCGAGGGCGCGAGGCGGGAAGAGGTGAAACGATGAACCTGTTGCAGCAACTCGAAGCCGAGGCGGTCGCCCGGCTCGTCGCAGAACGCCCAGTGCCGCCGTTCCAGCCGGGTGATACGGTCAAGGTCAGCCTGCGCGTCGTCGAAGGCGAGCGCGAACGCATCCAGGCCTTCGAGGGCGTCTGCATCGCGCGCAAAAACGCCGGCATCAACTCGAATTTCACATTGCGCAAGATCTCGTACGGCGAGGGGGTCGAGCGCGTCTTTCCGCTTCACTCGCCCCGCATCACCGCGATCGAGGTCGTCCGACGCGGCGACGTGCGGCGCGCCAAGCTTTATTATCTGCGCGGCCGCCGCGGCAAGTCGGCGCGCATCGCCGAACGCGGCCGGGATGACAACCGGCGCGAGCGCGCCGCCGTCGCGGCCGACAGCGAAATTTGATGACCGTTCGTAGATGGCCGGGTCAAGCCCGGCCATGACGGTCGGAAGACTGGAGCACAAAATGCCCGAGCCGCGCACCCTGTTCGACAAGATCTGGCAGAGCCACGTCATCACCCCGCAGGGCGAAGGCACCTACCTGATCTATATCGACCTGCATCTGATCCACGAGGTAACGACGCCGCAGGCGTTTGAGGGGCTGAAGCTGGCGGGCCGCACGGTGCGCCGGCCGGACGCGACGATTGCGGTTGCCGACCACAACATCCCGACATCGAACCGCAACGCCGGCATCGACGATCCGGAATCGAAGCTGCAGGTCGATACGCTCGAACGCAACGTCAAGGAATTCGGCGTCCCGTATTTCCCGATCGACAGCGTCAATCAGGGCATCGTCCACATCATCGGCCCGGAGCAGGGGCTGTCGCAGCCGGGCATGACGATCGTCTGCGGCGACAGCCATACCGCGACGCACGGCGCTATGGGCGCGCTCGCCTTCGGCATCGGCACCTCGGAAGTCGAGCACGTGCTGGCGACGCAAACGCTGATCCAGTCGCCGGCCAAGAACATGCTCGTCGAGGTCAACGGGTCGCTCGGCGCCGGGGTCAGCCCGAAGGACGTGATTCTCGCGATCATCGGCAGGATCGGCACGGCCGGCGGCACCGGCCACGTCATCGAATATGCCGGCTCGACATTCCGGCAGATGTCGATGGAAGGCCGCATGACCGTGTGCAACATGACGATCGAGGCCGGCGCCCGCGCCGGCCTCGTCGCGCCGGATGAGACGACCTTCGCGTACGTGAAGGGCAGGCCCTATGCGCCGAAGGGCGCGGCGTGGGAGCAGGCGCTCGCCTATTGGCAAACGCTGCCCTCCGACCCTGGCGCGCGATACGACAAGCGGGCCGCGCTCGCCGCCGCCGACATCGCGCCGCATGTCAGCTGGGGCACCAACCCCGAAATGGTCGCGCCGATCACCGGCCGCGTGCCCGACCCGGCCGACATCGACGACCCGCTGAAGCGCGCCGCCGTCGAGCGCGCGCTGCAATACATGCAGCTGCGGCCGAACACGCCGCTTGCCGAAATCCCGGTAGAGCGCGTCTTTATCGGCTCGTGCACGAACAGCCGCATCGAGGATCTGCGCGCCGCCGCCCAGGTCGCCAAGGGCCGCCGCGTCGCCCAGGGCGTGCGGGCGCTGGTCGTGCCGGGCTCCGGCCTCGTCAAGCGGCAAGCCGAACAAGAGGGCCTCAACCGCGTCTTCCTCGAAGCCGGTTTCGAATGGCGCGAGCCGGGCTGCTCCAATTGCATGTCGATGAACAATGACCGTGCCGAGCACGGCGAGCGCATCGCCTCGACCTCGAACCGCAATTTCGAAGGCCGCCAGGGGCCGGGCGCCAAAACGCACCTGATGGGGCCGGCAATGGCCGCCGCAGCCGCCGTCACCGGCCATCTCGCCGACGTGCGGCAATTGGGGTGACTGCGGCATATGAACGAGATTGTGTTCCCGTTTCTGCGCGGTCGAAGATATTCTTTGGGCAAGCTACGTGAATTCGAAGCGCGGCTGCTCGACGCAAGGCAGGACGATCAGGCCTTTAGCGCAGACGTTAGAGGCAACAGGATGCCTTGGGCCAAAAGGCGCAATGAAGAGTTGGTCCCAATTCTATTGTTGGCCAACCGGAAGAACCTCGACGATGGCGACGAATTCAAGCTGATGTGTGAGGGGCATCGGATAGATGTCAAGCTCTATACGGGAAGTCAGACGACGCAATACCAGATCACGTTAGCTTACCCGCAATGGGACAATGCAACTCAACGCACAATCGGCGGTGGCTATCAGGACCATCTGCGCAACGAACTCCTGAGATGCGCCCAGCCGGCCTTTGGCGGCAATAATATCAGAAAGGAAAATGGCGCGATCGTCTCTAAACCCCACGCTCGCGACATACGCGACGACGTTGACGCTTGGCGGCATGGATGGATCGACGCGATCAAACGCAAGCAGGCGCACGACGGTGCGGGCGCTACGCTCTTGATCTATGCTCGGTTAATTGGGTTCGATCTCATTGACGTTGACTTGTCGGAGGTCGTGTCTCGGGCAGTATCGAACGCTGGAGCGAACCGGTTCGAGCGCGTTTGCGTCTTGGATCAGAACTTTTGCTGGGAAGCGTGAGGCGAAGCACCCAATGGCATTGATGCTGGCCAAAACTTACTCGGCATTCAAAGCCGCGGGGGTGAATGAGGAGCAGGCACAAGCCGCTGCTGAGGAATTGCCTGCGTTCGAGGGTCGGTTTGGCTCATTGGAAGGCGGCATCTCGCGCGTCGAGGGCAAGATGGCCGCTATTGAAGCGACGGCTGGTGTCATCGAAAGCAAGGTTTCCGGGATCGAGGAAAGGCTGACTACCCTTGAACAGGGGCTTGCTGTCCTTGCAGCTAGGGTTGCCGCTGTCGAAGCCAAGATGAGCGTCCTTACCTGGGCAGTGGGTGTCAACGTTGCGGCGACGATCGCGATTCTGGGCGTCCTGCTGCGTCACGGATAAGCACGAAGGATCTGACAAGAGTCATGGAAAAATTCACGCAATTGACTGGGGTGGCGGCGCCATTGCCGATGATCAATGTCGATACCGACAAGATTTTCCCGGCGGTCTTCTTGAAGACGATCAAGCGCACCGGACTTGCGCAATGGTTGTTTCAGGAGATCCGCTTCAAGCCGGACGGCTCGGAAAACTCCGATTTCGTGCTGAACCAAGGGCCCTACCGCAACGCGAAGATCCTCGTCGCCGGCGACAATTTCGGCTGCGGTTCCTCGCGCGAGCACGCGCCGTGGGCGCTGATCGACTTCGGCATCCGTTGCGTCATCGCGCCCTCTTTTGCCGACATCTTCTACAATAACTGCTTCAAGAACGGCTTGTTGCCGATCGCGCTGCCGCAGGCGATTGTCGATGAATTGATGGAAGATGCCAAGAAAGGCGCCAACGCCGTCATGACGATCGACCTTGAAAGCCAGACGATCTCCCGGCCGGACGGCGAGAAAGTGCATTTCGACATGGATCCGTTCCGCAAGCATTGTCTGTTGAACGGCCTCGACGATATCGGCCTGACCGAACAGAAGGGCGCCGAAATCGCTGCCTATGAGCAGCAGGCCAGCCGATCGCATCCCTGGCAGTTCGGCATGACCCAGCCCGGTTCCTAGAGCCGGACAGGCCATATTTCCGTCGCGGGCCTGACCGGCGGGTCCGCACTTGCTGTTAGCGAGTGGCGCGTTGTGCGGTTCGCGGCGCGAACTTGGGGCGTGCCTCGATGACGGCAACAAAAAAGCCGGGAGGCTGCGCCTGACCGGCCCTTTTGCGACAACGCCGGCGGGCGTCCCGCTTATTGCCGCTCCAGCGCGAAGATCTCGTCCTTGATGCGGAGTTTCTGGCGTTTCAGATCGGTGATCGCGTCCTGGTTCGGCAGCGGGCGATGGACCTCTTCATCGATGGCGCGTTCGAGCAAGGCATGCTTCTCTTTGAGCGCCTCGATGCGATCTTGCACCGACATGCTGGTTCCTCCTCATCCACGAAGCAGCGGACATGCTACTGCCGGAGCGCCCAGAAGGCCAAGGGCGCGCATCGCTGCCGCCGGGATGGGGCCGGGTGAGAGTCCGTCACGGGACGGCCACGCGAGCGACACATCGGAGAATCGAGAATGCCTCAAATTGCCGGTTGCCCTCGCCTCATCGTCGGCATCAGCGGCGCCTCAGGGGCGATCTACGGCGCACGGCTGCTCGAATTGCTGCAGCCGCTGGCGGTCGAAACCCATCTGGTGATGAGCCGTTCGGCCGAGATGACGCTGGCGCTGGAAACCGATCTGAAGCCGGCCGACCTGCGCGGCCGCGCCGATGTCAGCCATCGTGCGGGCGATCTCGCGGCGCCGATCTCGTCGGGCTCGTTCCAGACGCTCGGCATGATCATCGCGCCGTGCTCGGTGCGCAGCATGGCCGAGATCGCCACCGGCGCGACGACGACGCTGTTGACTCGCGCCGCCGATGTTGCGCTGAAGGAGCGTCGGCGCCTCGTGCTCTTGGTGCGCGAGACGCCGCTGCATTTGGGGCACTTGCGCACGATGACGGCGCTGTCCGAGATGGGCGCCGTCATCTTCCCGCCGGTCCCGGCATTCTATGCCCGGCCGCAGAGCCTCGCCGAGATGATCGACCAGACGCTCGGCCGCGCCCTCGATCTGTTCGGTCTCGACGCCGGCGTCGTGCGCCGCTGGGGTGGGCCGTCGGCCGCTCAACCGGCAGGGTAGTGCGTCGTCAGTTTCTTGCCGCCTTCTTCGACGGGGTCGGCATCGATCAGCACAAAACAGAACGTGCACGGGCCGCCCGTGGGGACCCACGCGTGCATTGTGCCGCGCTGGACGCAGATGTCGCCCGCCCTCATGTGCACGGTCTTGCCGTCGTCGAGTTCGAGGTCGCATTCGCCCTTCAAGAGGATCGCGTAGTCGAGCGTCTCGGTACGGTGCATGAATTTGTGGCCGCCCGGCGCAAACTCGACGACGCGGCAGACATGTCCCTGGCCGGAGCCGACGTAATTGTATTTGACGACAAAGCCTTTCTTTTGCGCGTCGGCGGCGGCGCCCTCGGAATTGTCGATCGGCATCCGGTCGGCCGACCAGATTTCGACCCGGCCGGCAATGCCGGGGCGCGGCGCGCCGGAGGTGCTGAGGCGCTCGTCGCTGGCGACGATCGCCTTTCCGTTCCGGTCATGCCCGGTGACGATGCGGCGTACTTCAAATGCCATTCTGCCTGCTCCTCTCGAAAGGCCTACCCGGTGCGGGCGGCGCGGTATTCGCGGCGGACGATGTCCAGAAGCTCTTCCGCCGAGGTCTGGCCGGCTTCGCTCTCGAACGTCACTTCGCCGTGCTGCATCAATATGATGCGGTCGCAGATTTCGAGCGTCTGCGCATAATTGTGCGCGATCATGACGATCGCGATATCGCCGCGCGCCTTGAGCCGCGCGATCAGGTCGATGATCAGCCGCGCCTCGCGCGCCCCCATCGCCGCCAGCGGCTCGTCCAGGAGGAGGATGCGCGCGTCGGACGACACCGCGCGCGCGACGGCGATCGCCTGGCGCTGGCCCCCCGACAGCGCGCCGACATCGAGATCGACCGAGGCGACGGCGATGCCGATATCAGCGAGCGCCGCGCCCGCCCGCCGCCGCATCGCGCGGTGGTCGAGCAGGCGCAGCGGTCCGCGCCGCAGCAGTTCGCGATTGAGGAACAGGTTGAGGTAGATCGACAGGCCGTTGACCAGCGCCAAATCCTGGTAGACGCACTCGACGCCCAAGGCACGCGCCTCGCCGACCGACTGCAGCGAAACGGGCCTGCCGTCGATATGGACCTGCCCGTGATCCGGCCGGTGAAAGCCGGTCAATATCTTGAGCAGCGTCGATTTGCCGGCACCGTTGTCGCCCAGGATGCCGAGCGTTTCGCCCCGCGCGACCTGCATCGAGACGCCGTTCAGCGCCGTCACATGGCCAAAGGATTTGACCAGGTTCTCGGCGCGGATCGCCTCGGCTCCCGCCATCAGCGCATACCGGTCGCACTGCCGCCGCGCAGTCGCGCCAGATGAATGTTGGCAACCATCGCGACCAGGATTGCGACGCCGATGATGATGTTGAACATGAAGGCGTTGATGCCCTGCAATGTGAAACCGTCCTGCAATACGCCGAGCATGACGCCGCCGACCAGCCCGCCGACGATCGTGCCGGCGCCGCCGGCGATCGCGGTGCCGCCGATGACGCCCGACGCGACGCCGAGAAACATGATGTTGCTGCCGCCCGCCAGCGGGTCGGCCGAGCCGACGCGAAAGGCCTCCATCAGCCCGGTGAAGCCGCCGAGCGCGCTGGTCAGCACGAAATTGCCGAGCTTGATGCGATTGGTGCGGATGCCGGCTTCGGCGGCGGCGACGAGGTTGCCGCCGGTCGCGATCGTATGCAGGCCCCAGCGGGTGTGGCGCAGCACGATGTGCATGATCGCGACGATCAGTGCCGCCCAGACGATCTCGGAATAGCCCCAGGCGCCCATGATGCCGGCGAGGCCGGTCCCGACCGGAACATTGGCGGGAAAGCCGCGCGATACGGTCAACGTGATGCCGTTGATCAGGAAGAAGGCGCCGAGCGTCGTGATGAACGACGGCACGCTGAGCTTGATCGTGACCAGCCCGATCATGAGCCCGAT
>DATJSO010000232.1:0-30858 GCA_035504075.1 Allostellaceae bacterium | reverse complement strand
TCCGTACGGCCGCAAGACCCAGAAGATGCCGAAAATCTCCGAACTGCATGTCTTGTGGCTCAATGACGGGATGAGCTGCGACGGCGACAGCGTGTCGATTACCGCGGCCAGCGAACCGTCGATCGAAGACATCGTGCTCGGCGCGATTCCGGGTTTGCCAAAGGTGCACCTGCACAATCGCGTGCTGTCCTACGAGGTCGGCGACGAGATGATGCAGTACTTTCACAAGGCGGCGAATGGCGAGATCGAGAATTTCGTCGTCGTCATGGAAGGATCGATCCCGAACGAGAAGCTGAGCGGCGAGGGATACTGGGCCGCCTATGGCACCGATCCCGATACCGGTGCGCCGATCCGCACGACCGAATGGCTCGACCGGCTGGTGCCGAAGGCCCTGGCCGTAATCGGCTGCGGCACCTGCGCGACGTTTGGCGGCATCCACGCGATGAAGGGCAACCCGACCGGCTGCATGGGGTTGCAGGACTATCTCGGGCACGACTGGAAATCGAAGATCGGTCTGCCGATCGTCAATGTGCCTGGCTGCCCGGTGCAACCCGACAACTTCACCGAAGTGCTGCTCTATCTGCTGCGCCAGTTGGCGGGCCTGGCGCCGATGATTCCGGTCGACGAGCTGGGGCGGCCGACCTGGCTGTTCGGCTACACGGTGCACCAGGGCTGCGACCGCGCCGCCTATTACGAGCAGGCCGAATTCGCGCGCGAGTACGGCTCGCGCAAATGCCTCGTCAAGCTCGGCTGCTGGGGGCCGACGATCAAATGCAACGTGCCGAAGCGCGGTTGGATTTCCGGCATCGGCGGTTGCCCCAATGTCGGCGGCATCTGCATCGGCTGCACGACCCCGGGCTTTCCGGACAAGATGATGCCGTTCATGGACGAGCCGCCCGGCGGCCTGTTGTCGAGCAACCTGATCCGCCCATACGGCGCGCTGATCCGCAACCTGCGCAAACTCACCGACCGGGCCGTCGATAAGGAGCCGAGTTGGCGGCACAATCGGGCCGAATACACGACCGGCTACGATCCCCGACACCCCGAAAAGCTGCATCCGGAACACGTGCCGACCTATTTCCGCGCGGAGAACACAGCAGAATGAACGACATCGCCACCGTTCCGCAGACCAGCGCCCGCACCGGCAAACCGCGCGGCACGCTCGTCGAAAAGCACTGGGACCCGATCACCCGCATCGTCGGCAATCTCGGCATCTTCACCAAAATCGACTTCGAGAACCGTGAAGTCGCCGAGTGCTACAGCACGTCGTCGGTGTTTCGCGGCTACAGCGTGTTCCTGAAGGGCAAGGATCCGCGCGACACGCATTTCATCACCAGCCGGATCTGCGGCATCTGCGGCGACAATCACGCGACCTGCTCGGTCTATACGCAGAACATGGCGTACGGCATCAAGCCGCCGCCGATGGCCGAGTGGATCATCAATCTCGGCGAAGCGGCCGAGTACATGTTCGACCACAACCTCTTTCAGGACAATCTGGTCGGGGTCGATTTTTGCGAGCGCATGGTGAAGGAGACCAATCCCGGCGTGTGGGCCAAGGCGCAGCAAAAGGAAGCGCCGCACGCCAAAGATCACGGCTTCCGCACGATCGCCGACATCATGACCGCGCTGAACCCGTTCACCGGTTCGTTCTATCGTGAAACTCTTGTCGTGAGCCGGTTGACGCGCGAAATGTTCAGCCTGATGGAAGGGCGCCATACGCACCCCTCGACGCTCTATCCCGGCGGCGTCGGCACGGTGCCGTCGAACCAGCTCTTCACCGAATACCTGATGCGGCTCGCCACCTACACCGAATTCATGAAGCGCTGCGTGCCGCTGCACGACGATTGTTCGATTTCTTTTACGAGGCGCTGCCCGGCTACGAGGAGGTCGGCCGCCGGCGCGTGCTGCTCGGCTGCTGGGGCGCCTACAACGACCCCAACCATTGCGATTACCGTTATGAACACATGCAGGATTGGGGCCGGGCGATGTTTGTCACCCCCGGCGTCATCGTCGACGGCGAGCAGATCACGACCAATCTCGTCGACATCAACCTCAACATGCGGATCCTTCTGGGCAGCTCGTTCTACGACGGCTGGGAAAACCAGGAGATGTTCGTGCGCGAGGACCCGCTCGGCAATCCGGTCGACCGCAACCATCCGTGGAACCAGACGACAATGCCGCGGCCGCAAAAGCGCGACTTCACGGGCAATTATTCCTGGGTCATGTCGCCGCGCTGGCTCGACCAGCGCAGCGGCAGCCATCTCGCGCTCGACACCGGCGGCGGTCCCATTGCACGGCTGTGGTCCACGGCATTGGCGGGGCTCGTTGACATCGGCTACGTCAAATCGACCGGCCACAGCGTCAAGATCTACCTGCCGAAGACGGCGCTGAAGCCGGAGATGGAACTCGAGTGGAAGATTCCGAAATGGTCGAACGCGCTGGAGCGCGACCGCGCCCGCACCTACTTCCAGGCTTATTGCGCGGCCGCGGCCTATTACTTCATCGAGCGCGCGTTCGGTGAACTGGCGGCCGGCCGCACCCGCACCTGGACCGAGTTCACCGTGCCGGACGAGGCGATCGGCTGCGGCTTCCACGAGGCGGTACGCGGGGTCCTGTCGCACCACATGGTGATCCGCGACAAGAAGATCGCCAACTACCATCCCTACCCGCCGACGCCGTGGAACGCCAATCCGCGCGACATTTACGGCACGCCCGGCCCGTATGAGGACGCGGTGCAGAACACGCCGATCTTCGAAGAGAACGGCCCCGACAATTTCAAGGGCATCGACATCATGCGCGCGGTGCGCAGCTTTGATCCGTGCCTACCGTGCGGCGTTCACATGTATGTCGGCGGCGGCAAGACGTTGAAGGTCGTGCACTCGCCGATGTTCGGCGTCGGGCGCTAGCGCGGCGATGGACGGCGAGAACGAACGGCAGCGGGCCGCCGACGGGTTGCGCCGTATCGACGATCTGGTCGCGGCTCTCGACGATGTCCGCGACGCGGCGGCACGGGCGGCGGCGCGCGATCTGGCCGAAGCGATCCTCGATGTGCACGGGCTGGCGCTGGCGCGCGTCATGGCCATAGTCGCGGCCAGCGACGGCGGCCGCGACCTCGTCGCTCGCCTCGCTGAAGACGAGCAGGTCAAGGCGATCCTGCTGCTCTACGGCTTGCATCCGGAGGAGCCGCGCCTGCGACTGCAACGAGCGCTCGACAGTCTGCGGCCGCGGCTTGCGGCGCACGGCATCGGTCTCGATCTTGTCCATGTGTCAAGCCGCAGCGCCGCGATCCGCGTCTCCGGCGGCGCCGCGACGGACGCGTTGCGCGAGGAGATCGAGCAGACAATCCTCGATGCCGCACCTGAGCTCGACGAAATCATCGTCGAATGGCCCGATGCCGATGTCGCCGAGGCCGCGGCGCTCGCCCGGTAGCGGCCGGCAGGGGGGCGGATGCTGACGACGATCAGACCGCGCAAGGGAATTACGCGCCTGCGCCGGTTTGTGCAGGCGGAACCCGGCGAGCGTTGTGAATTCTGCGGCGCGACGCTTGCCGCCGAGCATCGTCATCTGCTGGAGCCGGCGACCCGGCATGTCGCCTGCTCCTGCCTCGTCTGTGCCGAGGCGCTGGCGGCCCGGCCCGGCGCCACGTTCCGACCGATCCCGCAGGAAGCGGCGGCACTCCCCGATTTCCGCATCAGCGATGCGGAATGGCACTCGTTGGCACTGCCGATTGACATCGCGTTCATTTTTTACGGCACGCCTGAGGGGCGACCGGTGGCGCTCTATCCTGGTCCGCTGGGCGCGGCGCAGTCGCTGCTCGGGCTCGACGCGTGGTCGGCGCTCGTCGCGAAAAACCCGGTCCTGGCCGAGTTCTCGGCCGATGTCGAGGCGCTGCTGATCGATCGCATCAAAGGAAAGCGCGGCTATTACCGCGTGCCGATCGATCGCTGCTATGCGCTCGTCGGACTGATCCGCACGCATTGGCGCGGCTTCAACGGCGGCGACGAGGTGTGGCAGGCGATCGATGATTTTCTCGCCGCGCTGCGCGGTGCGGGCGCGGCGACGCAGGGCGGCCGGTCATGATCGAACTGGATTTCGCCGTACGCGGCGTCGAGATCGCACCGCATTCGGCGACACCGCTGCTGTTGTTCAAACTGCATGTCGCAAACCGGACCCCGGCGGTCCCGGTCGAACATGTCAGCTTGCAGACGCAATTGCGCATCGAGGCGGCGCGTCGGGAATACGACGAGCAGGATCGCGAGCGCCTCGTCGAGTTGTTCGGCGGCGCTGTCGACTGGGAGCGCAACCTGCGCGCCTTGTTGTGGGCAAATGCCGGCGCCGCGATCCCGCCGTTCGACGCGGAATGCACGGTCGATCTTTCGGTGCCGTGCAGCAGCGACTTCACGATCGCGGCGACGAAATATTTTAACGGGCTGGAAGGCGGCGAAGCGCCGCTGTTGTTCCTGTTCAGCGGCACGGTGTTCCACCGCGATGCGGAGGGTGACCTGCAGATCTCGCAGATCGCGCACGACAAGGAAGCCGCCTGCCGCATGCCGGTCACGATCTGGCACCGGCTGATGGAACGCTACTACGGTAATTCGGTATGGCTATCGGTCGATCGTGACCTGTTCGAGGCGATCCATCGCTACAAGCGGCAAAACGGCATCGCGACGATCGACGACGCGCTGCGCCGCCTCGTTGCGGCGCAACTGCCCGCAGAGGTGCCGTCGTGAACCGCGAACGCATCGAAGCGATCGCGCGGACGGTGCTCTACGAGGGCTACAATCTCTACCCCTATCGGCCGTCGGCGCTGAAGAATCAGCGGCGTTGGACCTTCGGCAGCCTGTTTCCGCACGCCTGGTCGGAGCACAACGAGGGCGACCGCAGCCGCATGCAGACCGAGTGCCTGCTGCGCGGCGGCAGCGACGCCGAGATCGACGTGCGGCTGCGGTTTCTGCATATCGTCGCGCGCGAGATCGGTGAATTGCCGGCGCCGATTGCCGAACTGCCGGCCGGCGGCGAACCGCAATTCCGCACCGTGCCGCGGCTCGCGGTCGGCGGCCGCGAGTATTATGCCTGGCAGGAGGCGACCGAGCGAAACGTCGCCGCGGCGCTGCCCTTGCAGCGACTGGCGGCGGCGCCCGTCGTCATGCCGTTCGCGTTCCCTGCCGAGCGCACCGTCGAGCCCCTGCGCGATGCCGCCGGCGTCATCGTCGGAATGACTATCCGCAGCGCCGCGCCGCTTGCCGGCAGGCTGGAGATCGCTGCCGAAGCATTGGCGGATGATCTTTATCGCGTGACCGTCATCGTCGAGAACCGGACGGCGCTCGCCGATCCGCAGGCGATCGGACGCGAGGCGGCACAGCGATCGGCGCTCTGCTCGGCGCACACGCTGCTCGGCGCACGGCGTGGCGCCCTTGTCTCGCTGCTCGATCCGCCGGCCGACGTGGCAAAAGAAGCCGCCCTTTGCCGCAACGAGGGTACTTGGCCGGTATTGGTCGGCGACGAGGGCGACACCGACACGATGTTGTCGGCGCCGATCATTCTTTACGATTATCCGCGGATCGCGCCGGAAAGTCCCGGCGATCTGTTCGACGGCTGCGAGATCGACGAAATCCTGACCCTGCGCATCCTGACGCTGACCGAGGCCGAAAAGCGCGAGATGGCGGCGGCCGATCCGCGCACCCGTGCGCTGCTGGAGCGCACCGAGGCGCTCTCCGCCGAAGAACTGGCGAGGCTCCACGGCGCATTCCGGGACGGCGGGGCGGCGCCGGACGCCCTAAGGCCGGCATTGCGGATCGGCGACCGGGTGCGCCTCAAGCCGCGTGCCGGCGGCGACATCATGGATGTCGTGCTGCAGGATCAGATCGCCGTCGTCGAGGCGATCGAGCGCGATTTCGAAGATCGCATTCACGTCGCGGTGACGATCGTCGACGATCCCGGCCGCGATCTCGGCGCCGATCGCATGCCAGGCCACCGTTTTTTCTTTGCACCCGACGAGTTGGCGCCGATAGCAGCGCAGGCAGAGTCGTGACGCCGGTGCTGATCGCCGGCATCGGCAACATCTTCAACGGCGACGACGGGTTTGGCGTCGCCGTTGCGGCGGAACTGCAGCGTCGGGCGCCGCCGCCGGAATTGCGGGTCGTCGATTTCGGCATTCGCGGCATCGACCTCGCCTATGCGCTGACGGCAGGTTGCGAGGCGGCGATCCTCGTCGATTGCATGGCGCGCGGCGGCGCGCCCGGCACGCTTTACGTGATGGAGCCGACGCTGCCGCCGGCGGACTGCGGCGCGGCAGACCAGACAGCATTGTCGCCGCACGCAATGGAGCCGCACAACGTGCTGCGCGTCGCGGCGCTGCTCGGCGCCGTGCCGGCGCGGCTCTTGCTCGTGGGCTGCGAGCCGCTGCGTCTGGACGCGGACGACACCGGCGAGATCGGCCTCAGCCCGCCGGTTGCCGCGTCTGTCGCGCCGGCGGCCGATGCCGTCCTGCGCCTCGCACGCGAACTGCTTCAACAATGCGCTATAGAGGAGGTTAAGTGATGCCAAACGCGATCGTCCCGAATAAATCGGGCAGCTTGCAGATGGACGGACAGGGTGCCGGCATGACCAGCTGCCGCGTCGTCGGGATTGCGTTGGGCGCGCTGGTGCTCGGCATCGTGCTGTCGCAGATCCCGGACATCATCCGCTACATCCGCATCAGCAACATGTGAGATTGACGGTGGCGCTGCCCCGCGACGCCCTTTCCGAGACTTCCGACGGCGCCGTCGAAATCCGCGTGCGCGGCCGGGTGCAGGGCGTCGGGTTTCGTCCGACGGTGTGGCGGATCGCCAGCGAATTGGGGCTCGACGGCGAGGTATTGAACGACGGCGGCGGCGTCGTCATCCGGGTCGCCGGCAGCGGCGGCGGCATCACCGCCCTGCTCGCCCGCCTGGAAATGGAGCCACCGCCTTTGGCGCAGATCGAGCGCATCGAGCGGCGCGCCTTTGCCGGCCGGGTTTTGCCCGGCTTCCGCATCGCCGCCAGCGAGGCCGGCGACATCCGGACCGAGATCGCTCCCGACGCGGCGCTGTGCGCCGCCTGTGCCGCCGAATTGCTCGACCCGGGCGAGCGGCGGCACCGCTATGCCTTTACAAACTGCACTCATTGCGGCCCGCGCCTGTCGATTATGCGCGGCATTCCGTGGGATCGCGGCCGTACGACAATGGCGGTGTTTCGCCTGTGCCCGCATTGCGCCGCGGAATACGCCGATCCGGCCGACCGCCGCTTCCATGCCGAGCCGATCGCCTGCCCGGCATGCGGCCCGCACCTCGTGCTGCTGCGGCTGCCGGGTCTGGCGCCGGAGGGCGGCGATCCGATTGTCGAGGCGGCGCGGCGGCTGCGCGTTGGCGCGATTGTCGCGCTGAAGGGGTTGGGCGGCTATCAGCTGGCCTGCGACGCAACGAACCCGGAGGCCGTCGCCGCACTGCGCCGCCGCAAGCGGCGCGATGCGAAGCCGTTTGCGTTGATGGCGCGCGACCTCGCCATGATCCGGCGTTATTGTGCCTTGGGCGACGCAGAGGAACGGGCGCTGACCGGGCCGGCCGCGCCGATCGTGCTGTTGCGCGCCGGCGGCGGACGGCAGCTGCCCGAAGGCGTCGCGCCCAACCTAGACACACTCGGTTTCATGCTGCCGACGACGCCGCTGCATCTGCTGCTGATGCGCGAACTCGACCGGCCGGCGGTGATGACGAGCGGCAACCTGTCGGACGAGCCGCAGGCGACCGACGACCGCGACATGGCCGAGCGGTTGGCGGGCATCGCCGACTATGCGCTGGCGCACGATCGCGACATCGCCAACCGGGTCGACGATTCCGTCGTGCGGATCATGGCGGGAAGGACGCGCCTCGTGCGCCGGGGTTTGCCGCCGCGCCGGAGATCCTCGCGATGGGCGGCGAATTGAAGGCGACGTTCTGTCTGATAAAGGATGGCCAAGCGATCCTGTCGCAGCACCAGGGCGATCTCGAACATCCGGCCGCATTGGACGATTACCGCAAGAACCTGACGCTCTACGGCGACCCGTTCGCGCATGCGCCGGCGGCATTGGCGGCCGACCGCCATCCTGAATACCTGTCGGCCAAGCTGGCGCGTGAACGGGCGCAATCTTCCCATCTGCCGCTCGTGGAGGTGCAGCATCATCATGCGCATGTCGCCGCCTGCCTTGCGGAAAACGGCCGGCCGCTCGCCGCTGCGCCGGTGCTCGGCGTCGTGCTCGACGGTCTTGGTTGGGGCGATGACGGCACGATCTGGGGCGGCGAATTGCTGCTCGCCGATTATCGCGGCTGCGAGCGCCTCGGCTCGCTCGCCCCGGTCGCGATGCCGGGCGGCGCACAGGCGGTGCGGGAGCCGTGGCGCAACCTCTATGCGCATCTCGCGCGCGCGGTCGGCTGGCCCGAGATGCGGCAACTGTTTGGCCGACTCGCGATCTGCGATCGTCTGGCCGGCAAACCGCTGGCGACGATCGACCGCATGATCGCCGGCGGCGTCAATGCGCCGGCCGCCTCCTCGTGCGGCCGCCTGTTCGATGCGGTCGCCGCCGCGATCGGCCTCGCGTTCGACCGGCAGGCCTACGAGGGCGAGGCCGCGATGCGCCTCGAAGCGCTCGCTGCCGCCGCGCCGCCGTCGAGCCGGCCCTACCCGTTCGATGTTTTGCCGCGCGCCGGACGCAAATCTGCCGTCACGCCGGCCCCCGGCGATGATGCGAAGCTGTGGATCATCGATCCGGCGCCGATGTGGGGTGCGCTGCTGCACGATTTGGCCGCAGACGTGCCGCCGGCGATCATCGCGGCGCGGTTTCACACCGGGCTTGCGGCGGCCGTTTCGGACACGGCCGCGCGGCTCGCGCAGAGACGCGGCGCCGATACGGCGGCCCTGTCGGGTGGCTGTTTTCAGAATGCCGTGCTGTTCGACGAAACCGTGCGCCGCCTCGAAGCCGCCGGCCTTGCCGTGCTGACGCATGCCGCGGTGCCGGCCAATGACGGCGGGTTGGCCCTGGGACAGGCGGCTGTCGCGGCCGCCCGGCTGTTGGGAGGCTAGGCGATGTGCCTCGGGATACCCGGCCAGATCGTCACGCTCGACGATGCCGACGAAGCGCTCGCGACGGTCGATGTGTGCGGCGTCCGGCGGCAGGTCAATCTGATGTGCATCATCGACGACGAGCATCCGTTTGAGGCCTGTCTCGGCGACTGGGTACTCGTGCATGTCGGCTTTGCGATGAGCCGCATCGACGAGGAGGAGGCGCAGAAGACGCTGGAGATCCTCGCCGAACTCGGCGAGCAGCAGGCCGAGTTGGCGGCGCTGGCGGGCGATGCCGATGGCGGGGACGACGATGACGGACGATAGCATCCTCGAAGCGCTCTACCCCTTCCTGCACGGCAGGCCGCAAAACCAGGAGCGGCTCGATGCCGCGCTCCTTCGCTCGGTCGCCGAAAAGGCTGCCGCCTCGCGCGATGCGAGCGCCCGCTTCTTTGCCGAACAGGGTGCCGCGCTGGTTGCCGCCGCGCATGCCTTGGCCGACGTCTATCGCGGCGGCGGACGGCTGTTTGCGATGGGCAATGGTGGCTCGTCCTGCGATGCCGCGCATATCGCCGTCGAATTCCTCCATCCGGTGACCGCGGGCCGGCCGGCGCTCGCCGCCGTCAATCTCGTCGCCGATGTCGCAATGCTGAGCGCCGTCGGCAACGATGTCGGTTTCGAACACGTCTTCGTTCGCCAGCTCGTCGCCCAGGCGCGCCGCGGCGACGGGCTGGTCGGCGTCTCAACCAGCGGCAATTCGGCCAACCTGATCGCCGCGTTCGCCAAGGCAAAGGAGATCGGGCTGGCGACGATCGGCCTGAGCGGCGGCGACGGCGGCCGCATGCGGCAATGCGGTGCGGTCGACCATTGCCTCGTCGTGCCGTCTGGCTCGATCCACCGCATCCAGGAATGCCACGTCACCGCCTGCCACATCTTGTGGGATCTCGTGCATACGCTGCTGGCCGACGACCGCGGCAGCGCGGCGCGCGAGGCGGCGCGATGAAATACGCCGACGAATTCCGCGACCGCGCCAAGGCGGCGGCGCTGATCGCCGAGATCGCGCGGCTGCTGGCGACCAGCGGCATCGCGCGGCGGCGCCCCATCCACATCATGGAAGTGTGCGGCGGCCACACGCATTCGATTTTCCGCTACGGCATCGAAGGCATGCTGCCCGACGCGGTCGAGTTGATCCATGGCCCCGGCTGCCCGGTCTGCGTGTTGCCGATGGGCGTGGTCGATGATTGCGTCGCGCTGGCCGAGCGGCCGCGGGTGATCTTCGCGACGTTCGGCGACGCAATGCGCGTGCCCGGCTCGCAAAAGAGCCTGTTGCAGGCCAGAGCCGAGGGTGCCGACGTGCGCATGGTCTATTCGCCATTGGACGCACTGGCGCTGGCGCGAACGCATCCTGACCGCGAGGTCGTGTTTTTCGCGATCGGCTTCGAGACGACGATGCCGTCGACGGCGTTGACGATCCTGCGCGCCGCGGCCGAGGGGGTCGGCAATTTCAGCGTGTTCTGCAACCACATCACGATCGTGCCGACGATCAAGGCGGTGCTCGACAGCCCCGACATGCAGCTCGACGGGTTTTTGGGTCCGGGGCACGTCGCGATGGTTGTCGGCGCCGCGCCGTTCGGCTTTGTCGCCGAGTATTACCGGAAACCCCTGGTCATCGCCGGTTTCGAGCCGCTCGATATTCTGCACTCGATCTGGATGGTATTGCGGCAGATCGTCGAGCACCGGTGCGAAATCGAAAACCAATATTCGCGCATCGTGCCCGAAGGCGGCAATGCGGCGGCGCTGCGTGCGGTGGCGCAGGTCTACGAACTGCGCGAATTCTTTGAATGGCGCGGCCTCGGCTCGATCGACCATTCCGGCGTCCGCATGCGCGAGCGCTTTGCCCGCTTCGACGCCGAACGCAAATTCGCATTGCCGAACGCCAGGATTGCCGACCCGAAATCCTGCCAGTGCGGCGAGGTGCTGAAGGGCGTCATCAAGCCGTGGCAGTGCAAGGTGTTCGGCGGCGCGTGCACGCCCGAGCACCCGTTGGGCGCGCTGATGGTGTCGTCCGAGGGCGCCTGCGCCGCCTACTATCAATACGGCGGCGTCCGGCCGCAGGCGGGGGCGGCATGAGAACGCTCGGCCGGATCAACGCCGCGACCGTGACGCTGGCGCATGGTGGCGGCGGCAAGGCGATGAAGGACTTGATCGACGACGTGTTCGTCCGCGCCTTCGACAATCCGGCGCTGGCGCCGCTCGAGGATCAGGCGCGCTTCGACCTGGCGGAGCTGGCGGCGCGCGGCGACCGTCTGGCATTTACGACGGATTCCTATGTTGTCGATCCGCTGTTCTTTCCGGGCGGCGATATCGGCGCGCTCGCGGTCAACGGCACGGTCAACGATCTGGCGGTCGGCGGCGCCGTGCCGCTGTATCTGTCGTGTGCCGTCATTATCGAAGAGGGAATGCCGCTCGCCTTGCTGCGCGATGTCGCGGCGTCGATGGCGCGGGCGGCCGAGCATGCCGGCGTGTGGGTCGCGACCGGCGACACGAAGGTCGTGCCGAAGGGCGCCTGCGACAAGCTGTTCGTCACGACATCAGGGATCGGCGTCATCCGTCAGGGGGTTACTCTCGGCACCGACCGCGCTCGTCCGGGCGATGCCGTCATGGTCAACGGCTGGCTCGGCGACCATGGCGCGGCGATCCTGGCAGCGCGCGGCGACCTCGCCCTTGCAACACCGATCGCCAGCGATTGCGCGCCATTGCACCGGATCATCGCGGCCCTGCTCGAAGCCGCTCCCGGCGCGCGCATGCTGCGCGACGCGACGCGCGGCGGCGCCGCCACGGTGCTGAACGAGATCGCGCAAGCCTCGCGCGTCGCGATCGAGATTGACGAGACGAGAACACCGCTGCGCGATGCGGTGCGCGGGTTCTGCGAGATCCTTGGCCTCGACCCGCTCTATCTCGCGAATGAGGGGAAATTCATCGCGGTCGTGCCGGCGGCGGAATGCGATGCGGCGCTCGCGGCGCTGCGCCGCGACCCGCTCGGCCGCGATGCGGCGGTGATCGGCAGCGTCGTCGCCGGCGAAGCGGGCCGCGTAACAATGTGCACCGCCTTCGGTGGTCGGCGCATCGTCGACATGCTGGTCGGCGAGCAATTGCCGCGCATCTGCTGAGCACTGTAATGCACGAGCTGGCGCTGACCTGCAGCATCGTCGAGGTTGCCGAGGACGCCGCGGCGGGCCGTCCGGTCGCCCGCGTCACGCTCGTCATCGGCCGGCTGTCTGGCGTCATGCTCGACGCGATCCGCTTCTGCTTCGACGAAGTGGCGCGCGGTACCGTGCTCGACGGCGCGCTTCTCGACATTGAGGAGCCCGCGGGCCGCGCCCGCTGCAACGCCTGCGGCGCCGAATTCGCGATGCCCGACCTGCTGACGCCCTGCGCCTGCGGCTCTTGTGACGTGACGCTGTTCCAGGGCGAGGAACTGTCGATCCGAAGCATCGAACTGAGGGAGGCGGCCTGATGTGTGCGACCTGTGGCTGCGACGGCGACGGCGCGATGGTGCATCTCCCGCACGAGCACGACCACGATCATTCACATCCGCACGAGCACGATCATTCGCATGATCACGATCATTCGCACGAGCACGACCATGCCCATTCGCATGAGGGCGGCGGCCTGATCGACATTGAGGCCCGCATCCTCGCCAAGAACGACCGCGCCGCCGAAAAGAACCGCGGATGGTTTCGCGGCCGCGAGATCCTGGCGCTCAACCTCGTCAGCGCCCCCGGCGCCGGCAAGACGGCGCTGCTCGAGCGCACGATTGCCGATCTCGGCGGCGACGTGCCGCTCTTTGTCATTGAGGGCGATCAGGCGAGCGCCAACGATGCGGCGCGCATCGAACGGGCCGGCGCGCCGGCCGTGCAGGTCAATACCGGCACCGGCTGTCACCTCGACGCCGAGATGGTGGCGCGCGGCCTGTCGCGGCTGCGCCCGCCCGCCGGCGCCGCGGTGCTGATCGAGAATGTCGGCAATCTCGTCTGCCCCGCCCTGTTCGACCTCGGCGAAGCGGCCAAGGTCGTCGTGTTCTCGGTGACCGAAGGCGAGGACAAGCCGCTCAAGTACCCGCATATGTTCCGCGCCGCCGGCCTCGTGCTCATCAATAAGATCGACCTGTTGCCGCACGTCGATTTCGCCGTCGAGCGGGCGCTCGCCAATGTGCGATCGGTCAACCCCGCCGCGCCGGTATTGCAATTGTCGGCGCGCAGCGGCACGGGCATGGCGGCGTGGTATGATTGGCTGCACGCGGCGCGTGCGGCGGCGCGCGACGCAGCCTTCGCGTGACAGGTGCGGCCTGCAATCAGCCGACCGGCCGCGGCCGGCCGAGCCGCCCTTCCTCGATGTCGAGCGCGGCGCGGTCCCAATTCCCGGCGTTTGCCGCCGCCTCGTAGGTCGTCTGCAAAAAACTCAGCAGCGTCGCGTCCGGGTCGGCCGCGCGGCGCACCGCCTCGTACGGCAGCAGAAACTCGCCGAGCTCCTGGTTGAACTGCGCCGCCTGCGGCGCGATCGTGGCCGCGGCAAAACCCGCCGGTGCGGGATAGCAATAGGAATAAAAGGCGGCATAGTCGATATCGCCGCTGCCCGGCCAGAAACCGGCGCTCGAGACCTCGTGCGAATAAGCTTCGCGGGTCACGGCGTCCGGCAGGCGCGGCACGCCGCCAGGATGCAGCGGTGCCGGGCGGCCGGAAAACCGCGTCACCGCCAGATCAAAGCTGCCCCAAAAGAAATGAACCGGGCTGCATTTGCCGATAAACCGCGTGCGGAAGCGTTTGAAAACGCGGTCGCATTGCAACAGCGCCTGCCAGAACCGTTGCGCCGCCCCGCGGTCGTAGGCGCGCTCGGCGCGGTCCTGCGGAAACGGTGTCGCGTCGGGCAGTTCGTTGGGGCGGCTGTCGATCGCGACGGGCAGTCCGAGCGCCGCCAGCGTTTCCAGCACTTCGGCGTAAAATTCGGCGACGCTGCGCGGTGCCAGGGCGATACGCGCCTCGCCGCCGTCGCTGACGCGAAGCACAAGCGCATGCGCCACCAGGTCGAACTCAAGTTCGAAGGCGCGCCCGCCGTGCGGCACCAGGGCGGTCGTCAGCCCGCGCACCGAGACATAGAACGTCGCGTGCCATGAATGATTGACCCAAGGCGACTGCGCCAGCCGCACCTTGCCGACGATCTGCGCCCAGCGCTGCAGCGTGTCCATTGTCGGCCGCAGCGTGGAATAATCCAATTCGGGCCACACGACGCGGCAATCGATCGCAGCCATTCGCGTCTCCTCTGGTCCGCATGCCGCACGCGTTCAGATCGGGTCGAGCGGCCAGATCGGGCGGCGGACGCGGAGATAATTTTCCGCGACATAATGCGGCGCGCACAGCGCGCCGGTGTCGACGAGGACGATATCGCGTGCGATCGGCGCAAAAGCGGCGCGGAAATGCTGCATCGACTTCACGCACACCGTCGGGTAATGCGCCGGATCGATCCCCATCGACGTAAACTGGCCGAGATCGGTCGCCTGGCCGTTATTGGTGATCGCGATGATGTCGATGCCGCCGACGCGAAACACGATTGACGGGCCGAAATCGCGCTCCACGCCGCCGCCCATCGGCCCCCAGGCGATGAATCTGCCGTTCGACAGATGCGTGATTTCGCCGGCGAGCGTCAGCGGCCCGCCGCCGAGCAACGGGTCGGTCTTGCCGCCCAATGTCAGCGTCGCCGGGCCGATACCGGTGCGCATCGCCTCGGCAACCGCCGCCGGATCGCAGATCGCATGGAACGCGACGCCGTCGACCCCGGCCGCGACGAGACCGTGCAGCAGCGCCGTCGCATCGCCGTAACCGCCACCGCCCGGATTGTCGGTGTAATCGGCGATGACGAGCGGCTTGTCGCCGGCCCGCCCGGCCTTCGCACATGCCACCGCCTCGGCCACCGACAGCATCGCGACGGTCGTAAAGTCGCGCGTCCGCCAGGCATGGTCGATGAACTCATCGGCGACGCGCCGGCCGCGCTCCGCCGCATCCTCGCCGCGCGTCAGATCGACCGTCACGGTCACCGACGGCCCGACATCGCGGATGTCGGCGAGCGGGAAACCGGCGCAGACGCTCGCCACCAGCACATCGCCAGCGGCTTCCAGCCTTTCGCCGCGGGCGATCAGCTCGGCCATCGGCCCCGTCTGCGTGCGCCCCCAGTCGAGGCCGTGCAGCATCGGCCGCCGCGCGATCAGCGTCCGCGGCCGGATCTCGCCGCGCATCGCGCGTTCGAGGAGCGCCGCGCCCTGCCAGGCGCGCTCGTACATGTCGATATGCGGGTAGGTGCGAAATGCGATCAGCGCATTTGCATGCTCCGCCATCAGCGGCGTGACGTTGGCGTGCAGGTCCAAGGTCACGACGATCGGTACGTCGGCACCGAGCAGCGCCCGCAACCGCGCCAACAGCTCGCCCTCGCCGTCTTCGTACGATTGGACGACCATCGCGCCATGCAGGTGCAGCAGGACGCCATCGATCGGGCCCTGGTGGCGCGCCGCGTCGAGCAGCATGCCAGCGATCGTCTCGAAGGCGTCGTCGGTCACGATACCGGACGGGTTGGCGTTGGCCGACACCGGATGAACGAGCGTCCAGCCGTGTTTGTCGGCCGCCTCGAACGTCGCGCCCATCGCCGAACGCGTGTTGCGGAAGGCGGCCGGGATCTCGTTGCCAAGGTGGAAGTCGCGTCGCCGCCATGTCGCCAGGTCGGTTTTCTGGACGCTGAACGTGTTGGTTTCGTGCATGAACCGGCCGGTCAGAACGCGCGCCACCGCACGCCTCCTACGCGTCGCGCGAGGCGAGGCGCGCCCCTTCGACGAGCGCTCTCAGCTTCGCCCATACGAGATCGGGGTGAACCCGGCCGCCGAGGCCGCAATCGGTACCGGCGACGACGTTTTCG
Organism: Allostellaceae bacterium; assembly: GCA_035504075.1. Lineage (GTDB taxonomy): Bacteria > Pseudomonadota > Alphaproteobacteria > ATCC43930 > CGMCC-115725 > DATARH01. The sequence goes on along the minus strand of DATJSO010000232.1, from coordinate 14,847 downwards.
CTGCCGGCGATGCGGACAAAGCGCCGGATCCGATCGGCCACGAGCTGCGGGTGCTCGACGAGGTTCGTCGCATGGCTGACGACACCCGGCATCAGCATCTTGCCGGCCGGCAATTTTGCCTCTTCCCAAATGCGCCATTCGTGCTCGTGGCGCACATTGGCGGCCTCGAACGAATAGGTCTGCGCCTTTACCTGCAGGATCAGGTCGATGATGTGTTCTAATGGCAGGTCGTGGGTGTGCGGGCCGTGCCAGCTGCCCCAGCACAAATGGTAGCGGACCTTTTCTTCCGGGATGCCGGCGAGCGCGTGGTTGACCGCCGCGATGCGCAGCTGCGCAAATCTGCGGTAGTCGGCGACCGACGGCTCCGGCTTCAGCATGTCCCACCAATCGGGCAGGCCCGGATCGTCGATCTGCAGCACAAAGCCGGCCGCGACGACGGCGCGGTATTCCTCGGCCATCGCGTCGGCCAGCGCAAACAGGAATTCCTCTTCCGTCTTGTAATATTCGTTGAAGATGAAATGGTCCAGCCAGCCCGGCGCGATCAGCGGAATGAAGGCTTCCTCGACCGTCGCTCCGGACCGCTCGATCGCCGCCTTGAACGTGTCGATCTGGCGACGCACTGCCGCCGGTCCGCGCGAAGCGACGGGGCCGCGCGCGACGACCTTCTCGGTGATCGGCGGCACCGGCGTCTCGCCCGGCACCAGAAACATCGTGCCGGCGCGGTCGCAGGCGTCGTAGAAATCACGAAATTCGTCGCGTTCCCGCGTCGAATGTCGGGTCGTCGGCGGCTCGCCAGGGGCCAAGGGCCGCGCCTCGACGCCGGTGAAATGCGCCGCGTAGTGGGCATGCGTGCGCGCCGTCCAGAACTCGCCGTCGCCAATGCAATCGACGCCGATCTCGACCTGCCGCTTGACAATCTCCGCCACCGCCGGGATGGCGCGGGCGGCGAGCGCCTGCGGATCGGTGATCTCGGCGTTGGCTAGCTGCGCCGGCATCGCCTCCCAGCCCTTGGGCGGCGGCAGCCGGCCGACATGCGAGGTTCTGATCCTGTCCGTGCTCCGCAGCATTTCCGCCTCCCCGACCACCGTTGCGCCACGTTAGAGCATGCCGCGCGGCCTCGGCAATCGCTCCCTAACCCGGGCCGCTGGGTAAGAACGGCGGCACCTCCTATATAGGAGGCATGACATCCACACCGACTTTTGCCACCCGGCCGAGCTTTCTCGGCATCGACCGGGATGACCGCGCGGCGGCGATCTGCGTCGCCGGCATCCCCTATGATCTCGGCACCTCGAACCGTCCCGGTGCCCGCTTCGGTCCGCAGGCGATCCGCCAGGCGAGCCGCATGCTCGTTGACGGCGACCATCCGATCGCCGGCATTGCGCCGGCCGAATGCGACATCGCCGACATCGGCGACTTCCGCATCGCGCATGGCGACATCCAGGCGACCCTTGCGACGATCGAGGAACAGGCGCGGGGCCTCGATCACCTTGTCGCGCTCGGCGGCGACCATACCGTGACGCTGCCACTGCTGCGCGCATTGCGGGCCCGGATCGGGCAGCCGCTCGCGCTCGTGCATTTCGACGCGCATGTCGATACCTGGCCCGAGAGCTTCGGCCAGCGGTGGGGCCATGGCTCGCCGTTCTACCATGCGATTACCGAGGGGCTGATCGACCCGCATCGCACGGTGCAGGTCGGCATCCGTTCGCCGATGGAGCGGGCGGTGCGCGACTGGACGGTGGGACAAGGGGTCACGATCCTCCACGCCGAAAGCGTGCACGAACAGGGGCCGGGCACCGCGGTCGAGCGTATCCGCGCCGCCCTCGGCGACGGGCCGGCCTATCTGACCTTCGACATCGACGCGCTCGATCCCGCTTTTGCGCCCGGCACCGGCACGCCGGAAATCGGCGGCCTGTTCAGCTGGCAGGCGCAGGCGATCCTGCGCCGGCTCGGTGGGCTCGATTTCCGCGGCATGGATGTCGTCGAGGTCAGCCCGCCTTACGATCACGCTGAGATCACGGCGCTGGCTGCGGCGACACTGGTCTGGGAATATCTGGCCGTGCTCGCACCGCGGCCGCCTTTGGAAACAGCTCGATGCAAGCACACGACTTGATGACGACCGATGTCGTCACGGCGTCGCCGGAGACGCCGGTGCGCGACATCGCGCGGCTCCTGCTGGAGCATCGGATCAGCGCCGTCCCGGTCGTCGATGCGAGCGGCATCGTCGTCGGCATGGTCAGCGAAGGCGACCTGATCGGCCGCAGCGAAGACGAGCGCACGGCGCGGCGCGACTGGTGGCTGGCGCTCCTCGCCGAAGGCGGGCAGCTCAATCCCGATTTCCTCGCCAGCCTGCGCAATGACAGCCGCACCGTGCGCGACGTGATGACCGCGCCGGTCATCCGCGTCACCGCGGCGACCGAAATGGCCGAGATCGCCGCGGTCCTGTCGCAGTACCACATCAAGCGGGTGCCGGTCGTAAGCGACGGCAAACTGGTCGGCATTGTCAGCCGCGCCGATCTGCTGCGCGGCATCACGCGGAACGAAGCGGGGCGTGCCGCGCCGGAGCACGGGGCGCGGTCGCACGGCCTGATTACGGAGGCAGTGGCGAGCCTCGATCACCGGTTTTTCGGGAATCGCAGCGACGCCGCTGCCGCGCAAACGACACCGCCCGAGCCGGCGGGTGCGAGCGGTCTTGATGTCGCCGATTTCCGCTCGCTGGTCAGCGGTTTTGAGCGGCACCGAGCCGCGGCCGCGGTTGAAGCGCGCCATGCCGCCGAGGCGCGGCGCAGCGAGCAGGTCAAGCAGTTGATCGACGAGCATGTGCGCGATCGCGACTGGAACGCGCTGCTGCACCAGGCGCGCGAGGCGGCCGAGCGCGGCGACCGGGAGTTCATGCTGCTGCGCTTCCCGAGCGATCTGTGCACCGACGGCGGCCGGGCGATCAATTCGGCGCTGCCGCAATGGCCGCAGAGCCTGCGCGGCGAAGCTGCCGAAATCTACGTTCGCTGGGAGAATGAATTGAAGCCGCACGGCTTTCACCTGGTCGCGCGGGTGCTCGATTTTCCACGCGGCATGCCGGGCGATATCGGCCTCTTTCTCGGTTGGGGCGAATAGAGAATGCCGGCTGCGCCGAGCGATCTACCCGGCCCCGCTCACCCTGTTCTCGATCAAACTCGGCCAACTCGGCGCCGATTGCGCCTGTCTGCACGCCCGCCGACCCCGATGCTAGCGACGCCCGGCCACGACGGCTAAGCTCGCAGCGGCACGAGGAGGGCGGCATGAAGCTCGGCGTTCTGCAATTCTTCAGCTGGCCCGAGCGGCGTACCGCGCTGGCCCAGGTCTACGAGCGCGCCTTGCAGCGCATCGAGATCATGGATCAGGTCGGCTTCGACGCGGTGTGGCTGGCCGAGCACCATTTCAGCAGCTTCAGCGTCTGCCCGTCGGTGCACATGGTCGGCGTGCTGGCGGCCGCCCGCACCAAGCGCCTGCGCATCGGCACCGGCGTGTCGCTGGCGCCGTTCTATCACCCGCTGCGGCTCGCCGAAGAAGTGGCATTGCTCGACGTGCTCTCGGGCGGCCGCGTCAACTGGGGCGCCGGGCGCGGTTTCGCCCGCGTCGAGTTCGAAAATTTCGGCGTGCCGCCGGAAGAAAGTACGGCGCGGTTTCACGAAGCGGTCGAGATCGTGTTGCGCGCCTGGACCGATGAGCGCCTCGTCTATGCGGGCGCACATTACCGCTTCGACGGCGTCGAGGTGTTGCCGAAGCCGTTGCAGCAGCCCCATCCGCCGGTGTGGATGGCCGCAACCTCCGACCCGGCGATCGAATGGGCCGCCGGGCGCGGCTTTTCGATCCTGCTCGACCCGCATGCGGCGCATCGCGACATCGGCCGCAAGCGCCGCCTTTACGCCGAGCGCCTCTCGGCGGCCGGGTTTTCGCCCGCGGCGCGCGATCTGCCGGTGGCCCGCCTGCTGGCCCTCGGCAAGACGAGCGCCGAGGCGGCGGCGGTGGCAAAGAATGGCGCGCAATGGATCGTCGATTCCTATTTCGGCGCACAGCACCGCCCGGTCGGCATTGCCGATCCGAATTCGTCGGACCGTGACCCGGTGCGGCGCTACCTCGATGAGGTGATCCTGCACGGCACACCGGCCGCGGTTCTTCAGCAGATCCTTCAGCTGCGCGAAGAGATCGGCCTCGATTATCTGTTGTGTGCCCCCCTCAGCCACGAAACGTTTCTGATGCTGACCGAAAAGATCTTACCCCATCTCCCATAAAAAAGAGATCTGCGGTGCATTGCGGGCACGGTAATTAAGCTGGCACGTGACGTCGGAACGACGCCTTGCATCCCCTTGTTTTTCATTTGACCAATCGAGCGATTCTTGATGGGAGCGAGAGATGGAGAGGGTAAACCCCATGACCGACCGACCGCTCACGACCGAACCGCTGGCGGAGCGTCCCGTCGGCGCCGCGCCGGTCGGCGAGCGTCCGGTTGAAACCGATGAGACCGATCGGCTGATCTCCTCCGAGAAGGTGGAGGATACGACGGTGTACAACCGCGACGGCGACAAGCTCGGCGTCGTGCGCAATCTGATGATCGACAAATACACCGGCAAGGTCGAATACGCGGTCATGTCGTTCGGCGGCTTTCTCGGCATCGGCGACAGCTACAGCCCGCTCCCGTGGCGGGCGCTGACCTACGATACGCGCATGGGCGGCTATGTCGTCGACGCCGACCGCAGCCGGCTGGAGCGCGCGCCGCGCTTCACGCCCAGCAGCGAGCCAGACTGGGCCGATGCGGGCTACCGCTCGCGGGTCGACGAATATTGGATCCCGCCGCTTTAATCGCCGGGACATCGCCCCGGATGCAGCGGCCGCCTCGTGCGGCCGCTGTCGTTTTGCAACGGGGTCCAACGGCAATGCGTTGAAGTTTCACGAGGCTGGCGCCGCGAAGCCGAGATAGGGTTCCGCCGATCGCCAACAGCGTCGCGAGAGACCATCAAGATCGCCGCAATCGGCGCGATCCCGTTGTCGTGCAGGGTTGATCCGTCCTATGCCGGCGCCGCCGGCGTGGTGGGTGGCCGGATCAAGTCCGGCCACAGATTACTTTAAAAATTCAGCGCGTAAATAGCAGTCAAATTGAAACCGCTTCAGCGGGCGGGGGCCGCGGCCTGCCGGCTCGCGTAACTGCGGATCTCGTCAAGACTTTCGCTCGCACGCTTGTGCAGGATCTCGGCAGCGTCGGTCCCCGCCTTCGTCGCAATCGTCGCGATCTCGCGGCTGTGGCTGACGCCTTTTTCCAACATTTGCTTGACGTATTCGGTATTTTTGGCGATGCGGTCTTCGGTGGAGGTCGGCTGCGCCAGATCGCGCAACAGCGCCGAGAGCCCCTCGAACGTTTCGCGGGTCAATTCCATCTGGCGGCGCGCCAGCGCATTGACGCCGTCGACGGCTGCTTGGTTGGCCTGGCTCAGCGCCTCGATGTTGCGGCGCTGCGCCGCCCAGACCGCCTCGACATCGAGCGGTCGAAAGCGAAAGTCGGCGAACATTTTGGTTACGTCGAAATCGAACGGGTTGGGACGAGCATCAGCCATGGTTGGAATTCCGGATTGAGGTGTAGCCAAATTTGTGCGGTGCACAAATGCCTATATCATAGGCGCAGCGTGCGTCGTCAAGGTGTTTTTGCACCGCAGCAATTCGCGCGATGGGCGTCACGCCTCGGCAGTCGCGGGCCGGCGCGGCGGTGGCCGGCGGGTACGAGCAAGCCAGCGCTCGATGCCGCGCAGCCGCCGGTCGAGCGACGCCATCGTCGGCGCCAGATCGGGTGAGTCGTCGCGCAGCCAGACGCGCAGCGTGGCGAGATATGTCGCCGCCGTCAGCTTGACCGCTACGGCACCGCCCAGCCCGGCAACGGGAATCCCGGATGCCTCCAGCATCCAGGCGATCGAGCGCAGCAGCCGCGCAGCAACCGCTAGCGCCGCGCATGGCTCGCTCGGCAACTCGCGGCCGAGCACGAGCAAGGCGTCGCGATAGGGCAACAGCGCGTCAAATCGCCGCATGATTAGATCGAATATCCGGTCGCGCGGCCGTTCATCAGCTTCCGCTTCCGGCGGCGCCGCCAGCACCGCCTCGTCGATCCGCCGGAAAAATGCCATCAGGATCGCCGGGCGCGAGCCGAAATTGCGATAGACAGCGAGGATCGGCAGTTCCGCTTCGGCCGCGACGGCCGCCAGTGACAACCGGCGCCAACCCTGTTCGGCGATAAGCCGCAGCGCAGCGTCAATGATGCGGTTGCGCTCGTCCGGCGGTTGCACCGTTGAGGCAGTCCCTGGCGCGCGGCGCGGCGCGGCACGGCCCTTTGCCATGCGCTACCCCGCCAGTTCCTGCGAACGCCGGGTTGCCGCGGCGACGGCGCGATCGATCAATTCCGGCAAGCCGCCCGCCGCCATCAGCACGTCGAGGGCCGCACGCGTCGTACCGCCAGGGCTCGTCACGTTCTCGCGCAGCCGCGCCGGCGGCTCAGGCGAGCGCAGCGCCAACTCGCCGGCGCCGGCGACCGTCGCTCGCGCCAGCTGGAGCGCCAGACCCGCCGGCAGGCCGACGCGCTCGCCGGCCGCGGCCAGCGCCTCGATCAGCAGGAACACGTAGGCGGGGCCGCTGCCCGACACTGCGGTCACCGCATCCATCAACGCTTCGTCGGCAATCCAGGCGCTGTCGCCGATCGCGGCAAGCAGCGCATCACATAGTCGCCGCTGACTGCCGGTCACATGGTGGTTGGCGCAGGCGACGGTGATCGCGCGGCCGATCGCAGCCGGCGTGTTGGGCATGCAGCGCGCGATTGCCGCCGCCTCGCCGATACAGCGCGCGATCCGGCCGATCGTCGTGCCCGCGGCGATCGAGACAAACAGCGCCTTGCCCGGCGCAAAGCGTCGATACGCCGGCAGCACGTCGTCAATGACCTGCGGTTTGACGGCAAAGACGACCGCCGCGGGTTCGATCGCAGCCGGCAATCCCGCGGCGTCACGATGCCAGGTGACGGACGCCGTATCCGCCGTCGCGGCGGCCAGGCCGGCCGGCTCGACCACGTGAAAGTGCGAAGCGGCGCCGCGCGCCAGCCAGCCGCGCAACATCGAGCCACCCATTTGGCCGCAGCCGACGAGGACAACGGTGCCGGCCTCCGGCCGATCCGCCATTGGTGCATTCATCCAGGCAAAGGTGTCATCGCGCACGCGGCTGCGCAATCCCGTTCGCGACGGTGCAGATGACGGCTTGACATTCGATGCAATATCGATATATCGTATATCCGTTATATCTAAATCCTATCGGAGAAAGCCTCGATGAACGACCAAACTCCCCGCATCGCCGGTTACCACGCGCACGTCTATTACGATGCCGGCAGCCGTGCGGCCGCCGAGCAGCTGGCCGACGCGGTCACCGACATGTTTGCCGTCGAACTCGGCGGATTTTTCGACGAGCCGATCGGCCCGCATCCCGTCGCAAACTTGCAGATCATCTTCTCGACAGCGCAATTCGCGTCGGTGGTGCCGTGGCTGATGCTGAACCGCCGCGGCCTCAACGTGCTGATCCACCCGCTGACGGACGACTCGGTGCGCGATCACGACACCGACGGCGCGTGGCTCGGCACACCGGTGCCGTTGAAGCTTCATGTCCTCAGCCGGGACTACCGTCCCGAGCTGTTGCCGTTAGCTTGAATGGAGGAATCCGCATGATGGAACATCGATACGGCCATCGCCACGCGCATGGCATGTTCAGCATGGGCGGCGGCCGCTTCGGCGGCCATCGCCACGGCGGCGGGCGCGGCGGCCGTCTCGGCCGGTTTTTTGACCATGGCGATCTGCGTTACGTGCTGCTCGGCCTCATCGCCGAGCGGCCGCGCCACGGCTACGAGCTGATCAAGGCGATCGAAGAGAAATTCGGCGGCATGTACAGCCCCAGCCCCGGCGTCGTCTACCCGACGCTGACCCTGCTCGAAGAGCTTGGCTATATCCGGCCGGACAGCACCGAGGGTCCGCGTAAACAGTTCGTCGTGACCCCGGAGGGGACGGCATTCCTTGCCGCCAACCGCGCGGTCGTCGACCAGATCTTCGCGCGCATGGCAGAGATCGGCCGGCTCTATGCCGGCGGCCCGGCGCCGGAAATACGCCGTGCGATGCACAATCTGGAAGCCGCGCTGACGATCCGCCTCGGGCGCGGCCCGCTGAGCGCCGAGCAGGTACGCGCTGTTACGACCATTCTGGACCGGACCGCGAGCGAAATCGAGCAGAGCTGACCCGGCATAACGCGAATGCAGCCGCAAACGCCGCGATTACGGCGCCCGGCGGCGGCTGGTTCGCTGCCGGTCAGGCCTCGCCGATCGGTTCGATCATCGCCGCTTCCATTGCCTGATCCGGCGGCTTGCCGCCCCAGATCACGAGCTGGAATGCCGGGTAGAACCGCTCGCACTCGGTCAGCGCGATATCGACGAGATCCTCGACCTGCTCCGAACTTGCCGTGCCGATACCGCGGAGCAGCACCGCATAGCGAAAGGCCGGCGACGCTTCGCCGGCCGCCAGATCGAAATGGCCGAGCCACAACCGCTCGTTCGCCAGCGCCAGCAATTCATAGAGCGGTCCGCGCCGGCGCTTCGGCACCTTCATATCGAAGCCGCACGAAAAATGCAGCGCGCTCAGCTCCTCCTGCCACAAAAAGTACAGCCGGTAATCGCACCAGCGGCCGGAAATCTCGACGATCATCTCTTCCTCGCTGGCGCGGTCGTGCGCCCATTCATTGGCGAGGACGATCTCCTCGACGAGATCGATCGGGTTGCCGGTGGGAGAATGAACTTCGACCAGGGACACAGAGGTCATCGCGCCCTCCTAGAGGCGACGGAACGTGGCAATGACGGCAGATCTGGCGGCTTTTGATCGGGCGTGGTCCTCCCGGCTGTGGAAAACGGCGAAAATGTCTCCTCCGGCGCTACGCTGCCAAAGCATGGCGGTCGTGGCAAGACTAGATTTAGCGTATCGGCGCTTTTTCCGATCAGGTAATTGAGGGTGCAGGCGTCTGCCGACCGCCCTCTTCTAGCACCGAGAGCCGCGCCTCGAGCGCCTCGATCCGGCGCGTCAGCACCTCCTGCTCGTCGCGCGCCTTGGCCGCCATCGCCTTCGCCGCCTCGAACTCCTCGCGGCTGACCAGATCCATGCCGGCCAGAACACGCTCGAGCTGGTCGCGAAACCGCGCCTCGATCTCGCCGCGCACGCCGGTCAACGCCCCGACCGCGCCCGAGGCGACGCGCGTCACGTCATCGAAAAAGCGGTTCTGGCTCTGCATGCGACAACCTCTTTGCTTTCGGAGCCGATGGCGCAACGGCAGATATGGGGCCGCAAGGCGATGGACGCAAATCGCCGCGCGGTCATCCGATCGGCCGGTTCGCGGCCAGCGGCCGCGGCGTTTTCGGCTTGCGAATCGTAAACTTCAGCACGCCGTCGTCACGCGTCTGCGATACCAATTCAAGCCCTGCATGGTGGCAGTAATACGGGATGTCGACGGCCGATGCCGGATCGGTCGCGAGCACGGTCAACGTGCCGCCCGGCTCGATGCCGCGCATCGCTCTGGCCGTCCGCAGCACCGGTTCGGGGCACATCAGCCCGCGCGCGTCGAGCAGTTCCGGCAATTTCCGCAAGCTACTCCGCAGCCGCTCGTTTGTCGTCGCGGCGCGCCTCGTGCTGGTCGATCGCCCGCTGGATCGCGGCGGCGGCCTGGCCGGTGAAATCGACATGATGGCTCGTCGCAAAATCATAGCTGCCGCGCAACAGGTCGCGACTGTGCTGGAAATGCGGGTGCACGAAGCGCGCCATCAGCTCGTAATGCCGTTTTGTCGCCTCCCAATCGGCCCAGTTCTGCGCCAGTTCGCAGATGACGCCGAACCCGCCCGACGCCTTCATCAAGCGTTCGATATAGGCAATCGCATCGTCGGGCGTGCCGATGCAGGCCGTCCCGGTGTCGATGAGCCAGTCGATCGGCTTGTCGATCTCGGCCGGGATGATCGGGAAAGTCGCGACATTGCGGAAATAATCGGCGAATGCCTGCATGCCGAACTCGACGTTCTTCCGCGCCTGCTCGCGAGTTTCGGCGACGTGGAAAAAGCCGACGACGCGCCAATCCTTGCGGTCGGGCGCATGACCGTGCGCGCGCGCCGTCTCTTCATAGAGGTTCCAGTTGGCCGTATGGCGTTCCATCTGCGCCGGCGCGGTGCCGCCGATCGACAGCATGCCGACGCCATGCTTGCCGGCCAGCACGCCGCCGGAGGGCGAGCGCGCCGCCGCGACCGCCAGCTCCATATGCGGCTGCGTGTAGGACCGCAGCTGCAATTGCGCTTCGGTCAGGTTGAACCAATCGGTCTTTTTGTTGACCGTCTCACCGTTGAGCAGCCGGACGACGACCTCGAAGGATTCGTCCATCATCTCGCGCTGCTTCAAGGGATCGATGCCGATCTTCAATGCGTCGTGCACGAGCGCGCCCGGCCCGACGCCGAACATCGCTCGGCCGCGCGTCATGTGGTCGAGCTGCACCATGCGGTCGGCCAGCATGAACGGGTTGTGGTAGGGCAGCGACACGACGCCGGTGCCGAGCCGGATGTGGCGGGTGCGCTGGGCCGCCGCGGCGATGAACATCTCGGGGCAGGCGATCAGCTCGAAACCGCCCGAATGATGCTCGCCGATCCACGCCTCCTGATAATTGAGCCGATCGAGGTGCTCCAGCAGTTCGAGATCGCGCTCGATCGACAGCGTCGGGTTTTCGTCGTGATTGTGGAACGGCGCCAGGAAGATGCCGCTTCGCAGATAAGGTTGGCTCATGGTCCGCCTCGCAGCCGGGAGATGCGCGTCTGCAGCCAATGTCGCGATTACCGGCGGCGGCGGCAAGCGATTTCCCGGCAAGGCTGCCGCGCCGGCGATCCACCCTCTTCGGCTCCGCCGGAATTTCAGGCCGGCTTGCGTCAGGTCTGGAAGCGGGCGGCGATGTGAGCATAGAGCGCACGCAGCGCCTGCGCTTCGGCGCCCTCGGGACGCCCGGGGCGGGCGCGCGTGTTCCATGCCATCAGGTCGAGATGCGCCCACGGAATGCCGGGCTCGACAAATTCCTGCAGATAGAGCGCGGCGGTTATTGCGCCCGCATGCGGCCCGTCCGACACGTTGTTGAGATCGGCGATCTTGCTGTCGAGCAGCCGGCGATAGGGCCGCCACAGCGGCATGCGCCAGAGCGGATCGTCTTCCGTCGCGCCGGCTGTGATGATCGCGGCCGCCTGGTCGTCGTCATTGCAGAACAGCGCCGCCAGCTCCGGGCCGACCGCGACCCGCGCCGCCCCGGTGAGGGTCGCGGCATCGATGACGAGGGACGGCTTCTCCTGCGACGCCTCCGCCAGCGCGTCGCACAGAATGAGCCGGCCTTCGGCATCGGTGTTGCCGATCTCGACGGTCAGCCCCTTGCGCGTCTTGACGACATCGAGCGGCCGCATCGCGTTGCCGGCGACCGAATTCTCGACCATCGGCAGCAGCACGCGCAGGCGCACCGGCAGACCGGCCGCCATGACCGCCTGCGCCAGCCCGAGCATGATCGCCGCGCCGCCCATGTCCTTCTTCATCATCTTCATGCCGGAGGGCTGCTTTAGATCGAGGCCGCCCGTATCAAAGCACACGCCCTTGCCAACGAGCGTCACCTTTGGCGCCCGCTCGTCGCCCCAGACGATGTCGACGAGCCGCGGCGGCCGCGTGCTGGCCCGTCCGACCGCATGGATCGTCGGATAGTTCTCGGCGAGCAGAGCCTCGCCGGCGATTGTCCGATGATAGGCGCCGAACCGCTCGGCGACCGCGGTCGCGGCATCGGCCAGCTCCGCCGGCCCCATGTCGGAGGCCGGCGTGTTGATCAGGTCGCGCGCAAGGAATGCCGCCGCGGCGAGCCGCTCGACGCAACCGCGATCAGCGCCGTCCGGCCAAACCAGCTCGGCGCCGCCGGCGTCTTTCGGCGCGTTGCGATAGCGGCCGAAGGCATAGGTGCCGAGCGCCCAGCCGAGCGCAACCCGGGTCGCATCGCCGCCCTCCGGCAGCCTCTCGACGCGGTACGTTCCGCGCGGCAAGATTTCGGACAGCCCGGCAAATGCCCACATCGCCGGCTCGCCGTCGCCCCCGCCGACCAATACCCGGCCGAGCCGGCCCGCGCCGTCGGGCAGAAAGGCGAGCTTGCCGGCCTCGCCGGTAAACCCGGTCGCCGCCGCCCAGTCGCGCTCCATTGCCGGCGCCGCCTCGCGCCACGCCGCCAGCCGCGCCTTCCCGACCGGTACGAGCGGCACAGCGCAGCCGGCATCATCGGTCAGCGAGAAGCCCATCGGTGTTCTCCACTCCGCGCCTCAATGCCGCACTATAGCAGACCGCCGCCGGCGTGCGACGATGCCGCCGTGCCCGAAACATCACGGCGGCTGTTTCAGCTAGGCTTGCCGCAGCGATCATTCGCGGAGGTTTTCATGCTCAGCACGTCTGCCCTGGCCGAAACGGCAGCGCTCGTCGGCGACCCGGCGCGCGCCGGTATGCTGCTGGCGCTGATGGACGGACGCGCACTGACGGCAGGCGAATTGGCGCGTGTCGCCGGCATCACGCCGCAAACGGCGAGCGGGCATCTGGCGCGGCTGGCGGCGGCCGGCCTCCTCGCGATGCAGCGCCAGGGCCGGCACCATTATCACCGGCTCGCCTCGCCGGCGGTCGCGCAGATGCTCGAAAGCATCATCGAGGTGTCCGCGAACGAACGCAGCGCCGCGCGCCGTGCCGTCGTGACCGGGCCGCGAGACAAGGCGATGCGCGCCGCCCGCACCTGCTGGGACCATCTCGCGGGCGAACTCGGCGTCGCTCTCGCCGACGGCCTCGTCGCGCACGGTTATCTCGAGTTGTCGCCGGAGGGGGGTGCGATGACCGAGGCCGGTGCGCTGTTCTGCGTCGAGTTCGGCCTCGACCTTGCGGCGCTGCCGCGCGCCGATGGCGGGCGGACCTTCTGCCGGCCGTGTCTCGATTGGAGCGAGCGGCGGCTGCATATCGGCGGTCGGCTCGGCGCGGCGCTCGCCGAACGTTGTTTCGCGCTCGGCTGGATCCACCGCTGTGACGGCTCGCGCGCCGTCGGCGTGACGCCCGCCGGCGTGCGCGGCTTTCGCGACGCTTTCGGCATTCGCGCATAACCGGCCGGCGATCCGGCGTCATGAGCTGGGGGTTGGTGGGCGCGGCCGCGCTTGGCGCCGCACTTGGCGGCTTTATCCAAGGCCTGTCCGGCTTCGCGTTCGGCCTGGTGGCGCTTGGCGTGTGGGCCTGGGTCATCGACCCGCGGATTGCCGGACCGCTGGTGGTCTTCGGGTCGATTGTCGGCCAGCTCCTCGCCTTTGGCCCGATGCGCCGCGGCTTCGAACCGCGCCGACTCCTTCCCTTCCTCCTCGGCGGCATTCTCGGGGTGCCGCTTGGTGTTGCGCTGTTGCGCCGTATCGATCCGCTCGGCTTCAAGCTCGCGGTCGGCATCATCCTTCTGTTGTGGTGTCCGGTCATGCTGCTGGTGCGCGAGCTGCCGCGGATCGTGGGCGGCGGACGGTGGGCCGACGGTGCCGCGGGGTGGGTCGGCGGCGTCATGGGCGGACTGGGCGGGCTGAACGGGCCGGCACCTGTTTTGTGGTGCGTGCTGCGCGGCTGGGAACGCGATACGCAACGCGGCGTCGTCCAGCCCTACGTCCTTGTGCTGCAGGGCGTGACGATGGCGGCGTACATCGCGACCGGCACGATCAGCGGCGCTACCGTTCGGCTGTTTGCGGTCGTCGCGCCGGCCTTGGTGATCCCGAGTCTGATCGGGGTGCGGCTTTATGACAGATTCGACGGTATCTGGTTCCGCCGCCTGGTCTTGTTGCTGCTGACCGTCTCGGGCCTGGCGCTGACCGGATCGAGCCTGCTGCAGCTCCTGTGACCCTGCCCAATCTGCGGAACCATCCGACGGCTGAAAGCGTGTAGGATGGGCTGCGGGCCGCCGCCCGCCCAATCTTGCGGTATGGGGCCATGGACACAGCACTTCCGGTCTCCTCCGAGCCGCCCGCCGCCGGCGACGCTGCCGCGCCCGCGCGGTTGCAGCTCCATATTCCGCCGCACCACCCGGCGCCGGGCGAAAACCCCGATTTCAGCTATGTCCGGCGCTACGAGGCCGGCGTCACCGAACGCCCGACTATCGATGTTCCGGCGCAGCAGACGCACGATCTGGCTTACCACCTGATCCGCGTCCTCGACGACGACGGCGCGCCGCTCGGCCCCTGGGACCCCAAGCTCGACCCCGAGACGCTGCGCCGCGGCTTGCGCGCGATGATGCTGACCCGCGCCTTCGACGACCGCATGTTCCGCGTCCAGCGCCAGGGCAAGATCACCTTTTACATGAAATGCACCGGCGAGGAGGCGATCGGCGTCGCGCAGGCGTTTGCGCTGGCGCCGGACGACATGGCGTTTCCCTATTACCGCCAGCAGGGCCTGTTGATCGCGCGCGGCTGGCCACTCGTCGATCTGATGTGCCAATGTTATTCCAATGCGCGCGACCGGCTGAAGGGGCGCCAACTGCCGGTGCTCTACTCGGCCCGGGATGCGGCGTTTTTCTCGCTCGCCGGCAATCTCGGCTGCCAGTTCCCGCAGGCGGTCGGTTGGGCCATGGCCTCGGCCAGCAAGCGCGACCACCGCATCGCGGTCAGCTGGATTGGCGAAGGCTCGACCGCCGAACCCGATTTCCATCACGCGCTGACCTTTGCCGCGGTCTATCGCGCGCCGGTCGTGCTCAATGTCGTCAACAACCAGTGGG
>DATJSO010000231.1:0-8446 GCA_035504075.1 Allostellaceae bacterium | reverse complement strand
ACCTCGCCATCCTGCGCAAACTCGCCCTCAATGTGCTGCGCACCGCGCGCCCCACCATCTCCATCCGCCGCAAGCGCAAGCGCTCCGGCTGGTCCGACGAATTCGCTCGCTCCGTCATCGGCCAAATGCGATAGCCCTGGGCCGCTGCCGGCTTGCGCGCGTCGGCGGGATTTCAGTCGCTGCAGCCGGGCGGGCCGGCACCGAGGCTGCGGCCGATCACGGCGTAAAGCGGCTGTCCGCCGCCCGGCGGCGTCCGGTCGAGGCAGCGGATGTCGGCCCAATTGCCGGCCGCGGCAAAATGCTGGGCCACGAGGCACAACTGCCCGGTATCGTCGTGCAGACACCAGCAGGCGATCGCCTTCGTGGCGAGGCAGCGGTTGGAGAATGTGACGACCAACGGCGCACCCGGCCGCAGGACGCGGGCGATGTCGCGGAAAACTTCGGCTGGCCGCGCCAGATATTGCACCGCGGCGCAGATCGTCGCGCCATCGAACTCGCTCGCGGCAAACGGCAGGCCGGGGTTGCCGTTAAGGTCCTGGACGCGCCATTCATCGAGAAACGGATTTTCCGCCAGTGCCTTTTTCTCGACGCCGATGCCGACGACCCGCCGGAACGGCGCCTCGGGCGGCAGATGCGGCACCCATCCGGACATCACATCGAGGATCGCGCCGCCCGCCGGTAATATCTCGCGGTAAAGGTCGGTGACGGCGGCAATCGCGGCGCGGTCGATTCGGCCAAACGGGGAAGGCGACGGCGCGCCAGGCACAAACACCTGGTCGGACAGGAAATCGCCGGCCGAGAGGGCAGCGGTTGATTGCAATTGCGTGATGATCCCGTCGCGACTCATGCCCGCTTAAATAGGTTCCATCGTGCGGCCGCTCAAGTCTGCGGCAATGCAAAGTGGAACATCGTTCGATATCTTGCGCCCGGCATTCCGTTCAGTCCGTCAGCGCCCGCTCCGCCGCTGTCAGCGGCAGGCCGAGATCATGCGCGACGGCGGGGTGGGTGAGGAGGCCACGGCAGGCGTTGAGGCCCTGGCGCAAATGCGAATCGTCCGACAGGGCACGTCGCCAGCCGCGATCGGCAATCGCCAACACGAACGGCAGCGTCGCGTTGTTCAGCGCGACGGCCGAGGTACGCGCGACCGCTCCCGGCATGTTGGTGACGCAGTAATGCACGACCCCCTCCTCGATAAAGGTCGGCTGGGCGTGCGTCGTCGGCCGGCTTGTCGCGACGCAGCCGCCCTGGTCGATCGAGATGTCGACGATGACCGAACCCGGCTTCATCGCGCGCACCAGTTCGCGGCCGACGAGCTTCGGCGCCGCCGCGCCCGGCACCAGCACCGCGCCGATCAGGAGGTCGGCCGACTGGACCTCGCGCTCGATCGTCTCGACGGTTGAGAACAGGGTGTGCAATTGCGAGCCGAATTGCATATCGAGTTCGTAGAGGCGCGGCAACGAACGGTCGATGACCGTCACATGCGCCTCCAATCCCATCGCCATGCGCGCCGCATTGGTGCCGGAGACGCCGCCGCCGAGGATCACGACCTTGGCGGCCGCGACGCCGGGCACGCCGCCCAGCAGGATGCCCATGCCGCCCTGCTCTTTTTCGAGGCAATGCGCGCCGACCTGCACCGACATGCGGCCGGCGACTTCGCTCATCGGCGCCAACAGCGGCAGGCCGCCATTCCGGTCGGTCACGGTCTCGTAGGCGATCGCGACCGCGCCCGAGCGCAGCAGCGCCTCGGCCAGGCGGCGGTCGGCGGCGAGGTGCAGATAGGTGAACAGGATCTGGTCTTCGCGCAGGGCGGCGATCTCTTCGTGCTGCGGCTCTTTGACCTTGACGATCATTTCGGCGGCGGCAAACACGTCAGCGGCGCGCGTCAGGATTTCGGCGCCGGCCTTTTCGTAGGTGTGGTCGTCGAAGCCGATGCCCGCACCGGCGCCGCTTTCGACGACAATTTTGTGCCCGTGATGCACCAATTCGCGCACGCTGCCCGGCACCAGACCGACGCGGTGCTCCTCAACCTTTACCTCTTTCGGCACGCCGATCAGCATGTGCGTCCTCGCCCCGCGCGACGGCAGTTTATATGCGGCTGCGATCGCGAATGGGAAGCCGCACCATCAAAGCTTGGCGGTGCGCAGGCGCAGCGCATTCGAGACGACCGTCACCGAAGAGAGGCTCATTGCAGCAGCGGCAATCATCGGGTTGAGCAGCAGGCCGCATACCGGGTACAGCGCGCCGGCCGCAATCGGCACGGCCAGCGCGTTGAACAGGAAGGCACAGATCAGGTTCTGGCGGATGTTGCGCAGCGTCGCGCGGCCGAGCCGGCGGGCGCGCACAATCCCGCCGAGATCGCCCTGCAGCAGCGTGATCGCGGCGTTGGCGATGGCGACATCGGTCCCGGTGCCCATCGCGATGCCGACCTGCGCCTGCGCCAGGGCCGGCGCGTCGTTGATGCCGTCGCCGGCCATCGCGACGCAGCGCCCGTCGCGTTGCAGCCGCGTCACCGTCGCCGCCTTCTCCGCCGGCAGGACCTCGGCGACGACCTCGCTGATGCCGACCCGTCGCGCCACGGTCTCGGCGGTGGCGCGGCTGTCGCCCGTCAGCATGACGACCGCGACGCCATCCGCACGCAACGCGGCCACCGCAGTCTCGGCGCCGGCCTTGATCGGATCGGCGACCGCCAGCAGCCCGGCAGGCGCGCCGTCGATGGCGACGAACACGACCCCTTCGCCGGCGCAGCACCGCGCATCGGCGCGCGCGACGAGGCCGGCCGCGTCGATGCCGAGCGATGCCAGCAGCGCGGCGCCGCCGACCGCGACCTGCCGCCCGTCGATGATGCCGACCGCGCCCCTGCCGGGTTCGCTACGAAAATCCGTCGGCGCGGCGAACGCCAGCCCGCGCGCTTCGGCGCCGGCGACGATGGCGGCGGCGAGCGGGTGCTCACTGGCGCGCTCGACGCCGGCGACGAGACGCAACATCTCGTCCTCGGTGATGCCGGCAACCGGCTCGACCGCGACGAGGCGCGGCTTGCCGAGGGTCAGGGTGCCGGTCTTGTCGATGACGAGCGTATCGACCGTTGCCATCGTTTCGAGCGCTTCGGCATTCTTGACCAGCACGCCGAGGCGGGCGCCGCGCCCGATGCCGACCATGATCGACATCGGCGTCGCCAGGCCCAATGCGCACGGACAGGCGATCAGCAGCACCGCGACCGCGTTGAGCATCGCGAAGCTCATCGCCGGCGGCGGCCCGAACAGCGCCCAGGCGACGAACGTCGCGGCGGCGACCGCGAGAACGGCCGGTACGAACCAGCCGGACACGGTATCGGCGAGGCGCTGGATCGGCGCTCGCGAGCGCTGCGCCGCGGCGACCAGCGCGACGATATGCGCGAGCAACGTGTCGCTGCCGACCCGCTTGGCGCGCATCAGAAAGCTGCCGGTCGTGTTGATCGTGCCACCGGTCACCGCGTCACCTGGCGTCTTCTCGACCGGCACCGGCTCGCCCGAGATCATCGCCTCATCGACGGCGCTTGTCCCATCGATGACGATGCCGTCGACCGGCACCGTCGCGCCGGGGCGCACCCGCAACGTCCGGCCGGGGACGACGGCGTCGAGCGGAATGTCTTCCTCGCCGCCGTCGTCGCGGACGAGGCGCGCGTGCTTCGGCGACAGGTCGAGCAGCGCGCGGATCGCGCTCGACGTCGCCGCGCGGGCGCGCAGTTCGAGCACCTGCCCCAGCAACACCAGTGTTACGATGACTGCCGCCGCCTCGAAATAGAGCGCGAGGCCGCCCGCCGGCGAGCGGAAAGCGGTCGGAAAGACGCCCGGCGCGAGCAGCGCGGCCAGGCTGTAGCCATAAGCGACGCCGCTGCCGAGCGCGATCAGCGTGAACATGTTGAGGCGCCGGTTGCGGAGTGATTGCCAGCCGCGACGGAAGAACGGCGCACCAGCCCACAGAACGACCGGCGTCGCGAGCGCCAATTCGATCCAGCCGTGCGCCGGCCCGCCGACCTTGCCCAGCATGTCGAGGGCAACGAGCGGCACCGACAATGCCAACGCGACCCGAAAGCGGCGGCGCATGTCCACCAGTTCCGGGTTCTCTTCCGTCACCGACGCGGTCATCGGCTCGAGCGCCATGCCGCAGATCGGGCAGGCAGCGGCTGCCTCGCGCACGATTTCGGGGTGCATCGGGCAGGTCCACGATGCGCCTTCCGGGGTGACTGCGGCGGCTGCAAGAATGTCTGCGCCGATGAAGCGTTGCGGCTCGGCGTCAAAGCGTTCGCGGCAGCGGGCGCCGCAGAACAGGTATTCCCGGCCGGCATAGCCGGAACGGTGCCGCGCCGTCGCCGGATCGACGCGCATGCCGCATACGGGATCGGTCGCCGTGACCGGGTCGTCGCGCCGGTCGTAATGAGGCGCGTGATGTGTCGCTTTAGTTGCCGACATGCTTGCCTGCCGTCCGGAAGGGTCCCTTACCCGAGGCTTTCGATATAGGCGATCAGAGCGTCGATTTCGGTTCGGCTCGACGGCAGGCTGCGGCGATCTTGCCCGATCAATCCGCCGCCGGAGTCATCGACAGTTGAGCGGCCGCGTCCGGGCGATCGATCAGTGCGGCGACGACCGCCGCCAGTTCGGCTGGGCGGAACGGCTTGGCCAGCAGGCGAAATTGTTCCGGATTGGGCTTGTCGGCCAAGGGGTAGCCGGAAGTCAGCAAAATCTTGATCGCGGGGCACAGCCGCTGCGCCTGGCGCGCCAGCTCGAAGCCGGAGACGCCCTTCGGCATCACGACATCGGAAAACAGCAGATCGAAGCGCTCGCGCTGCAGCAGTGCGAGTGCTTCGTGCCCGTCGCCGGCGGCGCTGACCCGGTATCCGAGACCGAGCAGCATTTCGGTCGACACCTGGCGCACATACTCGTCATCATCGACCACCAAGATCGCGCCGCTGCCGTGCGGCGCCGCGATCGCGCCCTGGGCATCGTCGGGAAGCTCGCGCTCGTGCGCTCGCGGCAGGTAGATCGTAACGCAAGTGCCGGCGCCCGGTGCGCTCTCCAGGCCGACGCCGCCGCCCGACTGCTTTGCAAAGCCGTAGACCATCGACAGCCCGAGGCCGGAGCCTTTGCCGATATCCTTCGTCGTGTAGAACGGCTCAAAGGCGCGCGCCATCGTTTCCGGCGCCATGCCGCCGCCGGTGTCGCGCACCGCGATCGCGACATAGGCGCCCGGGGCAAGATCGAGCCCCGGCGACAGCTCTGTCGGTTCGACGTTTCTGACCTCGATCGCCACCGAGCCGCCCGTCGGCATCGCATCCCGCGCGTTGACGACAAGGTTCAAGATCGCCGATTGGAATTGCGCCGGATCGATCTCGCACGGCCACAAAACGTCAGGCGTGTCGATCGTCACCTCGGCCGCGCCGCCGCCGGCCTGGCGCAGCAGCATTTCCATCTCGGCGAGCAGCGCCGCAAGGTCGGCCACCACAGGCTTCAGTGCCTGGCGCCGCGAAAACGACAGCAGCTGCTGTGTCAGCTCGGCGCCGCGGCTGGCGGCATGCAGCGCCGAATCGGCGAGCCGCAGAACGCGCGCGTTCCTTGCGTCGCGGCGCATCATTTCCAGGGAACCGATAACCACGGTCAGCAGATTGTTGAAATCATGCGCGACGCCGCCGGTGAGCTGGCCGACCGCCTCCATCTTCTGCGCCCGCACCAGCGCTGCTTCGGCACGCTCGCGGTCCTCGATCTGCCTGCGCAGCGCTTGATTGGCCGCCTCAAGCGCGGCGGTGCGCTCGGCAACGCGCCGTTCGAGCAGGTCGCTCTGGCGCCGCGCGTCATCGACATCGACCGACATGCCGAGCCAGACGACCTGATTGTCGTCCCGCTGCAGCGGCCGAACCCGGACCGCGTGCCAGCGCCAGGCGCCGTCGTGCCGCCGCACCCGCGCTTCGAAGGCGTATTCGCTGCCGCCGGCATTGCCGGCATCGCGCGCGACCCGAACGGCCGGCAGGTCGTCGGGGTGAAACAATTGCCTGCGGCCGTCGAGGCTGGGCACCGGCTCGCCGAAATATTCGACAAACCGGCCGTTCCAGTACGTCATCGTGCCGTCGGCGCCGAGCAGAAAGGCGATATGCGGCAAGGTTTCGAGGATCGTGCGAAACCGCTCCTCGCTGTCGCGCAGCGCCGCCTCGGCTGCCTTGCGTTCGGTCACGTCCTGCGCGACGCCGATGACGCGCACCGGCCGTCGCGACCCGGCGTAATGGACCGTTCCATGATCGGACATCCAGCGCCAGCCGCCGTCGGGCCCGCGGGCGCGATATTCCGCCTGGTAGTGGCCGCTGCCGGCGACCGCGGCGTCGAACGCGGCGCGCACGCGGTCGGCGTCGTCGGGGTGCAGCGCGGCGCGCAGCTTTTCCAGGTCCTGGCGCGACTCGGCGAGGCTGTGCACCCCCGAATAGACGGTCACGGTCGGCTCGCCGAGGACGCGCTCCCATGCCGTCATGCGCCCCGCCGCGATCGCCAGCCGCAGCCGCTCGTCGCGTTCGGCGAGCGCCGCCGCCGCATTGCGACGCTCGGAGATGTCGCGGCCGACTCCGACCCGTACCCGCCGGTTGTTCAATACGAGGTCGCGCGCGGCGTATTCGATCGGGAAGCGGCTGCCGTCGCGCCTGACGACCGTGATCTCGATCATGCCGGATTCGCCGGTCCGCGCGCGCTCGGCCGCCCGCGCCAGGTCTTCCGGCGCGATCAGCTCGGCCAGCTTGGTGACGCTCTGGCCGACCAACTCTTCGCGCGCATAACCAAAGACTTCGGCGATGCGGGGGTTGACGTCGACGATCGTATCAAAGTCATGGATGATGATGCCGTCGCGCGTCGCCTCGGCCAACATGCGCCAGCGCGCCTCGCTTTCGCGCAGCGCTTCCTCGGCCGCCTGTCGCGCCGAGATTTCTTGCGTCAGATCGGCGATTCTGGCGTGAAGGGCGTCGATAATCCTCTGCTCATTCGGCACCACGACGGGCGTCCCGCAACGGCTGATCCCCAATGCGGCCGCCCGCGCTCAATGCCGCTGGCGCGCCGTCGCCGCCGGGGTTGCCGCCATCAGCGCGGTGACCCGATCGGGACGGGTGAACGCAAGGTACTCGGCAGCAAATTCGGGGGGCAATACCTCGACCATCGTCTCGTTCTCCAGCCATACTTCGATGACGTGGAACGGGCCGCGATTGCACGTGAAGCACTGCCACCCTTCGCGCCCGGCGATCCGCTCGACGCTCGCCGCATCGGTCTTGACGCTCAGCGCGAAATGCGTCGGCGTATAGCCTTGCGGCTGCTCCTGCTCCTGCCTGACAAAGCCGCCGCCGACCTCGCCGCCGGGATGCAATTCGGTGCCGGCCGGATGGACCTCGACGCCGGAGCCGTGCTCGTCAAGCTGCAACGCAAAGAAGCTGCCGGGATTGGGCGAAAACGGCACCGCCTTGCCGCCCATCATTTCCGCCAAAACATCGGCGACATGCTGCGGATTGCGCGCCGAAATCGACAGATGGTGGATCATCGCACCCTCCTGCGGACAGGTTTGCTCGGCTATGGCAACAGGTTTGCGCGACTACATATCATAAACCGGCGGGCGCGTCTCACTGCGCGGCGGTTTCGAAGGCGGGTGCCGCTGCGGGTTCAAGCGCCGCGCCGATCACGTCCTCGACCCGTTCGGCCCAGACGAATTGCAGCGCCGTGCGCGCCGCCTCTGGGATCTCCTCATAATCCTTGCGGTTGCGCGCCGGCAGGATGACGGTGCGGAGGCCGGCGCCGGCGGCGGCGACGACCTTTTCCTTGATGCCGCCGACCGGCAGGACGAGACCGCGCAGGCTGATCTCGCCGGTCATCGCCGTGTCCTTTTTGACGGTCCGGCCGGTCAACAGCGAGACGAGGGCAGTGAACATCGCAACGCCGGCCGACGGGCCGTCCTTCGGGATCGCACCGGCCGGCACATGGATATGGATGTCGCTGCCGTCGAACAATTTCGGGTCGACGCCGAGATCCTCGGCCTTGCTCTTGATCAGCGACAGCGCGGCCTGGGCGCTTTCGCGCATGACTTCGCCGAGTTGGCCGGTCAGGATCAGGCCGCCTTTGCCCGGGATGCGCGTCGCCTCGATGAACAGGATGTCGCCGCCGACCGGCGTCCACGCGAGCCCCGTCGCGACGCCCGGCACGCTGGTGCGCATCGCCAGTTCGCCCTCGAAGCGGCGCGGCCCCAGGATGTCGTGCAGATCGGCGGCGGTGATGCGAACATGCGCGGCGCTGCCCTCGGCGATCCGCATCGCGGCGCTGCGCTGCGCCGTCCCGATCTCGCGTTCGAGGTTGCGCACGCCGGCTTCGCGCGTGTAGTCGCGGATGATCGCGTGGATCGTGTCGTCCTCAATCTCCGCCTGCTCGGCGCTGAGCCCGTTGGCCTTGAGCTGGCG
>DATJSO010000230.1:0-14504 GCA_035504075.1 Allostellaceae bacterium | reverse complement strand
CCGCACCAGCAATGGTCGTTCGACGGGGTGTTCGGCACATATGACGAGGCCGCGTTGCAGCGCGGCTTCCAGGTCTACCAGCAGGTTTGCTCGGCCTGTCACCCGGTCACGCACCTCTATTTCCGCGACCTGGAAAAGATCGGCTACACCGAGGACCAGGTCAAAGGCATCGCCGCGAAGTACACCGTCACCGACGGCCCCAACAAAGAGGGGCAGATGTTCAAGCGGCCGGCGCGGCCTTCCGACCATATCCCCGGACCGTTTGCGAATGACGAGGCGGCGCGCGCCGCCAACAACGGCGGGCTGCCGCCGGACCTGTCGGAGATCACGCTGGCGCGCGATGGCGGTCCCGACTACGTCTACGCGATCCTGAACGGCTTCACGAAGCCGCCGAAGGATTTCGTGCCGGTGCCGGGGACCTATTACAATGCATATTTCCCGGGGCACCACATCAAGATGCCGCCGCCCTTGAGCCCCAATCAGGTCAAGTTCACGGACGGCACGCAAGCGACGGTGCCGCAGATGGCGCATGACGTCGCGACGTTTCTGAACTGGGCGGCCGAACCCAACCTCGACGAGCGGCACCGCATGGGTTTCAAGGTGGTCCTGTTCCTTGTCGTCGCGGTAGGCGTGTTTTACGCGGCCAAGCGCAAGATCTGGTCGCGCGTCCCGCATTGAGCGGCATTGCCGAAGCCGCGCCGCCGCTTGACGATGCGGCGGCGGCGCGCGACATGGGGAAGATGAGCAGTCTTGTCGCGCCGATCGCCGATGCCGTTGCGCGCAACGGCTACGCCCTTGTCCGCGCCCCCGACATGCGCGCCGCGCTGCAGCAGGCGGGGCTGCGCGACTGGAACGGGTTTGCCGCGAGTTGGGACGACCTCGGGGTCGATACGTACATGGCTGACGGCGGCCGCTATCGCCGGCGCCGTTTTGCCTGCTTTCGCGCCGGTGCCGACCGCATCGCGCGCAAGCCGCACCAGCCGCACTACCAGAGCCGCGACTACAACCCGCTCAACGGCGGCGTCGAGCGCTGGTTCGAGCCCCTCGCCGACCCGATCGCAGAGCATCCGGCGCTCACCGCGGTGCTCGCAATCAGCCGCGAGCTGTTCGACCGGCTGACCCCCGGGGCGCAGCATCCGCAATCCTGGCATGTCGAGATCCACCAGTTCCGCATCGAGGCGCGCAGGGGCGGCGAAGGCCGCCCGACCCCCGAGGGCATGCATCGCGACGGCGTCGATTGGGTGCTCGTGCTGCTGGTCAGCCGGGTCAATATCGCCAGCGGCGAGACAAGCATCGCCGATCTGGCGGGGCGCCCGCTCGGCAGCTTTACGTTGACCGAGCCGCTCGACGCCGCGGTAACCGACGACAACCGCGTTTATCACGGCGTGACGCCGGTCACTCCGCTCGACCCGGCGCGTCCCGGGCATCGCGACGTGCTGGTCGTGACGTTTCGCCGCGAATAAACGGTTCGACGCACTTCTCGCTAATTTCGCTTAAATGCCGACAAACAAACTCGGCGCCTGCAATGCTCCCTTAACCGCGATGCTTCAGCATCTCGCCGTTGTATATCAGGCGAGTTCGATGCAGAAAAAGCGTCTTTCGGAGCATTGCGCGCCGGCGATCGTGGTCTTGTTGCTTAGCCCGGTCATGCTGATTTTTGCCTTGCTGCTGGCGTTGGGCAGCGGCTTCGACATTTTTGAGTACGGCGAACTGCCGCTGGCGCTGGCGCTGTGCGTGCCAACTCTGGTCGTGCTCTTGCGCTATCTGGCAGCGCCGTCGCAGCCGGCGCCGGCGAAACCGCCGACCGAAATCGCGCGCGGCCACATTCGCATTCCGGACCTGCCGTAGGCGACGACCGCTGCCGCGAATCGCCACATTCGTATCACGCGGCGCCGTACTCGATCAGCTGGCGCACCGGCGCGCCCGATTTCAGAGCCGCAAACCCATCGTTGATCTGCGCCAGTTCGATCTTCCCCGAAATCAGGTGATCGAGCTTCAAGCGGCCCTGCTTCCACAGCGACAACAGGCGCGGCATATCGACCCGAAAGCGGTTGCCGCCCATCGATGTCCCCTGGATCTTGCGGTCGCGCAGGAAGTCGAAGCCGTGCAATTCGATCTTCAGGCCGAACGGTACCATGCCGATGATCGTCGCGGTGCCGCCGGGACGCAGCATCTGAAACGACTGCTCTGCGGTCGCCTTCGTGCCGATCGCCTCGAATGAGTAGTGCACGCCGCCCTTTGTCATATCGCGGATATGCGCGACCGGGTCGATGTTGCTGGCGTTGACCGTGTCGGTGGCGCCCATCTCGCGCGCCAGCTCGAGCTTTGACGGCACCGTGTCGATCGCGATGATGCGCTCGGCGCCGGCGAGCGCCGCACCGTTTACCGCCGACAGCCCGATGCCGCCGCAGCCGATGACGGCGACCGTCGCGCCCGGCTCGACCCTGGCGGCGTTGAACACCGCGCCGACCCCGGTCATGACGCCGCAGCCGACGAGCGCGGCGCGGTCCAGCGGGATGTCGTCGTCGATCTTCACCATCGAATTTTCGTGCACCAGCATCTGCTCGCCGAACGAGGACAGGTTGAACGCCTGGTTCATCAGCTGGCCGCCCTTCCAGGTCATCCGCCGGGCGACGCCTGGCAGCATTTTGACCTCGGTGTTCTCGCACAAATTGGGGTGGCCGGTCAGGCATTGCGGGCAGGTGCCGCAGAACACCGAGAGACACGTGATGACGTGGTCGCCCGGCTTCACATAGGTGACGCCGTCGCCAACCGCCTCGACGATTGCCGAGGATTCGTGGCCGAGCACGACCGGCGTCGGGATCGGATAGAGGCCATCGATGAAATGCAGGTCGCTGTGGCACAGCCCGGCATAGGCGGTGCGCAGCAATACCTCGCGCGGCCCCGGCTTGTTGACCGCGACCTCTTCGATCGTCAGCGGCTGGTGCGCGGCATGAAACACGGCGGCTTTCATCGGCTGGCTCCCGGATCAGCGGACGGGCGATGCTAGCGCAGCACGGCACCGCCGTCACGGCATCACGCACGGCTGCCGCGGAGACGCGGCCGGAACCGGCAACACCTTGATCCGGTTTGCCCTGTTGCATGACCCTGCAGCAGCACATCGATGGAAGGTTGCGACCGCCGGCGCTTGATCCGGTCGCGGCCGCAAAGGCCGCACACCTGCGGCATGTCGATGATGCGAGACCCGGCATCACCCGCCATGCGGCAAAAAACGGCTTCGATTATCGCGATCCCGACGGCAACCTGATCGGCGATATCGCAACGTTGCGCCGCATCCGGGCGCTGGCGATCCCGCCGGCGTGGCGCGAGGTATGGATCTGCCCGTCGCCCAGCGGCCATATCCAGGCGACCGGACGCGACGCGCGCGGCCGCAAGCAATACCGCTATCACCCGCGCTGGCGCGAGGCGCGCGACGCGACGAAGTTCAGCCGCATGGTCGTCTTCGCGCGCGCTCTGCCGAAGATCCGGGCGCGGGTGGAGAGCGATCTCGGGCGCGCCGGGCTGCCGCGCGAGAAAGTGCTGGCCGCGATCGTACGGCTGATGGAGCTGACGCTGTTCCGCGTCGGCAATGTCGAATATTCCAAGACGAACAAGAGCTACGGCCTGACAACGTTGCGCCACCGCCATGCCGAAATCGACGGCGACGAGGTGCGCCTCAGCTTCCGCGGCAAGAGCGGCATACGCCATGACGGCACGATCCGCGACCGTCGGCTCGCGCGCATCGTCAAGAATTGCCGCGACCTACCCGGCTATGAGCTGTTCCAGTATCTCGACGGCGACGGCAACCGGCATGCGATCGACTCCGCCGACGTCAACGACTATCTGCGCGCCCTCAGCGGCGAGGACATCACGGCCAAGGATTTCCGCACCTGGGCCGGCACCTATCTCGCGGCGGCGGCGCTGCAGGAATTTGCCGCCGCGCCGGATGGCGGCGGCAGCACGGCAACGGCCGCGAAAAAGGCGATCGTGCGCGCCGTCGAAAAGGTCGCCAAGCACCTCGGCAACACGGCCGCGGTGTGCCGCAAGTGCTACATCCACCCGGCGATCTTCGACGGCTATCTCGACGGCACGCTGCTGCAAACGCTGGCGCGCCGCACGCAGGCCTATCTGGCGAAAAACGTCGCCGGGCTCAGTCCCGAAGAGGCGGCGGTTGCCGCCTTCCTGCGGCTGCGGCT
Organism: Allostellaceae bacterium; assembly: GCA_035504075.1. Classification (GTDB taxonomy): domain Bacteria; phylum Pseudomonadota; class Alphaproteobacteria; order ATCC43930; family CGMCC-115725; genus DATARH01. The sequence goes on along the minus strand of DATJSO010000230.1, from coordinate 10,308 downwards.
GACGCGCCTGGCCGCCGAGGTCGCCGACCGCGGTGACGAAAAAGCGCGAGCGCGGGCGCAGCGGCCTCGCGCGGCGCGCTCGCCGCGGCCTCGCCACAGTGCGGCAGCGTCGGCTTGATGCAACCTACCGGCGCGTCGCGGATTTGAGGCGCAACCCGAGAAGCGGCGCGATCGCTTCCGCCGGCAGTTTCGCGTAGCCATGCGGGGCCGCGAACAGCGCGGCCGGTTGCGGCCCGAGCCTGACGTGCGACAATTCCCAGCGCACCCGCGTCGGCTTGCCCCGTTTGCCGAAGAAAACGCCGACGAGCTTCATCGGAATGCCGTCGCGGCTCAGCCACACGCTGCCTTCCGCATGGCCATCGGGCACGGTCTCCTCGACCGCGTATTCGGTTGTTGCGACGCCGTTGACGACGGCGCTGCCGATCGGCTGCCTGCCGATGTCACGGCCGTCGAGGAGGCGCCATTCCGGCGGGATCACGAATTCGACGATCGTCTTCAGCTGCGGCAATACGGCTTCGCCCAACGGGCTTTCGCGATGCAGCAGGAAGATCGGATGAAACGCCGCGATCGTCTGCTCGTCGCGTTCCACGCCGGGCATGGCCCAGATCTTGCCCACATAGATATGGTTGTTGATCTGCAGCATGCGGTCGGCGCTAAAGCCGGTTTGCGGGTTGCCGACCGTCGCGGCCGACGCAGCCGTCGGCAGCGCCAGCAGCAGGGCGGCGACGAACGGGCAGAGCTTGCGCATCGCCGGCGGTGCTAGAGGGCGAATGCGGCGGTTTCGCGGCATGGCGCTTGCGGCGCGATTGTCGTTGCGGGGAGCGCGGCGAGGACGCAATCTCGCCGGCGCGGCGTGCGACAGCGGGGCGGGCGATGAGCGGACGGATCGAGGCGCGCATGAAGGAACTCGGCATCGAACTGCCTGCGCCGGCGGCGCCGGTCGCCAATTACGTGCCGTTCGCGGCGAGCGGCGCCGTCGTCATCATCGCCGGCCAGATCTGTCAATGGAACGGCGAGCGCCGCCACGTCGGCAAGCTCGGCGCCGGCATCTCGATCGCCGAAGGCCAGCAAGCGGCGCGGCTGTGCGCGCTCAACATCCTGGCGCAACTGCGCGTCGCCTGCGGCGGCGACCTCGACCGCGTGCAGCGCTGCCTCAGGCTCGGCGGCTTTGTCAACTGCACGCCGGAATTCACCGACATGCCGCAGGTCGTCAACGGCGCCTCGGACCTGATGGTCGAGGTGTTCGGCGACGGCGGCCGCCATGCCCGCGCCGCGGTCGGCGTCAACGCGCTGCCGGGGGGCGTCGCGGTCGAGGTCGAGGCGACATTCGAGATCGGCGGAGTCTGAGCAGCCCGATGAACGACAGCGGCGAACCGGTCACCCTCAGCGTGCACGGCGCGATCCACGAGATCGACGCCACCGAATGGGATACCTGCGCCGGCGGCGCCAATCCCACAGTCTCGCACGTCTTTCTGAACGCGCTGGAAGAGAGCGGCTCGGCCACGGCACGCTCGGGCTGGGCGCCGGCGCATTTGGCGTTCCGCGACAAAGGCGGCCGGCTGCGCGGCGCCGTGCCGATGTACCTGAAGAGCCATTCCTACGGCGAATACGTGTTCGACTGGGGCTGGGCCGACGCGTACGAGCGCGCCGGCGGCCGCTACTACCCGAAGCTGCTGGCGGCGGTGCCGTTCACGCCGGTGCCCGGGCCGCGCCTGCTCGTCGCGCCCGACGCGCCGGCCGCGACGAAGAGCCATCTGCTCGCCGGGCTCGTCGAATTGGCGCGCCAGCGCAAGCTGTCCTCGGTGCACGTCAATTTCCCGGAAGCCGAGGATTTCGCGCTGCTCGGCGAGGCGGGGTTTCTGCCGCGGGTCGGCCAGCAGTTCCATTGGACGAACCAGGGCTACCGCGATTTCGACGACTATTTGGCGGCGCTCAACCACAGGAAGCGCAAGGCGGTCAAAAAGGAACGGCGCGAGGCGCTGGCCGACGGCCAGATCGAGGTCGATCTGCTGACCGGCTCCGACCTCACCGAGAAGGCGTGGGACGCGTTCTACCGGCTCTATCTCGGCACCTCCGACCGCAAATGGGGCCAGGCCTACCTGACCCGCCGGTTCTTCTCGATGATCGGCGAGCGCATGCCCGACAATGTCGTCTTGTTCATGGCGCGGCGCGGCCGCGACTACATCGCCGGGGCGTTCAACCTGCTGGGCCGCGACACGATCTATGGCCGCAACTGGGGCGCTCACCGCGAATACCGGTTTTTGCATTTCGAATGCTGCTATTACCGGGCGATCGAGTTCGCCTGCCAGCATGGGCTGCAGCGGGTCGAGGCCGGCGCGCAGGGGCCGCACAAATTGCAGCGCGGCTACCTGCCGGTACCGACCTACAGCGCCCACTGGATCCCCGATCCCGGCTTTCGTCGCGCCGTCGCGCAATTCCTCGCCCGCGAACGCGAAATGGTCGAGCAGAAGATCGAGCACCTCGCCGAATATTCGCCATTCCGTCACGCCGAGGAAGAGAACCAGCTGTAATCAGAAATTTTCGACCCAGGGCCGCAATTCGATCTCCCAGGCCCAGGCGCTGCGGTGCTGGCGGTGCAGGTGCAAGTAGGTGTCGGCGATCGCCTCGGGATCGAGCAGCCCGTCGGGACCACGCTCGTTGGCGCGCGGGTCGCCCGAGCGGCGGATGCCGCCGTCGATGACGATGTGGCCGACGTGGACGTTTTGCGGCTGCAATTCGCGCGCCAGGCTCTGCGCGAGGCCGCGCAACGCGAATTTCCCCATCGCGAACGATGACGAGCGCGGGTAGCCCTTGACGCTGGCGCTGGCGCCGGTGAACAGGATCGTGCCGCTTCCCTGCCTCTCCATGCGGATCGCGGCCTGCCGTGCGACAAGGAAGCCGCCGAACGCGGTAACCCGGATCGCGGCGTCGACTGCCGCAGGATCGAGCTCGACGATCGGCCCACGCGCCCGTCCGCTGGCGTTGTAGACGACGAGATCGAGCCGGTTGCCGCCGGCGTCGATGGTGGCGAACAGCCGCTCGACATCCTCGGCCCGCGTCGCATCGCAGGCGACGGCCGTGGCGCCGGTTTCCGCCGCCAACGCGGCGAGTTTTTCAGTGTTGCGCGCCGCCAGCACGACCGCCATGCCGTCCTTGGCGCAACGGCGGGCCAGCGCGGCGCTCAGCCCGGCACCGGCACCGACAATCAATGCACGCTCCTGCTCCGCCATGAGCCATTCCTCCGATGATGCCGGCCAGATTGCCGACGGCCCGCCCTTATGGCGCGAAAGCCCGTCGCGCGGCCAGCCTCATTTCCACGTCCGCGCATCGGCGGCCCGATTGTGCCGAGAACGCAAGATATGCCGCCGCTCATCGACGAGCGGCGCAACGGTTTGTTAAAGGGGGCGCAGCATCGCCTCGACCCCGCCTGCCAACACCCGACATTTGCCGATGATTTCCCAGGGTCCCCAGTCTAAAGAATTCACCTGTCTGATTATTGTGAGGAATAAACCCCGATAGAGCAGCAGATCGGCGAGCGCAGATCAGAGCCGTGATCATTTTTGCATAAAAACTAATGAATGAAAACGTTGACAACCCAATTTGCGACTGGCTAGGCTCGCCGCAGCATTTCTCCCCGTCCCCACCCGGGCGCAATCGCCATAGACCCGGGACGGCCGTTGCATCACTTTCCTCGTCGGAACCGGCGCCCGTTCGGGTCGGCCGCGGCCCAGATATTTCCCGGCAATAACACGGAGGCGCATGCGGATGAGGATGCGAACGACAATTGGCCTGTCGCTTGCGCTGGCCATCGTTTCGGTGGCGTCCTGGGCCAGGGACGGCCATGCCACCCATCACCAGCCGATCTCCAGCGTCAAGGTCAAACACGGCCGGGCGGCGACAGCGGGCCTCCACCGCGGGCGGACGGGGCGCCGCCATGCGGCGGAGACGCGTGGCGCCGCGCGTCGCCGTGAACATCACGCCCACGGCGGAACGGACACCCGGCGGCCCCGGCACCTGGCTCGGAGCAGTCGCGCCGCCAGGCTGCCGCCGCAGGACCGCTACATCGGCCCGCTGCACGCGATCGGGCCGCGCGAAATCGGCGAGGCCGCATGGTACGGCGGCCGCCACCTCGGCGAGCGCACCGCCAGCGGCGAGAGGCTGGATTCGATCCACCCGACCGCGGCACATCGCTGGCTGCCGCTGCATTCGCTAGTGCGCATCACGAACCTGCGAAACGGCCGCTCGGCGGTCGCCGTCATCAACGATCGCGGCCCGGTCAGCCATTCCCTGTTGATCGACCTGTCGCCGCGCACGGCCGCGGAACTCCACATGATGGCGGCCGGCATCGCGCCCGTCACCGTCGTGCCGGTTGCCGCGCTCGGCGGCCGACCGCGCTAGCGCGGTCGCGGCCAACGCCGCCGCGCCGCCGAACATAACCATTGGTTTCGCATCCTGTCGCCTTTTTGCCACTGTTGCTTTGAGGGCACACAGGAACGAAAACCCGGATCGCCAACCCGCACTCGATTGCCCCGAATCGGCGCTCCATTATAGTCTTTCTCCGGAGCGCGCCTGCGAATTGTGCGGTTCGAAATCCGGAAGTCCTTGAAAACAGTTTCGAGTGTCGGGGGTCTGGTTGGCGGGCGCGACAGGTTTCGGGGCGGCTTCATCGCAGCGATGCGATGAACTGCGCAGACTGAAACTCCCGCCGGCAGCGGGTTGCGTGTGGGGGAACAGTGTCGGACACGACGAACGTGATAGCCTTTCCGCTGACGGCGCGAGCACGGCGGACGGCAGACGGCAGATCGCCCGCGTCGCGCGGCGAGCATGAATTCACCGAGGCGGAACTGACCGCTTTGTGCCGCTGGTTCTCGGCGATGAAATACGCCTTTCCCGGCACGGAAGGGGTCATGATCGTCAGCCACCAAGAGCGCTATTCGGCGGTCGGGCTTTACAATCACAGGGGCGGTGCGCCAAACTGCCTCGTCGCAAAGCACGAGGCCGGGGGCTCGACCCGGTTCTTCTGGTCCACCGAGGGGGACCCGCCGCGCGCAATCAGCGATCTGTCCGAGATCACCGACGCGCATATCCGGGCGATTCGGCCGCCGCGCAACGAAAAAGGCTGGCTCGATCCGATCGGCTGGATGGGAGTCTATGCGGCGCGCATGATTGCGACGGCGGTACAAGTCGTTTGACTGCGGCGGCGTGAACCGTCAGGTTGACGGCCGCGATCGGCGGTCGGGTCGAGCCGGGCCTGGAACCGCGTTGTAACACAGGGGATTTCAGCCAGCGAGACCGGGAGCGGCGGGCGGTCGCCCGTTGTACAATGGCGCGTCGCGCAGTAGCCGCACCGAGCGGCCTCTCGACCGGCGCGCACGCTCGCGCAGCCAAAGCCGGGGGGTGATGAGGGCAACCGCAGCGATAGGTTTGCTTGCCGTTCTCCTCACCGCGTGCTCGGCGCTGCCGACTGCCGGCCCCACCGCAAGTCAGATCATCCATCAGGAGGTCGAGGGCAACCGGACGCGGTTCGACCTCGTCGATATCAACGACAATGTCGTGGCGGCGCTGCGCGCCGAGCCGGTCGCCAGTTTCGCGGCGCGCTTCAAGAAATATGGCCCGCCGCCGCCGCACAAGATCGCGGTCGGCGACAGCATCATCGTGTCGATCTGGGAGGCCGCCGGCGGCGGCTTGTTCAGCGGCGGCGGTCCGGATGAGGGCGTCACCTCGGGATCGCGCAGCGTCACGATCCCGGAGCAGGTGGTGGGACAAGACGGCGGGATCAGCGTGCCGTTCGCCGGCCGCATCCCGGTCGCCGGACGCCTGCCGGTCGAGGTTCAGCGGACGATCGAGCACCGCCTCGACGAAAAAGCCATTCAGCCGCAGGTCATCGTCACGGTCACGAAAAGCGTGGCGAACAGCGTCACGGTGACCGGCGAGGTCGTGCACGGCGCGCGCATCCCGCTGTCGGTAAGAGGCGACCGGCTGCTCGACGTAATCGCCGAGGCAGGCGGTGCCGCGGGTCCGGTTTACGAGACGTTTGTGCGTCTGTCGCGCGGCGGCGTCACGGCGACGATCCCGCTCGAAACCCTGATTTCGCATCCGGCCGAGAACATCTACGCGCACCCGGGCGATGTCTTGACGCTCGTGCGCGTGCCTCAATCGTTCACGGTCTTCGGCGCGACCGGCGCCAATGCCGACATCCCCTTCCCCTCCGAACGGCCGACCCTTGTCGAGGCTCTCGCCAAGGCCGGCGGGCTGCAGGACCAGCGCTCCGACCCATCGGGCGTTTTCCTGTTCCGCTTCGAGCCGCCGCGCGTCGTCAGGGCATTGGGCGAACCGCAGCTGCGCACCGGCCCCGATGGCAGTTCGCCCGTCGTCTATCGGCTCGACATGCGCGATGCCAAATCGTATTTCCTCGCGCAGCGGTTCCGGGTTCGGGACAAGGACATCATCTACGTCGCCAACGCCAATCTCGATGAACTGCAAAAATTCTTCACCCTGCTCAATACGTTGACCGGCCCGGTGATTACCGGGATCGTCGTGAAGAACGCGGCTCCGTAACATGCCCGATGGCGGCCCCGCCCCTGTTTCGCCGCGGCGGCAGCAACTGCGGGAGCGCCCGGCGGCGCCGGAACAAGGTGGGGCGTCGCGGGCGCAGCCTGGCCGGCCAGCATGCCATCGGATCGCTGTGCCGATAATCGCCGCTGATGTTTCACGCACGCTGTCGCGCGCCGGGCGCAGCACGCCGACCGGCATCGATCGGGTCGAGATCGCGTATGCCCGGCACCTGGCGGCTACCGGCGCCGAGGTCTGTTTCGCGGCGATGCGGCCGACGGGCGGCCTCGGTCTCCTGCCCGACGATGCCGCGCGAGAATTTGTCGCGGCGACCGCGGCCGAGTGGCGGGGGGACGGCGGAGCGGCGAAACCGGCGCGCTCCGCCGAGCGGATCGCGCGCGGCCTGCGGCTGCGGCTGCTGGCGTCGCGCGAGCAGGCGTTAACCCGGCGGCTGCGCGATCGCACGGGCGCCGTCTATCTGCTCGTATCGCATCATCACCTGGAGAATGATGCGCTGCTGGCGCGCGTGAAGGCGAGCAGCGGCGCGCGGTTCGTCTGCCTGATCCACGACCTGATCCCGGTGCAGTTTCCCGAATATGCAAAGCCCGGCCAGGCGGCAAACCACCTGCGGCGGGTTCGCAACGCGACCCGGTTCGCCGACGCACTGATCGTCAACTCGGCGGTGACGCTGGACGCGCTGCAAGGCCAACTCGACATCGCCGGCCGGTCGCCGCCGGTTCTCGTCGCGCCGTTCGGCATCGATCTGCCGGCCGCACCGGCGGGCGGTGAGCCGCCGCTCCCGCGACCCTATTTCGTCTATGTCAGCACGATCGAGGCGCGCAAAAACCATCTGCTGCTGCTCAACGTGTGGCGCCGACTGGCGGCCGAGCTAGGCGATGCCGCACCGCTCCTCGTGCTGATCGGTCAGCGCGGCTGGGAAACCGAGAACGTCGTCGACATGCTCGAACGCTGCCCGGCGCTGCGCAGCGCCGTCATCGAGCACAACGCGTTGTCTGACTCCGCGATGGTCAGGCTGCTTTGCGGCGCGCGCGCGGTATTGCTGCCGTCGTTCGCCGAAGGGTTCGGCTTTCCGGTCATCGAGGCGCTGGCGCTCGGCGTGCCGGCGCTGTGCAGCGACATCCCGGCGTTGCGCGAGACCGGCGGCGGTATCCCCGAGTTTTTCGACCCGCTCGACGGGCTGGGCTGGCGCGCGGCCATCCTCGATTACGCGGCGCCGGAATCGCCGCGCCGGGCGGCGCAGCTCGCCCGCCTCGCCGGTTGGCGGCCGCCGTGCTGGCAGGACCATTTCGCGATCATCGAGCGGTTCATCGCCGAGGTCGCGGCGGCGCCGCCGATCCCGTAACGCGGTCAGCCGGACTGGCCGCGCCGGCTCGCAAGATGCCGCGCCACGGCGGCGAGATCGGTCGGTGCGGCGGCAATCGCGCGGGCTTCCTCCACCACGATTGCCGCCGCTTCGCGCACCTGCGCTTCGCTGTGCTCGGAGGTCAGGAAAAAGCGCAGCCGGGCGGCGCGCTCGGCGACCGCGGGATAGAGGATCGGCTGAACGTTGATGCCGCGTTGAAACAGCGCCTGGGCAAGTCGGCCGGCGGCGATCGAACTGCCGGTGATGATCGGCACGATCGCCGCGCCGACCGAGCTGCCGACATCGAGGCCGCCGTCGCGAGCCAGCCGCAGGAACAGCCGGGCGCGCTCGTTGAGGCGGCGGACGCGCTCGGGTTCGTGCTCCAGGATCTCGATCGCCGCCAGCGCCGCCGCCGCCGCCGCGGGCGCGATGCCGACGGAAAAGACAAAACCCGGCGCCGCGCGCTTCAGGTAATCGATCAGCGCCTTGCGGCCGGCGATGTAGCCGCCGCAGGACACAAGGCTTTTGCTGAGCGTGCCCATCCAGATGTCGATTGCTGTCGGATCGATCCCGGCATGATCGGCCGAGCCGAACCCACGCGGCCCCAACACGCCCAGCGCATGCGCATCGTCCACCATCAGCCAGGCGCGATGGCGCCGCGCCACGGCGACAAAGGCGGCCAGATCGGGCACATCGCCGTCCATGCTGTAATGCCCCTCGATGACGAGCAGCGCGTTGGCATGGCGCGAGCGCGCTTCGGCAAGGGCCCGGTCGGCCGCCTGCACGTCGAGATGGCGAAACGGCAGGCGCCGCGCCCCCGACAATATGGCCCCCTGCGCGATGCTGTTGTGGATCAGTGCGTCGTGCACGATCACGTCGCTGCGTCCCAACAGGTGCCCGATGACGGTGACGTTGGTCGCATGGCCGCCGACCAGCGCGACGCACTCCTCGGCGCCGTGAATGCGTGCCAGCGACCGCTCCAATTCGCGATGGATCGGCCGCTCGCCGGAGACCGGACGGCTGGCCGAGACCGACGTTCCGTACCGGTCGAGCGCCCCCTTCGCCGCCGCCGTGACGCGCGGATCGCCGTTGAGGCCGATGTAATTGTACGACGCGAAATTGATGTAGCAACGGCCGTCGATCAGCGTCTCGGCACCGGCGATGCCGTCATGCACCCGGAAAAACGGATCGGCGATGCCGAGATAATCCGCCGCCGCCTCGATCATGCGGATTTCGCGCCACGCATCGAGCCGCTCGACATCGAGCCGGCCATCGCCGACGGCCGCCGCGTCCGGCCCGCGCGTCGCGCCGGTTGACAGCCGCGCCGCCGCGGCCGAGGACAATCTCTCGACGAGCCGCGCCTTGGCCTGCGCCGACAATCCGAAGAGATCGCGCCCGGCAGCCACGCGTCACTCGGCGGCGGCCGAGTCGACCGCGATCGGGTCGGGCCGTTCTGCCGGCGTCACCAGCCCTTCCAGCCGGCCGGCATCGGCAACCTCGTAGCGTTCCGCCAGACTGACGATCTCATTCGCATGGCGCGGCGCCGTCAGGGCGCCGGCGAGCCTGGCGGCAATCGAGGCCACGCTCGTGCCCTCGGCCAGCGACATCAACGGCAGATCGAGCCGCAACCGAGCCTCCAGCGCCAACCGCAACTCGACCGCCATCAGCGAATCCATGCCGAATTCGGAGAGCGGTTGTTGCCGATCGAGCGCGGCGGCCGGCATGCGCAGGATCGCGGCGGCCTCCTCGACGACGGCGGCTTTGATCAGCTCCAGGGCCTGATCGGGGTCGAGTTCGGCCAACCGTTCGAGGAGCGAACCGTCGGCCGCGGCGGCGGCAGCCTCCGCGCCCATTTCGGCAAACAGCGGCGCGGCGACGAGCGGCAGATGGCGGCGCGCCTCATGCCAGCCGGTCTCGGCGAAAGCGACCACTGCAAGCCCGCCGCCGAGCATCGCCGGCAGCGCCGCCAATGCGTCGGCCGCACGCAGCGGCCGCGCCCCCAACCGCCGCGCCAGCGCCTCACGTGCCGCCGGCCGTTCGGCGAGATACCCGGCATCCCCGATCGGTCCCCAGGCGACCGCGAGCCCCGGTCGGCCCGCCGCGCACCGCTGCTGCGCCAGCACCTCCAGCGCCAGATTGGCGGCGACATACGCCGCCTGCCCTGGCGCGCCGAGCACCGTCGTCGCCGACGAGAACAGCAAAAACAGCTCGACCGGATCGTCCCGCGTCAGACGATCGAGAGCGATCGCGCCGGCAAGCTTCGGGCGCAGCGTTGCGGCAATCGCCGCTTCATCGAGTTCCGCGGCCAACCCGTCAACAATCGCGGAGGCGGCATGGACGACGCCGCGCAGTGGCGGCTGCGTCGCGCGGATCTCGGCGAGCGCTGCGGCGAG
>DATJSO010000229.1:0-8384 GCA_035504075.1 Allostellaceae bacterium | reverse complement strand
CTCTTCTTTCCCCGTCAGCAGATCGGCCCTGGCCAGCCCGCGCAACGCCTCCGGATCTTCTCCGTTGCGCGCCAGCGCTGCGTTGAAGGCTACGATCGCCTCGTCGACCTTGCCCATTTCCATCAGCGAATTGCCGGCGCCGATAAATGGCGCCACCGCGGTGCCGTCGAGCGCCGCTGCACGCCGGTAAAAGCTGATCGCGGCGGCCAGGTCTCCGGCGGCGTGCGCGTCGGCGGCGAGCCGCATCATCGTGTCGTAGCTCACCGGCCGGCCGCCGCCGTCGCGGCCGTTGATGGCAAGCGGGTCGGGATTAATCACCGACTGCTCACAGCCGCACAGCGCGACCGAACTGAGTGCGATAAGCACCGACGCCGCCGCGTATACTCGTCTCATTACGCGCGCACCCGATCCCGTGTCGGCAGCCCCGCGGACCCCCGCACTGCTGCCCGCAAAATCATGCGGCAGGCCGCCGACGCCGTCGAGAAGCGCCAATTGATTCCAGATAAATCAATCGATTAAAGCAATAAACCTGAGAATTCACCTGCAACCGAGCGGCGAATCACGGCAAGCCTTATGAGCGCCGCGAGGCGTGGCCGTCAGCGTCGGCCGAGCGCCTCTTCGATTGCCGCCAATGCCGCCTCGGCATGCGCCCCCTCGGGACCGCCGGCCTGGGCCATGTCGGGCCGGCCGCCGCCGCCCGTGCCGCCGACCGCGCCTGCTCCCAAGCGAACAAGTTCGACCGCGTCGAAGCGATCCGCCAGGTCGTGGGTGACACCGACGACGATCGCCGCCTTGCCGTCGGCGCGTGAGACGACGGCGACGACGCCGGAGCCGATCCGCCGCTTCAAATCGTCGGCAAGTGCGCGCAATTCGCGTCCCGGGACATCGTCGACGAGCCGACCGTCGAAGGCGACATTGCCAATGCGCTTGATGCCGCTCGCGGCTGCGTCGCCGCCGTTTGGCGGCCCCGATGCGCGCCCAACCGCCAGCGCGCGGCGCGCTTCCGCGAGTTCGCGCTCGAGCCGGCGATGGTCCTCGACGAGCCGGGCGAGACGCGCCGGCAGCTCGGACGGGCTGGTGCGCAGCGTCGCTGCCGCTTCCCGCAGCAACGCTTCCTCCGCCGCGAGATGAGCCTCCGCGGCGGCACCGGTCAGCGCTTCGATGCGACGCACGCCCGAGGCAACTGAACTCTCGCCGACGATCTTGAACAGGCCGATATCGCCGCCGCGCTGCACGTGCGTGCCGCCGCACAACTCGACCGAATAGGGGCGCGCGTCGCCGTTCGCCGCGCCGTTCGCCCGGCCCATCGACACGACGCGCACTTCATCGCCATATTTTTCGCCGAACAGCGCCAACGCGCCTTCGGCAACAGCGCGATCCGGGGTCAACAGGCGCGTGCGCACCTCCGAGTTGCCGCGGATCTGCGCATTCACCTCGATTTCGATCGCGGCGATATCGTCCGGGTTCAACGGCTTTGGGTGACTGAAGTCGAAGCGGAGCCGGTCCGGCGCGACCAGCGATCCCTTCTGCGTCACATGCTCGCCGAGGCGATGGCGCAGCGCCTGGTGCAACAGATGTGTGACCGAATGATTGGCGCGCAGCCGCCGCCGGCGATCGCCGTCGATGCGCAGCTCGACGGCGTCGCCGACCCGCAGCATGCCATGTTGCATCCGGCCGACGTGAAGATAGAGATCGCCCGCCTTCTTCAGCGTGTCACGCACCGCCAGCTCCCCGCCGTTCGCCGAGAAAATGACGCCGGTATCGCCGAGCTGACCGCCGGATTCCCCATAAAACGGCGTCTGGTTGACGATAAGGCCGACCTCGTCGCCGGCCTCCGCCTTGTCCGTGCGTTCGGCTTTTCCCTTATCGAGGCCGCGTATTATCGCCGCGATGACGCCTTCCGCCGTCTCTGTTTCGTAGCCGAGAAACTCGCTCGGCCCGACCTCGTCGCGCAGCGCATACCATGCCGCTTCCGTCGCCGCCTCGCCCGAGCCGACCCATGAGGCGCGCGAGCGGGCGCGCGCGCGTTCCATGTCCTGTCCGAATTTCTCGACATCGACCGCGATGCCGCGCGGCCGCAAAATGTCCTGTGTCAGATCGAGCGGGAAGCCGTAGGTGTCGTAAAGCGTGAACGCGACGCTGCCGTCGAGCGTGCTGCTGTCCTTCAGCCCCTTGCCTTCGGCCATCTCTTCCAGCAGCGCCAGCCCGCGACCCAGCGTCTGGCGGAAATTCTCTTCCTCAAGGCGCAGCGTCTCGGCGACGAGCGGCTGGGCGCGCAGCAACTCCGGGTAGGCGGCGCCCATCTGCTGCACCAGGGCCGGCACGAGACGCCACATCAACGGCTCGGCGCAGCCGATCATCTGCGCGTGCCGCATCGCCCGTCGCATGATGCGGCGCAGCACGTAGCCGCGCCCCTCCTTGCTCGGCAAGACGCCGTCGGCGATCAGAAAGGCCGAAGCGCGCAGGTGGTCGGCGATGACCCTGTGCGACACCGCCTGCGGCCCGTCCGGCGCTACGCCGGACGCCTCGGCCGAGGCGAGAATCAGGGCGCGAAACAGGTCGATGTCGTAGTTGTCGTGTCTGCCCTGCAAGACGGCGGCGATGCGTTCGAGCCCCATGCCGGTGTCGATCGACGGGCGCGGCAGCGCCACGCGTTCGCCGCTCGGCAGCTGCTCGTATTGCATGAACACAAGGTTCCAAATCTCGACAAAGCGGTCGCCGTCCTGGTCCGGGCTGCCCGGCGGCCCGCCGGGGATCGCGGCGCCGTGATCATAGAAAATTTCGGAGCACGGGCCACATGGTCCGGTATCGCCCATCGCCCAGAAATTGTCGGCGCCGGCGATGCGGATGATGCGGTCGTCCGGCAATTCGGCGATCTTTGCCCACAGCCGCGCCGCAGCCTCATCGTCAACATACACCGTGACGAGCAGCCGTTGGGGATCGAGGCCAAACTCGCGCACGACCAGGTTCCACGCCAGTTCGATCGCCTGTTCCTTGAAATAATCGCCAAAGGAAAAATTCCCGAGCATTTCAAAAAACGTGTGATGACGCGCGGTATATCCGACATTTTCGAGGTCGTTGTGCTTGCCGCCGGCGCGCACGCATTTCTGCGCCGTGGTGGCGCGGTTGTACGGCCGTTTCTCGACGCCGGTGAAGACGTTCTTGAATTGCACCATGCCGGCATTGGTAAAGAGCAGCGTCGGGTCGTTTCGCGGCACCAGCGGGCTCGACGGCACGACGTCGTGGCCGTGGCGGGCGAAATAGTCGAGAAAGGCGGCGCGGATATCGTTGGTCGATTGCATGAAGATGATTCTGGCGCTTTTCCGCCCGCCTTCAAGAGGCGAGAGCGGCATGCGCGGTATAGAGCCGACCCGACAGACGCGACAAGCGCAATCGCCGATCGGTCAGCGCCGCGCGCTCCGCCCGTCCGTTTTCTGCAATACCGTTCGGCGGCTCAGCGCAAACAGCCGCGGCGCCACCGCCACAAGCAGCGCATCGAGAGCGGCGATGCCGTGCAAGACCGGAGCGGGCAGCGCCGGCATTCCGACCTGCGACGTCACCCCTCCGGACGCCAGGAACAAGAGGCTCTCGCACGGCGCGTCGTCGAGAATTCGCAATCGCGGAAACCGCTCTTCGAACTCATCACGGCAATCGAACAGCAGGTTCGACACCGCATTGTTGCCCGACCACGGATCTTTCAGGTCGTTCGCGCTCGAATTTGCAGCAAAGATATCGACGTCCCAGGAATATCCTTCATGCTGCATGAGGCGCAGCAAAAGCCGCAGCAGCAGCGAACAGTAGGCTTCGTTCAGCAATATCAGGCCGCCCGGCCGCAAGACGCGCACCGCTTCGTGCAGAAATTGCGCCGGTGACGGGAAATGGTGCAGCGCGTTCGAGACGATCATTACATCGATCGAAGCGTCGCCAAGCGCCAATCGGGCGGCGTCCATTGCGACATCAAGCCAGGGATTGGCGATGACATCGCTCAGGATCGGCGGGTGCGGCAGGTAACGCGGCGACAGGCCGGCGCCGGCGCCCAGTTCGATGACGATGTGATCGGGTGCAATCCACCGCTGCATCCAGCGATATCTTTGCCGCAGCAGAAAATCGAGATTGCGCAACGGCGCGCGCTGGAACGCGGCGCGGCTGGCCGCCGGGTCGCCCGAATTCTTCATTCGGCGGCGCGCCGGATCGGCAAAGAACGGCGCCGCCAGGCAGCGCGGGCGGCGCCGCGGATGCGGCGCGGCGGCGGCGTTCATACCGGCGTCGGTGCGACGTGCGGCTGTTCGCGAGCGATGCACTGCCGCTCGGCGATGAACTGCCGTGCGTCGAGGATCGGCACGATCGGCCGGCTGCTGCGTCCGGCCAGCATCGTCAGCGTCGCGGCAATGACGACGACGACCGTCTGCAGCAGCATGATCAGCAGGTCGCCCCAGGCAACCGTCGCCCAGCCCGGGATGGCGAGGCGCGTGCCGAAGCGAATGACCGCGACCCCGACGATGCCGAGCGCCGCGGCCGCGGCGACGGCCGCGGCGGCCAGCAGCACGCGCGCGAAGATCATATCGGTGTGCACCGAGAGCGCGCTCAATCCGTGTACGATCAACCTGACCAGGTTCATGCGCGATTGGCCGGCAAAGCGGCGGCCGCGGGCGATCGGCACCTCCAGATGGGGCAGGCGAGACCGCATGATCGAGGCGGCAAGATGGTTCCACAACTCGGGCATGTAAACGAGGCGGCGCACCGCCGGCAACGGCAGCAGTGAAAAATTGCCGAACCGGATCGCCTGCCCGGTCAGCATGTAAAACAGCATGCGATAGAGCTGATACCATAGCTGAAAGGTCCACGGCTCCGAGCGCCTGGCGCGGCGCGCGAGTACGATGGTGCCGGGATTGTCGCGGCTGGCGGCGACCAGAGCCGCAATGTCGCTGGGACGGTCTTCGCCGTCGCCGTCCATGACGACGACGCCATCGCACTCGGGTCCGTCGGCGATCGCACACAATCCCACCGCGATCGCCCGCTGGTGACCGAGATTGAGCGCGAGGCGGATGATTTCGAAACGGACGATGCAGGAAGCGGGCGGCAGGTCGAGCATGTCGGGCGTGAACGGCGCCAGCGAGCCGTCATCGACCGCGTAGAGGCGGATCGCAATCTCGCGGCCGGCGAACTGGCGATCGAGGTCGGCGACCATCGTCGCAAACGATGCCCAATCGTCGAGGACCGGCACCAAGACGGAGATGGACCTGGGCAGGGCGATCGGCTCCCGCTGAACCGCAGCGGACGCACTATGCCGGTGGTATGCTTAAGACATGATAAACGCCCTATGCTGCCCGATCGGGTGGGGCGCGCGTCGCCGGCGGCCACGCGCATTGCTTCGGCGAGGCGGTTTTGTTACAACCCGCGGCGCGCGGGTCGCCGCGGGAGCGGACCCCGTTGGCGGCGTCCCCATTTCGGCCGGCCGATGAAGATTCTCGCCTGCAACAGCAACCGCCCGCTCGCCGAGGCGATCTCGGCCTATCTCGGATTGCCGCTGACGCGGGCCAGCGTGCGGCGGTTTTCCGATATGGAGATTTTTGTCGAGATTCACGAAAACGTCCGCGGCGAAGACGTGTTCGTGGTCCAATCGACCTCATATCCGGCGAACGACCACCTGATGGAACTGCTCGTGACGCTCGACGCACTGCGGCGCAGTTCGGCGCGGCGCATGACGGCGGTTATTCCGTATTACGGATATGCCCGGCAGGACCGCAAATCGAGCGGGCGCACGCCGATATCGGCAAAGCTGGTGGCCAATCTGATAACCACGGCGGGTGCCGACCGCGTCTTGACGCTCGACCTGCACGCCGGCCAGATCCAGGGCTTTTTCGACATTCCGACCGACAATCTCTATGCCGAGCCGGTGCTGGTGAAAGATATTCGCGAGGCGCACGGCGACCGGGACTTGGTCATCGTGTCGCCCGATGTGGGCGGCGTCTATCGCGCCCGCTCGATCGCCCGCCGGCTCGACGGCGATCTGGCGATCATCGACAAGCGGCGCGAGCGCGCCGGCGTCTCCGAGGTCATGAACATCATCGGCGATGTCGCTGGGCGCCGCGCCATCCTCGTCGACGACATCGTCGACAGTGCCGGCACGCTGTGCAACGCGGCCGCGGCGCTGATGGAGAGCGGTGCCGAGGGGGTCTATGCCTATGTTACGCACGGGGTCCTGTCGGGCGGAGCGGTGGCGCGCGTCGCCGCCTCGCCGATCAAGGAGCTGGTGCTGACCGACAGCATCGTTGCGACAGAGGCCGTGCGGGTCGCCGGCAATGTCCGCCAGCTGACGATCGCACCGCTGATGGCCGAAGCGATCCTGCGGATCAGCGAGGAGCGCTCGGTATCCAGCCTGTTTGATTGACGGTATATATCCGCGCACGCGGCCAAGCCGGCCAACTCGCGCTGCGAGAGCCGGGCCAGGCCTGCGCATGACGCCAGAGTATAAAGGAGTTGCGAATCGATGCCTGAAATCATCAGCCTCGACGCCGAGCGGCGCGAGCGCGCCGGCAAGGGCGCGGCGCGCGCCGTCCGCCGCCGGGGGCGCGTGCCGGCGATCATCTACGGCGACCGGCAAGAGCCGGCCCTGATCAGCCTGGAGCCGCGCGAGTTGGGCCGGGCGGTGGCGCGGCCGGCGTTTTTCGCGACGCTGGTTGATATCAGCATCGACGGCGCGACGCACCGCACGCTGCCGCGCGACGTGCAGTATGACCCGATCAGCGACAAGCCGATCCATGCCGATTTCATGCGGGTCGGGGCGGGCGCCGTCGTGACGGTCACGGTGCCGGTCACGTTCATCAACAACGAGCGGTCGCCGGGCCTGCGCCGCGGCGGCATTCTCAATATCGTGCGGCACGGCGTCGAAGTCGTGTGCTCGGTCGACAACATCCCCGACCGTCTGGTCGTCGATCTCGACGGGCTCGAGATCGGCGACAGCGTCCACATCGCCGCCGTCGAGATGCCGCCGGGCGCCCGGCCCGTCATCAGCGAGCGCGATTTTACGATTGCCAGCATCGCCGCCTCCTCGGCGGTGCGTGAGGAGGCGGCTGCCGCTGCGGCGACAGCCGCGACAACGCCGGTCGCCGCCGAGACCCCGGCCGCGACGCCGACTGCGGCCGCCTGATCGCGAGGGAGTTCCGATGGCCAAGATTCCAAAGACACTGCAAGGGCATATCGACACGGCCTTTCCGGCCAATGTCTGCCTTCTCGGCTCCTGCCTGCCGAACGGCTTTGCCCAGATCACGCCGCGCGGCGGCACGATGGTCTATGACGACGAGCACCTTGCGCTGTGGGAGCGCGGCAGCGGCAGCAGCGCCGAGGCGATGCGCGACGGGTCGAAGCTGACGATCTATTTTCGCAAACCGTCGCTGCGTGAAGAAGGATTGCTGCCGCGCGGCGGCATCGCCCGCTTTTACGGGACCGCCAGGATCTACAAGTCGGGGCCGGTCTACGATGAGGTCTGGCGGCGGCTGATCCCGCCCGAAAAGGAGCGCGACCCGCAGAAAAACGGCTATGCCGTGCTGATCGAAATCGAACGCGCGGAAGATCTCGCCGGCCAGCCGCTGAACCTGGAATAGCTGTTTGGCGTGATGGCCGGCCGGCGTCACGCCCGCCGCTGCACATTTGATGCGCCTCTCCCAAATACGGGGGCGCCGGGCCATAGGGCGGAACTAGCGTCGGCCCGGCGCACGCCGACTTTGGGGGACGCGGACAATGACGCCATCAAAACATTGTCTTTGGCCGCGCTTGCGCCGGCGGCGCGGGCAATTACGTTGACGCCCGCGGATTTGACGCCGATTTCGGGTCCTATTTCGCGTCCCTCAGCCAACTCGCCAACCCGATCGGCGGCGTTGCGCCGGGCGGCGCCGCGAGTCGACCTGCTGGGGGTTCACGCCGGCGGGCGCGCCGGCGGCGCCCGCCGAAATCGCCGGTAGACGGCAGCGAACCCCGCCTGATCGCCTAATCAACCAGCCTGAGCCGGGCCACCAGACGCGCCAGATCGACCTGCCCGCGGACCTGCATTTTCGCGAAGGCGGATTTGGCATGCGTTCGCGCGGTCCCCGGCGTGACGCCGAGCGCCTGCGCGACTGCCGGCAGCCCATCGCCGGCGGCGGCGACCGCCGTTGCCGCCTCCGCCGTGGTCAGCGCGAAAAGATCGCGCAGCCGTTGCGCTGCGGCCGTATTGCCGCGCCGGTCGATGTCGGTATTCGGATCGATGACGAACAGGATGATCCGTGGCGCCACAGCGCCGACCATCGCATCGCGCCATTCGCCGCGTGCGCTGCGACAGGGCGAGGCCAGGGCCAGCAGCGAGGGCGCGCCCGATGGACGGTCGAGCGGCATCGCACCGGCGGTTC
>DATJSO010000228.1:0-2333 GCA_035504075.1 Allostellaceae bacterium | reverse complement strand
CGGTGCGCCGGCGCGCGCCCCGGCGGCTCGTGCTGGCGGCGCCGGTTGTCGCCGCCGAGACGCTGGCCGCGCTCAGCGCCGAGGCCGATGAGACCGTGTGCGTCGCGGCGCCGCAAGGCCTGGGCGCGATCGGCTTCTATTACGACGATTTCCGCCAGCTGAGCGATGATGAGGTCATTGAACTGCTGGCCGAGGCCGACCATTCGGCACGATTGCCCTGATAGCGCGCCTCGATCGGTATGTCCAGAACATATTAGCAACATTAATCAGCCGCGGCGGCGGCGCGGTGGGCCGAGCGTTTCCAGGAATTCGATCAGGTAGGGTTTCCACAGCTTGGCGTAATAATGGCTGAAATGGCCGTGCGTGTCGGGGCCGGCCGGCAGCAGCACGTAGCGGCCGTATTTGACGCGCTTCATCGCGCGCTCGACGGTGCCGAGTTCGGGCGGGTTGGCGTGGTCCTCGGCGTCGTTGATCAGCATGACGCGCGCGGTGATCTTGTCGAGGTCGGGTTCCGGGTTGTAGTCGCGGATCGCCTCGATCGCCCACAGCGCATCGTTGGCGTCGCCCTTTGCGGCCTGCGCCAGCCGCTCCTCGTATAATTTGTCGGCGGCGGCGAGGGTCGGCGCCATCTCCTGGATGCGGGTCGGGCTTTCGGTGCCGAAATTGCCGGCCGCGGCATAGATGTAATGTCGCGGGTTCTTGTCGTAGAAGCCGTTGTTCCAGTCGGGGTCGTGACGGATCGCCTCGGCCTGAGCGCGGCGGCCGAGCCAGTTGCGGCCGCTGATCTGCACCGGCTGGCACGAAATGGGGATCACCCCGTCCATCAGGTCGGGATACGCCTCGGCCCACATCCAGGCATGCATGCCGCCCATCGAGCTGCCGATCACGAGCCGCAAAGGCCCGACGCCGAGCCCCTCGGTGATGAAGCGGTAGCCGCTATCGACCATGTCGCGGTAGCGGTAACGCGGGAAGTTGCCCCGGAGCCCATCCGACGGCTTCGACGAGCCGCCGCGGCCCAGCGCGTCCTGCATGATGAGGAAATAGCGCCGCGCATCGAGCGGTTGACCGGGGCCGTAGAGGTGGTCGGCAAGGCTCGGGCGCAGCCAGTTTTCGCCGGTGCCGGTGTTGCCCTGCAGCAAGAGCACGCCGTTGACAATCTTCCCCGCGGCGTCGCGCTGCGGTACCCCGATCGTGCGGTAGTGCAGCTTCAATTCCGGCAACACCTCGCCGCCGGCGAAGCGGTAATCCTTCAGGATAAAATCGCCTTCCTGGTAGTTCGGCCAGCGGGTGGCGTAGTCGTTCGGCATCGTCCTGTTTCCTTCCCTTTTCGTCATCCCCGAGCTTGACCCGGGGATCCAGGTGGATGGCGGGACCGAGTCCGGCCATGACGCTTCGAGCGCATTCCTAAACCATTCACGCCATCACCGGCGCATCGCCCTCGAGCGTGGTGCGGTGCATGAGCCGCGTATAGCGCGCCTCGTCAAACGGCGTCGCGCAATGCTGGGTGCAGCGGTTATCCCACAGCACGGCGTCGCCGTCGCGCCAGCGGTGCCGGTAGACAAAACGATCCTGCCGCGCGAATTCCTGCAGCCAGGCGACGATGGCACGGCCTTCGTCCTTCGGCAGCCCCTCGATGTCGCAGGCCCAGCGGCCGATATAGAGCGAGACGCGGCCGCTGCGCGGGTGGCGACGGACCAGCGGATGGTAGACATCGGGCCGCGCCGCCAGTTCCTCGGCTGTGTAGGGCCGCATGTCCGGATAGTTGATCCTATGCATGTCGGCGCGGCTGAACCGCGCACGCCGGCCGGCGATTTTCGCCTTCATGTCCTCGGGGAGCGCTGCATAGGCCGCGACCATGTCGGCAAACAGCGTGTCGCCGCCTTCGGGCGGTACGATGCGCGCGTAAAGGAACGAGCCGGCATTGGGGATGGTCTTGTCCTCGCCGTCGGTGTGAAAGCCCATGCCGGCACCGCGCAGGCCCAGCGGCCTGCCGTTTTCCTCGGCATTGCCGACGATCCAGACCTCGGGATGGTCCGGGAGGTTGAACTCGCTCGGCACCATGATGTGCAGTGGCCCGAGGCGCCGGGTGAAGGCGACGTGCTCCGCCGGCGTCATGTCGAGATCGCGGAATACCAGGATGCCGTGGCGAAACCACGCCGCTTCGATCGCCGCGAGGGTGCCGTCGTCGATCCTGAGGTCGGGCGGGGCACCGAGCACCTCGGCAGCAAACTCGCCTTCCGGCTGCAGCGGATGGAATTCCAGCGGCATGATTCCTCTTCTCGCGGGTTTACCCATATCCTAACGCCGCAATGCACCGGGGTCTCGCCGTCAAT
>DATJSO010000227.1:0-16693 GCA_035504075.1 Allostellaceae bacterium | reverse complement strand
ACCTGGAAGGATTTGACCGACTCGGTCAACTCGATGGCGGGCAACCTGACGGGCCAGGTGCGCAACATCGCCGAGGTGACGACGGCGGTGGCGCGCGGCGACCTGTCGCGCAAGATCACCGTCAACGTGTCCGGTGAGATTCTCGAGCTGAAGAACACGATCAACACGATGGTCGATCAGCTCAACGCCTTTGCCGGCGAGGTGACGCGCGTCGCCCGCGAGGTCGGCACCGAAGGCAAGCTTGGCGGCCAGGCGCAGGTGCCGGGTGTCGGCGGAACCTGGAAGGATTTGACCGACAACGTCAATTTCATGGCGTCGAACCTGACCGGCCAGGTGCGCAACATCACCGAGGTCGCGACGGCCATTGCCAACGGCGACCTGTCGAAGAAGATCACCGTCGATGTGCGCGGCGAGATTCTGCTGCTCAAGGAAACGCTGAACACGATGGTCGACCAGCTGCGCTCGTTCGCCGCTGAGGTGACGCGCGTTGCGCGCGAGGTCGGCACCGAAGGCCGGCTTGGCGGCCAGGCCGTCGTGCCGGACATTGCCGGCACATGGAAGGACCTGACCGACTCGGTCAACTCGATGGCCGGCAACCTGACGGCACAGGTGCGCAACATCGCAGAGGTGACGACCGCCGTCGCGCGCGGCGACCTGTCGCGCAAGATCACGGTCGATGTGAAGGGCGAAATCCTCGAGCTGAAGAACACGATCAACACGATGGTCGATCAGCTTAACGCCTTCGCCTCGGAAGTGACGCGCGTCGCCCGCGAGGTCGGCACCGAAGGCAAGCTCGGCGGCCAGGCGCAGGTGCCGGGCGTCGCCGGCACCTGGAAGGATTTGACCGACACGGTCAACGTGATGGCCGCTAATCTGACCGAACAGGTGCGCGGCATCGTCAAGGTTGTCACCGCGGTCGCCAACGGCGATCTGAAGCAGAACCTGACCGTCCGGTCGATGGGCGAAGTGGCGGCGCTGGCCGAGACGATCAACTACATGACGGACACGCTGGCGACGTTTGCCGATCAGGTGACAACGGTGGCGCGCGAGGTTGGCGTCGAAGGACGTCTCGGCGGCCAGGCCAACGTGCCTGGCGCCGCAGGCACCTGGAAGGATCTGACCGGCAACGTCAACCTGCTGGCCGCCAATTTGACGACGCAGGTACGCGCGATTGCCGAGGTGGCGACCGCCGTCACCAAGGGCGACCTGACGCGCTCGATCCAGGTGGAGGCGCGCGGCGAGGTCGCCGAGCTGAAAGACAACATCAACACGATGATCGACAATTTGCGCCTGACGACCGAGCGCAACACCGAGGAAGACTGGCTGAAGACCAACCTCGCGCGCTTCACCAACATGCTGCAGGGCCAGCGCGATCTCACCGCCGTCGGCCGCATGCTGCTGTCGGAGCTGGCGCCGCTGGTCAACGCGCAGAACGGCGTCATCTATCTGGTCGAGCCGGACGCCAGCCTGCGCCAGCTGTCGGCATATGCCGACAGCGTGCCGGGCGGGCACCTGGAGCGGCTGCGCCCAGGACAGGGCCTCGTCGGCCAGTGCGCGCTCGACGCGCGGCGGCTGTTGATCACCCAGATGTCGGCCGGCGTCGTGCCGGTCACCTCCGGCCTGTTCGAGGCGACGCCGAATAACTTGATCGTGCTGCCGGTACTGTTCGAGGGCCAGGTCAAGGCGGTCATCGAGCTGGCCTCGCTTGGCAGCTTCACCGATCTGCAGATCTCGTTTTTGGAGCAGTTGACCGCCAGCATCGGCATCGTCTTGAACAGCATCGAAGCGACGATGCAGACCGAGGGCCTGTTGACGCAGTCGCAGCAGCTCGCGGCCGAATTGCAGGCCCAGCAGCGCGAGCTGCAGCAGACCAATGAACAGCTCGAGCAGAAGGCGCAGCAGCTTGCCGAGCGCAATGTCGAGGTCGAGCGCAAGAACCAGGAGATCGAACAGGCGCGCCGCGCGGTCGAGGAAAAGGCCGCCGAACTGGCGCTGACCTCGAAATACAAATCCGAATTCCTTGCCAACATGTCGCACGAGCTGCGCACGCCGCTGAACAGCATCCTGATCCTCGGCCAGCAGCTCGGCGAAAACCCGGATGGCAACCTGACGCCGCGCCAGGTCGAATTCGCCCGCACGATCCACAGCGCCGGCACCGACCTGTTGAACCTGATCAGCGACATTCTCGACCTGTCAAAGATCGAATCCGGCACCGTGTCGGTCGAAGTCGAGGAGATCCTTGTCACCAGTCTCATCGACAGCGTCGCGCGGCCGTTCCGGCACGAGGCGGAGAACCGCAAGCTGTCGTTCGAGGCGCAGATCGATCCGAAGATCGGCGGCAGCATCAGCACCGATTCAAAGCGGCTGCAGCAGGTTCTGAAAAACCTGTTGTCGAACGCCTTCAAGTTCACCGACCAGGGTGGCATCAAGTTCAGCATCTACCAGGCCAATGCCGGTTGGACCCCAGAGCATCCGGTGCTGTCCGGCGCCTCATCGGTCGTTGCCTTCGAGGTGTCGGATACCGGGATCGGCATTCCGCCGGAAAAGCAAAGGCTCATCTTCGAGGCGTTTCAGCAGGCCGATGTCGGCACCGCTCGCAAATACGGCGGCACCGGGCTCGGGCTGGCGATCAGCCGCGAGCTGTCGAATCTCTTGGGCGGCGAGATCCATCTGCGCAGCATACCCGGGGTGGGCAGTACGTTTACCCTCTACCTGCCGCTGCGCTATGCCGGCGCCGCGACCCTCAATCGACAGGTTCCGGCGCTGGCCGAGCCGGTCGACGGCGGCACCGGCTTTCCGCCGGTCAAGCTCGCCGAGACGGTCGATAACGTGATCGACGATCGCGATGCGATTGCGCCGGGCGACGTCGTGTTGCTGATCGTCGAGGACGATCCGCATTACGCGCGCATCGTTGTCGACCTCGCGCGCGATCAGGGCCTCAAAGTGCTGGTTGCGATGCGCGGTGCCGACGCGCTGGCGCTGGCCCGCGAATATAGGCCGACCGCGGTCTCGCTCGATGTGTTTCTGCCCGACATGCTCGGCTGGACGGTGCTCAACCAGCTGAAGCAGGACCCCACGACCCGCCATATCCCGGTGCAGGTCGTCACGCTCGATGAGGATCGCCAGCACGGGCTTGCCCGCGGCGCGTTCGCCTTCGTCAACAAGCCGACCACCACGGGCGATCTTGAGGCGGCGCTCACCCGCATCAAGGAATTTGTACAGCCGCGCCGCAAGCGCCTGCTGATCGTCGAAGACAACCCGGCCGAGCGGCTCGGCATCGCCGAGCTGCTCGGGCACGACGACATCGATCTCGTGACGGCCGGGACCGGCGCCGAGGCGCTCGATTTCCTGCGCGGCGAACCGCCCGATTGCATCGTGCTTGATCTGCGGCTGCCGGACATGTCCGGGTTCGACCTTCTGGCGGCGATCCGCGACGATGCGGCGCTCGCCGATCTGCCGGTCGTCGTCTTCACCGGCCGCGAATTGTCACCGGAAGAGGATGCCCAGCTGCACACGATGGCACGCAGCGTCGTCGTCAAGGGCGTCGAGTCGCCGGAGCGGCTGCTCGACGAGACGGCGCTGTTCCTGCACCGCGTCATCGCCGAGCTGCCGCCCGACAAGCAGCGCATGATCGAGCGGCTGCACAGTTCGGACGAGGATCTCGTCGGCAAGACGGTGCTGCTGGTGGATGACGATGCGCGCAACATCTTCGCGCTCTCCAGCGTGCTGGAGCGCCGCGGCATGCGGGTGCTGACGGCGACCACCGGCAGCGAGGCGATCGCGCTGGTCGATGCGACACCGGCGCTGGCGATCGTGCTGATGGACATCATGATGCCGGAGATGGACGGTTATCAGACGATGCAGGCGATCCGTGCCAATCCGGCGTTCCGGCGGCTGCCGATCATCGCGCTGACGGCGAAGGCGATGAAGGGAGATCGCGAGAAATGTCTGGAGGCGGGCGCTTCCGATTACCTCGCCAAGCCAGTTAATACCGAACAGCTGCTGTCCGCCTTGCGCATGTGGCTGCACCGGTAGCGCGGGTCTGAACTGTGAGCGGCTCTGTTCATCGGTTGCGCCGGCCCGGCTCACAGGGCTGTGCCTCAAATCGGCCAAATACGCCACCTACCTGTGGTGTCCGGGTTCGCCGCAAAGCCCGTCTTTCGGGCTGCGCCAGATGCGGGCGGGGCGGCGCCGCGGCAGGGTGACGGGAATAAGGCGGGGAGTCCGTGGGCGCCGAAGATAAGGTCAACATTCTGCTGGTCGATGACCAGCCCGCCAAGCTGCTCGGCTATGAGGCCATTCTGAGCGAGCTTGACGAGAACCTGCTCAAAGCCGGCTCGGCCAACGAAGCGTTGGCGCAGCTGCTCAAATATGAAGTGGCGATCCTTCTTGTTGACGTCTGCATGCCGGATCTTGACGGCTTTGAACTGGCCGCGATGCTCCGCGAGCACCCGCGCTTCCAGAAAACCGCGATCATCTTTGTGTCGGCGATCCAGGTGACCGATTTCGATCTGCTGCGCGGCTATGCAGCCGGCGCCGTCGATTACGTGCCGGTGCCGGTGGTGCCCGACCTGCTGCGGGCGAAAGTGCGGGTTTTTGCCGAGCTCTACCGCAAAACCCGTCAGCTCGAAGTCCTCAACGCCGAACTGGAGCAGCGGGTAGCAGAGCGGACGGCCGAATTGGCGCGCACCAACGCCGAGTTGGAGCAGCGGGTTGAGGAGCGGACGCGCGAGCGGGAAGCCGCCCTCGCGCAGGTCCATGAAATGCGCAAGGTGGAAAGCCTCGGCCAGCTGACCGGCGGCGTCGCGCACGATTTCAACAATCTGCTGATGGCAATCCTCGGCAATCTCGACCTCCTGCACAAATCGGTGCCGGCCGATCCCAAGCTGTTGAGCCTGATCGACGGGGCGATCAAAGGCGCCGAGCGCGGCGCGACATTGACAAGCCGGATGCTGGCATTTGCCCGCCGCCAGGAACTCAAACCGCAGACGGTCGACGTTCCGGCCCTTGTCGAAGGTATGGTCGAGATGCTGCACCGCACGCTCGGGCCGACGGTTCGCGTCTCCACCAGGTTCGCCGCGACGACGCCGCCGATCCGCGTCGATCCCAACCAGCTCGAATTGGCATTGCTCAACCTCGCTCTCAATGCACGCGACGCGATGGTAAGGGGCGGCGAATTGACGATTTCGGCATTCGGCAGGCGCGTTGCCGCGGGCGAAATTTCCGGGCTGCCGGCCGGCGAGTATGTCTGCATCGCCGAACACGACACCGGGCATGGAATGGACGAGGCTACGCTGAAGCGCGCGACCGAGCCTTTTTTTACAACCAAGGGAGCGGGGCGCGGCACCGGCCTCGGCCTGTCGATGGTCGATGGTCTTGTCGCTCAATCGGGCGGCGCAATTCGGATCCTGAGCCAGCCCGAGGTCGGCACGACGGTGGAACTCTGGCTGCCGATCGCGGAGGCCGATGCCGAAGAACGGACGGTGCGCGGCGAGTTGCCAAGCCTTGTCTATACACGTCCGTGCCGCATCCTGATCGTCGATGACGATCCTGTCGTCGCCCAGGGAACCGCGGCGATGCTCGAGGATCTCGGCCATGTCACGACGGTCCTGACCTCCGGGGAAGGCGCCCTGCAGTTCTTGCGGTCGAACGACGGCGATGTCGATCTCGTCATCACCGATCACGCGATGCCGGGCATGACGGGGACGGTGCTGGCCCGTCAGCTGCGGCTTCGCTGGCCGGATGTGCCGGTCGTCATCGCTACCGGCTATGCCGACATTCCGGCGGACGGCGCATCGGAGTTGCCGCGTCTGCTGAAACCCTATCGCCAGTCCGACCTGGTGGCCCTATTGGCCTCGCTGTTGCGCGACGACGACGCGACGACCGCCGCTATCGGCGCCGCAGAATAGCGCCAGCAGGCCGACCGCGCGGCAGCCGCGTTCGGGGTTGCCTATCCCGGCCCCGCGGGCGGGGCGGCGAGGGCCGGCCGCGGCGGCCGCGGCGGCGGGCGCGGTTTGGCCCCGTCGATCTCGATGTTGATTTCGAGGAGCGAGGTTTCGCCCTGCTTGCCGAGATTGACGCGGATCATGTCATCGCGGATCTCGACGTACCGGCCGACAACATCGATCAGTTCGCGCTGCAGTTTCGGTAGAAAGTCGGGCGCGCCCCGCCCGGCTCGCTCATGCGCCAGCACGATTTTCAAGCGCTCCCTGGCGATCTCGGCGCTGTGCCGGTGCGGATTGAAGAACCGATCAAACAGACGCATCACGCCCTGCCGAACAAGACGCTGAAAAAGCTCCGACGGTCGGGTTTGATAAACCGCATTTCGCGCTGTTCGCCGAGAAACCGCGCAACCGCGTCGAGATAGGCGCGTCCGGCCGCGCTCTCCGGATCGAACGTTACCGGAGTGCCGGTGTTGGACGCGCGCAGCACCGCCTCCGATTCGGGGATGACGCCGAGGAGCGGGATCGACAGGATCTCCCTTACGTCCTCGACCGTCAGCATCTCGCCTCTTGCGACCCGCGCCGGGTCGTAGCGCGTCAACAGCAGATGAATGTCTACCGGCGGCTCGTTGCGCTCGGCGCGGCGCGAGCGGGACGACAGGATGCCGATGATGCGGTCGCTGTCGCGTACCGAGGAGACTTCCGGGTTGGTCACGATGATCGCGTTGTCGGCGAAATAGAGCGCGGTGATCGCGCCATGCTCGATCCCGGCAGGACTGTCGCAGATGATGTAATCGAACTGCTGCTTCAGCTCCTCCAGCACGCGCTCGACGCCCTCTCGCTTCAACGCATCCTTGTCGCGGGTCTGCGAGGTGGGAAAGATGTAGAGGTTGTCGTTGCGCTTATCCTTGATCAGTGCCTGATTGAGGTTGGCGTCCCCATTGATGACGTTGATAAAGTCGAACACGACCCGCCGCTCGCAGCCCATGATCAGGTCGAGGTTCCGCAGGCCGACGTCGAAATCGATGACCACGGTCCGATGGCCGCGCAACGCGAGGCCGGCGGCGAACGCGGCAGCCGTCGTCGTTTTGCCGACCCCACCCTTCCCCGACGTAATGACAATGACCTTCGCCAAAATCTCGTCCCTCTCGCCTCCCAAACCCATTTTCGGGCGGCGGCCGATCGATTCGCAACCCCTTATTGCCGCCATCCGTTGCACGTCGCGGCAAGCGGCGCCGGGCAGGGCGGGGGAGGGCCGATCAGGCGTTAATTTCGGGTCACCGTCAACCGGTCATCGACCAGTGCGATCTGCACCGCGGCGCCGCGCTGCTCCGCCGGAAACTGGTCGCTGACTAGATAGTGCCCGGCGATGCTGACGAGTTCAGCCTCGAATCGCGAGCAGAAGATGCGCGCCGAAGTGTCGCCGCCGGCCCCGGCGAGCGCCCGCCCGCGCAACACACCGTAGACATGGATGTTGCCGTCGGCGACCAGTTCGGCGCCGGGGCTGACCGCCGCGGTGACGACCAGATCGGTGCCGCGCGCGTAGATCTGCGTGCCGGAACGCACCGGCTCACCGACCAGGCGAGCCGGTGGGCGCGAGGGTGCCGAGGGCGGCGGTGGCGGCGGCTCCGGCTCCGGCACATTCGCAACAACGGGCTGCGCCGGGGCACGACGTGCCGGTTGGGTCGCTGTCGGAGCGAAGCTGGCCAGCCCGGCGCCTGCGGCGGCTTCGACCTGCGCCGGCTCGCCGTTTTGCACGCCGACCAGCGCCAACGTGTGTTCGCGCAACGTCTGCCGCGCTTCGGCAAACTCGGCCGCTCCGGTAAAGCCGTCCGATCCCCGCAGATCGAGCACCACTGGCGCGTTGCGGAAAAAGCGCGGGCTGCGCGCTACCTGCTGCGCCAATTCCCGGGCGAAGGCCGGATCGTGCAGCAGCCCTGCGCGCACGACAATGACCGTAAACAGCGCGCCCTGAACGAGATTGCCCGCCGCCATCGCTCCCGGCGCCGTTTAGAATGAACTCCCGGCTCCTGGGTTAGCGCCAAACCGCAGCCGCCGCAACGCTTCTTTCCGGTGCTTAATGTCGGGCCCCACTCCTTCGCCGTCGCCAAATTCCGGTGTCGCCGCGCTCCGGCGGATCGTCGTTCTCGGCTGTGCCGGCAGCGGCAAGACAACGCTTGCGGTATGTCTCGGCGAAAGGCTCGACCTGCCGGTCGTGCATCTCGATCTGCTTTACTGGCGGCCGGGCTGGCAGGCCCGAGACACTGCCGGCTTTCTCGCCCGCGTCGCCGCTTCGCTTGCTTCCGATGCGTGGGTCAGCGAGGGAAATTACCGCGAGACGTTTCCGTTGCGGCTGCCGCGCGCTGATGCCGTCATCATCATCGATCGTTCGCGCTGGCTGTGCTTGTGGCGGGTCGTGCGACGAAGCTGTTTTCGGCGCGGCCGCCGGCCGGACCTGCCGCTGGGCTGTCCGGAGAAGGTCGATTGGGAGTTTCTGAAATTCATCTGGCGGTTCCGGAAACGGACTTGGCCTCGGATCGAGGCGGATCGGCGCGCGTATGGCCAGGGCGTCCCGGTCATCCGGCTGCGCAGCAAGCGCCAAATCCACACTTTTCTCGCGGCTCTGCCGCCCGGCTGATCAGGCGCCGTCGACAATCCGCTTCAGCGCTGCATAGCGGTCGAGGATCGGCAGGATACGGTCGGCCGGTTCGGCCGGCAGACGCACCGTGACGCGCGCGATGCCGAGATCGCGGTAGCGCTTCAGCAGGTCCGCGTCTTCCGGCGCATTGCCGAACGTGACCGGCAGCGACGCCGGATCGCGTCCGGCCGCCGCGGCCATGCGACGCAGCTCGGGCATATATTCCGCGGGACTGCCCGAGCCCTGCGCCGGCCCCTGCGGCAACAGCCCGTCGCCGTAGCGGATTGCGCGCCGTGCCGCGTGGCGGAAGGCGCCGCCGACGATGATCGGCGGGTGCGGCCGCTGCATCGGCTTCGGCCGCGCGATCATCGGCGGGAAATCGACGATGGCGCCGTGGTATTCGGCGACGTCCCGTGTCCAGATCAGCTTCATCGCTGCGATCTGTTCGCGCATCTTTTGCGCGCGGGTTTCATAGACGGTGCCGTGATCCTCCATCTCCTCGGCGTTCCAGCCGACACCGACGCCGAACAGGAAACGGCCGCCCGACACCCGGTCGAGCGAAGCAACCGATTTGGCGGTCTGGATCGTGTCGCGCTGGATCACAAGGCAGATCGCGGTTGCCAGCTTCAGCCGCCGGGTGGCTACCGCCGCCGCGGTCAGCGTCACGAACGGGTCCATCACGTCGTAATACTCGCGCGTCAGCTGCAGGTTGCCGGGCAACGTGAAGCGACGCGCCGCCGGGATGTGTGAATGCTCTGCCACCCACAGCGAGTCAAAGCCGCGTTCTTCAAGCGCCGTCGCCAACCGGGCCGGCGCGATCGAATACTCGGTGAAGAAAATCTGCGCCCCGAATTCCATGACGCGCCCCGCGTTCAGCTTTGCCGCCATCCTAGCGACAAGCTTCAGCGTCCTGCAAAGGGACGCAATGCAGCGTGCTCGCCGTTTACCTGCAACGGTGCGCGCGGCGCGCATTCTGGCCGCTTGCGGCGCATTGCGCGACACTCTATCAAAGTCTGCGGCAGCGCCGATAAGAAGCGGGGGAGCGAGGGTTGATGGATGGGTTGATTCAAGCCGTAGACAACACGATCAGGTTTCTGCGCATGGCGGCGATCGAACTGCGTCGCATTGCCGAACGCGCGCCCGACATCGCCGACGAGCTGCGCCATCTCGCCGATCAGCTCGATACGGACGCCAGCGATCTGGAACGCGCCGCCGGCCGGCGACGGCCTTGAACTTTGCCCCGCGCCGCTTCCGGCCGGCGCGGCATCCTCGATCGAGTGGAGACAGCTTGCATCGCGGATCAGAATGGCGAATCGCGCCCGTCGATGCGGGCGGCCATGCGTTCGAAGCGCTCGGCGAGATCGAGCAGTTCGGTGCGGGTCGCCGCAGAACGTGTCTGCTGCGCCAACAGCCGCAACCGCGCCGCTGTATCGCGGAGTTCCTCGGCGCTGCGTTGCACCTCGTCGTCGACCATCCCCGTCTCCAATTCGGAAGCCCGATCAGCGGGTTGGCGAATGTGCTATAACATGGTTCAAACGCCGGCGGAGAACTATCGGCGCCGCCGGCCCGTCTTGATTTGCGCTCTCAAAGGTTTCTCAATCCCGGCGCGTGCTACGTGGCGCGGATCGGCAGCTCGGCCGCGGCGGCCCGCGCCCGCGCCGCTCCGGCGCGGGCCATGTCGGCGCACAGGCCGGTATAGGCGACGGGGTCGAGCAGTCTGGCGATCCCCGCTGCGTCGAGATGCGCGCTGACCCGCCGATCCGCCGCCAACAGTGCCGCGAAGGACCTGCCGTCGACCGCCGCCGTCTGCGCCGCTTCGTAGACGACATCGTGGGCGTGCTGGCGGCCGATGATCTTGCCGAGGTCGAGCATGACGGCCTCCGCCATGATCAAGCCGCCGCCGAGATCGAGGTTGGCCCGCATGCGCTCGGGATGCAACTCCAGCCCGCGCAGTACCTCGCCGAGGCGGGCGAGCATGTCGCCCGTCGCGATCGCTGCGCGCATGTCGGCCGAATGGCTCATCATCTCGCAGGTGCGGTCGGCTTCGTGCTCGACCTGCATCGCCTCCAGGGCGAGCGGCACGACGCTTCTGACCTCGGCCGCCGCGGCGATGATGTCCTGGCACAGTTTGGGGTTGCGCTTTTGCGGCATTGTCGAACTGCCGACGGTGCCCGGCGGCACCGGCTCCTCGACTTCGCCGAACTCGGTCTTCATCAAGGTGTAGATTTCGCGGGCGATCTTCGCACAGCTTGCCGCCAGCAGGCCAAGGATGCAGACATTCTCGGCGAGATGATCGCCGATCGTGCGCGCCGGCACCCGCATCGAGCCGAATCCAAGCCGGCGGCCGATTGCCGCCTGCACCGGCGGCCCCATCGCGCCCAGTGAGGCGAACGTGCCGGCGCCGCCGCCGAGCATCGCGACAAACAGGCGGGGCGCCGCCTGTCGCAGCCGCTCGACATGGCGGAGCATTTCGTCGATCCACACCGCCGCCTTGTAGCCGAATGTCGCCGGCACCGCATGCTGGCCGTGGGTGCGACCGGCGATCGGCATGTCAGCACTGCGTTCGGCGAGATCGGCGGCGGCGACAAGCGCCGCGCCGATCAGCTCCAGAAAAATGCGGTGCGCTTGGCGCAGCACCAGCAAGTCGCCGGTCTGCGTGATGTTCTGCGTCGTCGCGCCCCAGTGAACCCAGCCGCCGTACGGCTCGCCGACGATGCGCGACAGTTCCCAGACGATCGGCACGATCGTGTGTCCGGTGCGGGCGTGTCCCTCGGCGATGCGGCCGCGGTCGAGCAGTTCGAGGTGCGCTTTTTGCGCGATCGCCGCGCCGGCTTCGGACGGGATCACGGCAAGCTCGGCCTGCGCCTCGGCGAGCGCCGCCTCGACATCGAGCCATGCCTGCCAGCGGCTGTCCTGACTGTAGAGATCGCGAACGCCGGGATCGGCTATCCGCGCAGCGGTCGGCAGTTCGTCGGGCATCGGGCGTTCCTCTCGAATTGCATGTCGATTTGAACCGGAGTGCAGCGACAATAGGGCAGCCGCTGTAAAACCGCCCCAATTATGATCCGCCATCGCTGCGGCGATTTGGATGCTGAGCGAGGTCGCTTCGGCCATGTGCCCGCTTCTGAGGTGCCGCGCATCAAACCCGTTCCGGGCCGCGCTCCTGGCACCGGTTTTGGTCGCGATCGCCGCCCATCTGGCATTTGCCGCCGCGACGCGGCCCGCCGCCACGCCGTCAACGACGACCGTGCTGCATCTGACCCAGTCGGCCGAGCGGCGTCTCCCCCGCGATCGCCTCGCGATCAAGATGCGGGCGGAAAAGACCGGCAGCAGCCCGCGAACGGTCGAAGCCGCCGTCAACGCATTGATGGCGCGGGCGTTGCCGCTGGCGCAGCAGGCGAGGGGGGTCGCGGTCGAGACCGGCTCCTATTCGGTCTATCGCAACATGCCGGCGAGAGGTCCGGCGCAATGGACCGGCACGCAATTCCTGACATTGGCCGGGACCGATGCCGGCAGCCTCCTCCAAACAGCCGGCAGGCTGCAGGCGGAAGGCCTCATCATGTCGAACCTCGCCTATGACATATCGCCCGCGGTGTTGCGCGGCGCCGAGGACAGGCTGACAGCGGAGGCGCTGGCGGCGCTGCAGCGGCGGGCAGCGGCAATCGCGCAGCAGCTGCACCTGTCGGTGGTCGGCTACCGCGATCTGACGGTCGGCAATGCCGGAACCGAAGGCGGCCCGAGGCCGCTCTTTGCCGCACAGGCGGCGACCATGCCGGCGCCGGTCGGCGCCGCCGGCGAGGCCGCGGTCGGGGTTACCGTCAACGCCGACATCCTGCTCGCGCCAAAGCCGCCATGACCGGGCCAAGCCGCCGGCGCCCGCCGCAGCACGGCGCCGGCGCCGCGGACGCGCGATATTACGCCGGCATGAACCGCGATCGAACGGGCGGAAATCTGCTATGGTGGAGCGACAGCATTCGGCCTGGACACTCAGGAGGATAGAAGATGGCGTCGAACGGCAAGGTTGCGCTCGTCACCGGCGGCGGCAGCGGAATCGGCAAGGCATCGGCGCTGGCATTGGCGCGCGAGGGATTTGCCGTCGTCGTCGCCGGCCGCCGGCCGGAGCCGCTGCAGGCGGTCGTATCGGAGATCGAGGGATTGCAGGTCCAGGCCTTGGGCGTGCCGACCGATGTCAGCGATCCGGACTCGGTCGCCGCGCTGTTCGCCGCGACAAAATCGAAATTCGGCCGGCTCGACGTGCTGTTCAACAATGCCGGGTTCGGGGCCGGCTCGGAGATCGAAGACCTTGAATGGACGCGCTGGCGCGGCGTCCTGGGGTCGATCGTCGACGGCACGTTCCTTTGCACCCAGCAGGCGTTCCGCATGATGAAGGAGCAGAAGCCGATGGGCGGCCGCATTATCAATAACGGCTCGATCTCGGCGCATGTGCCGCGGCCGCAATCGATCGCCTACTCGACCGCCAAACATGCGGTGACCGGCCTGACCAAGGCAACCTCGCTCGATGGCCGCAAATACGACATCTCGTGCGGCCAGATCGATGTCGGCAACGCGCTGACCGAGATGACGCAGCGGATGACCCGCGGCGTGCCGCAGCCCAACGGCACGGTCATGGTCGAGCCGACGATGGACGTGCAGAACGTCGCGCGCGCCGTCGTCTTGATGGCGACCGTGACCCCCGAGGCCAACGTCCAGTTCATCACCGTCATGGCGACGAAGATGCCGTTTGTCGGCCGCGGGTAGCGGGCGCGGCGACGCTCGGAAAAGGGCGGTGCGGGCGGGCGTTCCGGTGTATCAAAAGGGCGCTTACGCCTGACGGAGGACCTCGATGCTGTTGCCGCTTGGCCCCGGACGCCGGATCGCCTACGACCTCGTCGGGCCGGAGGAGGCGCCCTGCGTCTGCATCACCCACTCGCTCGCCTCCGATGGCGGCAGCTGGGCCGAGCAGCTGCCGGCGTTGCTCGCCGGCGGCTTTCGGGTGCTGCGGATCGACATGCGCGGGCACGGCGGCAGCGATCCGGTGGCCGGCGATTATACGATGGCGGCGCTCGCCGAGGAGGTCGCGAGGGTGCTCGCAGCGCTGGCAATCCCGCGCGTCCATTATATCGGCCTGTCGATCGGCGGCATGCTCGGCCAGGCCTTTGCGCTGGCGCACGGCGAGCGGCTCATCTCGGCGATGTGGTGCGATACGCTGCCCGACAGCCCGAAAGACGCGCGCGACGCCTGGGACCAGCGCATCGCGGCGGTGCGCGGGGCCAATTCGCTGGCGCCGCTCGCCGATGCCACAGTCGAGCGCTGGCTGACCGGCGATTTCAAGGCCAGGCATCCCGGCCGCTGGCGGCAGATCCGCGACACGGTGACCGGCACGACGCCGGCCGGCTATCTCGGCTGCTGCGCCGCAATCCTCGATTTCAATTTCGTGCCGCGCCTCCCCGAGTTGCGCGTGCCGCTATTGGTCGTGTGCGGCTCCGACGACCCCGGCACGCCGGCGGCCGATAATCGCCGTCTCGCCGCGCTGGTGCCCGGCGCACGCTACGAGGAGATCGCCGGCGCCAAGCACTTTCCGAACGTCGAGCTGCCGGATCGGTTCAACCGGATCATGATGGGCTGGCTCGAAACCCATAAACACGCGCGGTAGCAGCGATGAACGAGCTCCTCGATGTGGCGCTGCGCGCCGCCGAGGCCGGCGGCAAGGCGGCCATGCGAGTCTACGCCGGCCTCTTCGAGGTCGCGCAGAAAGACGACAAGACGCCGGTCACCGAGGCCGACCTCGCTTCCGAGCGCATCATCGTCGAGATGCTTGCGACGGCATTTCCCGACATACCGATCGTCTCCGAAGAGACCGTGCCGGAAGCCGGGTTCGCGGAGCCGGCACCGCGCTTCTGGTGCGTCGATCCGCTCGACGGCACAAAGGAGTTCGTCGCGAGGAACGGCGAATTCGCGGTGCTGATCGGCCTCATCGACGCGGGCCGGCCGGTGCTCGGGGTCGTCCATGGGCCGGCCCTCGATGTCACCTATACCGCGCACGGCCCCGGCACGGCGAGGCGGCGGCGCGGGCCGCACGGCGCGTGGGAGACGATCCGGGCGCGCGCGCCGTGCTCGGCCGGCGTCGTCGTCGTGCACAGCCGCAGCCACGAAAACAGCCGGCGGCTCGCCGAATACTTCCAGGGCAGGTCGATTCTCGAGCGTCGGCAATGCGGCAGCGCGCTCAAATTCGGCCTGCTGGCGTCGGGCGAGGGTGATTTTTATCCGCGCTTCGGCACGACGATGGAGTGGGATACCGCCGCCGGCCAAGCCGTGCTCGAAGCGGCAGGCGGCCATGTATTCGACTTGTCCGGCCGGCCTCTCTCCTACGGCAAACCGGGCCTCAAGAACGACGGCTTTCTCGCCTGGGGCGCCGCGCCGGCGTGGTAGGCGCGGGGTTGGAACCAGGAGCGACAGCGCGCGTGAGCAAAGGTGCACATTGCAGATCATTCCGACGGCGATTGCTGACGTAAAGGAGATCCGGCCGGTCAGGCATCGCGATTCGCGGGGCTTTTTCTCGGAGATCTTTCGCGAAGATCGGTTGCGCGCACACGGGATCGATACGGCGTTCGTGCAGGAGAACCATTCGCTGTCGCTGGAGCTAGGCGTCGTGCGGGGCCTGCATTTTCAGACCCCGCCGCTGGCGCAGGCCAAACTCGTGCGTGTCGGCGCCGGCGCGATCCTCGACGTCGCCGTCGATATCCGCCGCGGCTCGCCGACCTGCGGACGGCATGTCGCGGTCGTGCTCAGCGCCGCCGCCGCCAACCAGTTGTTTGTACCGGAGGGGTTCGCGCACGGCTTTTGTACACTGGAGCCGAACACCGAGGTATTTTACAAGGTAAACAGGTATTACTCGCGCGAACACGATCTCGGCCTCGCGTGGAACGACCCGGCGCTCGGCATTGATTGGCCGGTTGCCGACGCGGCGGCGATCCTATCCGACAAGGACCGCGCGCAGCCGCTTTTGGCCGAGTTGCCGCCCTATTTCGACTATGTTTAGGGCCACGCCGTGAAGCTTTTGGTATTCGGGGCCGGCGGTCAGCTCGGGCATGAATTGTGCCGCCTGCGCTGGCCCGAGGGATATCGGATTGCCGCGTTCGGCCACGCCACGCTCGATATCGCCGACCGCGGGCAGGTGTTTGCGGCAGTCGAGCACGAGCGCCCGGACATCATCGTCAATGCCGCCGCCTATACCGCCGTCGACCGCGCCGAGACCGAAGTCGACGAGGCCACGTCCGGCAACGCGACCGGCCCGGCCAATCTCGCCGCCGCTTGTCGCGACGCCGCGATCCCGCTCGTTCATATTTCGACCGACTACGTGTTCGACGGCACAAAGCCAAGCCCGTACCGCGAGGACGACCCGGTCAGCCCGCTCGGGGTTTACGGCGCCAGCAAGGAGGCCGGCGAGCGGCAAGTGCGGGCAACGCTCGCCGAGCACGTCATCGTCCGTACCGCCTGGCTTTATGCCGCGCATGGACACAATTTCGTGCGCACGATGCTGCGGCTCGCCAACGAGCGCCCGGTACTGCGCGTCGTCGCCGACCAGTTCGGATCACCAACCAGCGCCGCCGACCTTGCCGCGGCCGTCGCCGCAATCGTCAAACGCACAACCGCCGGCGGCGCAGTCTGGGGCACGTTTCATTTTGCCGGCGGCGGCGCGATCAGCTGGCACGACTTTGCCCTGGAGATTTTTGCGTTGGCGCAGACCTGGCGCGGTCTACCGCCGGCCATCGAAGCGATCGCGACCGCAGACTATCCGACCGCGGCGCGTCGCCCGAAAAATTCGGTGCTCGATTGCACGAAGATCGCAGCTGCCTATGGTGTGGCGCCGCGCCCGTGGCATGACGCCCTCGCCGACGTCATCCGCGAGATCTATGCGCAAGCCTAAGCCATCGTGCGCTGCAGGCTTTGGTCCAGCGTGTCGAGGAACTGGTTGGTCGTCATCCACGGGTGGTCGGCGCGGATCAGGATTGCCAGGTCACGCGTCATCTGGCCGTTCTCGACCGTGTCGATGCAGACTTTCTCCAGCGCCTCAGCGAATCTGACAACCTCGGGTGTCGCGTCGAACGTGCCA
>DATJSO010000226.1:0-9289 GCA_035504075.1 Allostellaceae bacterium | reverse complement strand
GCGGACCGTCGGCGCGGATCGGTTGGCCGTCACCCTGCTTTGACTTGAGCCAGGCGATGACCGGCGGCCCGAACACAAAACTGATCAAGAGCGCCGTCAGCACCGCTCCGCCGGTGCGGAACGTGATGTATCGCAGCACATTGAAGGCATGGAACCGGTCCGACAGCGGGTACAGGTAATAGAGCATGCAATCATGTTTCAAAAAGCTTCGCGAGCAGACACGGAAGCTCGATGAAGGGAGCCGGCGCGACGGTGCGGCAAAGGCATAGCCGCATCGCCGGCGACGGACAACCGGCAGCGCCGCCTCATGCGACCGCCGCTTCGAGCGCCTCGTGCGCCACCGCCGCATCGTCGAACGGCCGCACCTCGCTGCCGACGATCTGGCCGGTTTCGTGACCTTTGCCGGCGATGACCAGCAGATCGCCGCGGCCCAAACCGGCCAGCGCGGCGGCGATCGCGGCCCGCCGGTCGCCGATCTCGACGGCGCCGGGTGCCGCATCGAGGATGGCGCGGCGAATTGCCGCCGGCGGCTCATTGCGCGGATTGTCATCGGTCACATACACGCGATCGGCGAGTTCGGCGGCAATGCGGCCCATCATCGGCCGTTTGCCGCGGTCGCGGTCGCCGCCGGCGCCGAACACGACGGCAAGCCGGCCCTCGGCATGTGGACGCAGCGCGGCCAGCACCGTTGCCAATGCGTCGGGGGTATGGGCGTAATCGACGAAGACGGCGGCGCCGCTGCGGCTCCTGCCGACGAATTGCAGGCGGCCCGGCACGCCGGGCAGCCGCGGCAGAGCCGGCAGCGCCGCTCCGAGGGCGACGCCGGTCGCGACGGCCAGCCCCAGCGCCGCCAGCACATTCATCGCCTGAAACGCGCCGACGAGCGGCAGATCGAGCTGGTGCCGCACGCCGAACAGTTCCACCGCGAGGCGCTGGCCCGACGGCAGCGCCAGGCGTTCGAGAAGCCGCAGCGCGGCGCCCGGTGCTTCGCCATAGGGCTGCAGGCGATGACCGCGCGCCCGGCAGAGTGCCGCCAGCCGCTCGAATTCCGGACTGTCGGCATTGACCACCGCGGTGCCCCCCGGCATCAGCAACTCGCCGAAAAGCCGCTCCTTGGCGGCGCGATAGGCATCCATATCGCCGTGGTAATCGAGGTGATCGCGGGTCAGGTTGGTGAAGGCCGCGGCCGCGATCCGCACCCCGTCGAGCCGGAATTGCGCCAGCCCGTGGCTGGACGCCTCGATCGCGGCGTGCTCGACGCCGGTGGCGGCGAGCGCCGCCAGGTCGCGATGCAGGCCAACCGGATCCGGCGTCGTCAAGGCGCCGGGACGCCGCCCCGCGGGCGCGACGAGACCGAGCGTGCCGAGGCTTGCCGCAGGCAGGCCCGCGGCCGCCCAGATTTCGCGCGTGAAATGGACGACCGAGGTCTTGCCGTTGGTGCCGGTCACCGCCGCGATCATGGACGGCTGGCGCCGGTAGAAACGGGCGGCAAGCAGAGCAAAGCGCCGTGCGGGGTCAGGATCGGCAACGATCGCGATGCGGCCGCGGTCCGCGCCGGCGAGCGCCAGCGCCGCGGCATCGTCGGTCAGAATCGCGACGGCGCCGCGGGCCGCCGCCTCGCCGGCAAAGGCGCGGCCGTCGCGCTGCGTACCGCGCAGCGCAGCGAACAGAAAACCGGGCTGCACCTGGCGCGAATCGGCACTGAGGCCGGCGATTTCCGGATCACCGGCCGGCGCCGCGCCCGGGGGCAGGCCCGTCAGCTCAGTAAACCTCAATCGTTTTGCCTTGCCGGCTCTGTATCGCCAAAGCGGCAACACCCGCCGGAGATGATTCGTCCACCGGTTCTACACCCAAAATCGGCGCGATGCGCTCGATGATGCGCTTCGTCGCCGGCACCACGGTCCAGCCGGCAGTGGCGTAGCCGTGGGTGGCCTTGGTGCCGTGGGGTTCATCGACCAGCGTCAACACGACATACTGCGGATGCTGCATCGGAAACACGCCGACAAAATCGGACACCAGCTTGGTCAGCTCGTAGCGTCCGTGCTTGTTCTTCTCGGCCGTGCCGGTCTTGCCGCCGACGACATAGCCCGGCGCCTCGGCGAAGCGCGCCGTGCCGTATTCGACGACGAGGCGGAGCAATTTGCGCATCTCTTCCGAGGTGTGGGCCGAGATGACGCGGCGGCCCTTCGGAATCTCGTCCGGGTCCAGCTTCAGCATCGTCGCGGGCCGCAGAATGCCGCCGTTGACGACCGCCGAGACCGCCGTCGCGACGGAAAGCGGGCTGACCGCGATGCCGTGCCCGTAGGCGATCGTGATGACGTTGACTGTGCGCCACGGATCGGGAAAGCGCGGCTTCGACACGTCGGCGAACGGGAACACCGCCGGCTTCAGCAGCCCGAGGCGCGCGAGAAACGCCTTCTGCCGCTCCTCGCCGGCCTGCAGCGCCATGCGCGCCGAGCCGATGTTCGAGGAGTACATGAAAATCTCGGGCACGCTCAGCATCCGATGCTTGCCGTGATAATCGGTGATCGTGAAGCGCCCGATATGGATCGGATGGATCGCGTCGTAGACGCTGGTCATTGTCGCCGTGCCGGCGTCCAGGGCCATCGCGGTGTTAAAGATCTTGAAGGCCGACCCCATCTCGTACGCGCCCAGCGTGATCTTGTTGAAAGTTCGGTCGTTTTCCTGGCGCTCCTCGGCGGTCGGCAGGTTCGGATCGGCCAGCATCGGATGATTGGGGTCGTAATCCGGCAGCGACACCATCGCGAGGATCTCGCCAGTGTTGACGTTCATGATGATGCCGGCAGCGCCCTTGGCGCTGAAATCATCCACCACCTTCTGCAGTTCCTGGTGCAGCACGAACTGGACCCGCGCATCCAGCGACAGCGTCAGCGGCCCGCGGCTGGTGCGGATGCGCTTGTCGAGCGCCCGCTCGATGCCGGCCAGCCCGTTATTGTCGATGCCGCAGAAGCCGACGGCATGTGCCGCCAGATCGCCGTAAGGATAGACGCGGCGCTGTTCCGGCTCGAATTGCAGACCCGGAATGCCGAGGCGGTTGATCTCGTATTGCTGGTGCGGCGTCAGATGGCGGCGGATCCACACGAAGCTCTTGCCCGAGGTCAGCTTGGTGTAGACCTCCTTGGGGTCGAGCTGCGGCAATACCGAGGTGATCGCACGCGTCGCCGCCGCCGCGTCGATGATCTGGCGCGGATCGGCATAGAGCGAGGGGCTCTCGAGCGTCGTCGCCAGGAGCTTGCCGTCGCGGTCGAGCAGGTCGGCGCGTACCGGCGGCGGCAGGCCGATCGAATGCGCGCGGACGGTCGTCGGTTCGGCCGCCGCGCCCGGCAGCAGCACGACTTCGACGAGACGCAGCCCGAGCACGATGAACGCCAGCACGAACAGCGCGGCAGCCGCAACCAACCTGGAGCGGCAAACCTCGATGATCGCCGCCGCCCGCTCGTCGCCGACGACGGGCGCGCATGGCGGCGGCGGCCGGAAATGGCGCGGTCGGCACGGGTTTTCGTCGAGCGGCTGGAGCGCCGGCATCAGCGCTTCTCGGCCACCAGCGCAAACAGCGCGTCGATCGATTTGGGCGAGGCGGACTTTGCCACCTGCACCGAGGCAGACGCCGCCGGTGCCGCGGTGCGATAGGCGGCGGCCGCAACCGGCAGCTCCGTATCCGGCGTCGGCGCCGCTCTCGCCGCGGCCGGCGCGGCGGCGGCGAGCTGGCGCAGCAGCTCGGCAACGGCATCGGCCGGCGCCTCGACGCCAGCGACCGCCGGCGTCTCGGTGTCAGCGATCACCGGCGCCCGGAACGGAATGGCGTCGATTTTTTGCTCCAGCTGCTCGGCGCTGATCGGCGCCAGCCGGAGGAAGCGCTGGTTCAGATCGGCGAGCCGCGCCGGGCGGTTGAGGTAGTTCCATTCCGCGGTCAGCACGCGAATCTCCTCTTCCTCGGCGACGATCTGCCTTCGCGTCTGCTGCAATTGGTTGTCGATGCCCTGGACCGTGTATTTGAGGGCAAACGTCGCTGCCCCGCTCGCCGCCACCAGGCCCAACCAGAAGACGACGCCGAGCCTCGTCATCGCGCCCGCCCCTCCGCAGCATCCCGTGTCCCCGTCCAAGGCGCCGCCGCCGTCCGTTCCGCCGCCCGAAGCCGGGCCGAACGGGCCCGCGGGTTGCGCGCGATCTCATCCGCGGCGGGCCGCACCGGCCGGCGCTCGAGCAGCCGGAAGCTCGGTGCCGGCGCGCCGCTCAGCGGTGGCGCATGGCGCGACGCGGCGGGCATGCCGCTGCGTCTTCGCAGGAAATCCTTGACCCGCGCATCCTCCAGCGAGTGGAAGGCGACGACCGCCAGCCGGCCGCCCGGCATCAGCAGGCGCTCGGCGCCGACGAGGCCGCGATCGAGCTCGCCCAGCTCGTCGTTGACCGCGATGCGCAGCGCCTGAAACGTGCGGGTCGCCGGGTCGAGGCCAGGCTCGCGCGTCGGCACCGCATCGCGCACCAGCGCCGCCAGCTGCCCGGTCGTGCGGATCGGCGATTGGCCGCGGGCGACGACGATCGCCCGCGCAATGCGGCGCGCAAAGCGCTCCTCGCCCAGCGTGCGGAGCAATTCCGCCAGCTCGGCTGCCGACAGCCGCGCCACAAGTTCGGCGGCAGTCTCGCCCGCCGCCCCCATGCGCATGTCGAGCGGCCCGTCGCGCCGGAATGAAAAGCCGCGCCCGGCGTCGCCGAGCTGCGCCGAGGAGACGCCGAGGTCGAGCGCGACGCCGGCGATCGGGCCGGGCGCCCTGTCGCCGACCAGCCGCTCCATATCGCCGAACCGGCCCTCGATCAGCTGCAGCCGGCCGGGATGGCGAGCCGCCAGCGCCGCCCCGCGCCGGATCGCGGCCGGGTCACGGTCGATGCCGAGAACCCGGCACGGCGCCGCCGCAAGCAATGCCGCGCTGTAGCCGCCGCCGCCGAACGTGCCATCGACATAGACGCCGTCGGCGTGCGGCGCCAGCGCCGTCATCACCGCATCGAGCAGAACCGGGACATGCTCGGGAGTCGCCTCCTTGGCAGCCGCCGCGCCGGCCGCGGCAACGGGCGATTCGGCCGACGGCGATCGCCGCGCGCGCTTCATCGCACCGTCACGGCCGCCGCGCCGTGTCGGCCGCGCCGCGCGGCGGCAGCGTCGTG
Source organism: Allostellaceae bacterium (assembly GCA_035504075.1). Lineage (GTDB taxonomy): Bacteria > Pseudomonadota > Alphaproteobacteria > ATCC43930 > CGMCC-115725 > DATARH01. The sequence goes on along the minus strand of DATJSO010000226.1, from coordinate 4,108 downwards.
CCCTGTCGCCGCGCACGCTCGCGCACCGCCGCGCGATGCGCAGCGTAGGCCGCCGGTTCCCACAACTGAAAGGTTGCGCCAAGCCCGACAAACGCCACTTCGTCGGCGAGCTGCGCCGGCTCCTTCAGCGTCTCCGGCAGAATGACGCGGCCCTCGCCGTCGATCGTCAATTGGTGCGACTCGGCGAACAGCAGCGACAGGTTTTCATGCTCGTCCGAAAACTGTTCGAGGCTCTCGAGCCGTTGCTGCATCTCCTCCATCCGGTCGCTTCCCATGCATTCGACGGTCGGCAGCCGAAACGACGGGAAGGCAATCAGCAGATTCGGGTAGCGATTACTTGCGAGGGTGGAGCGAAAGGTCGCCGGCACTGAAACTCGCCCCTTGCGGTCGACCTTGTTCACGAAAGTGGATAAGAACAGCTCCACTTGTTTCCCCCAACGCTCCCCCAACGGCGTCCGGCAAGGGGTCGGCCCGGCAGCGCCATCGAGTTCCCCCCAGAACAATGACGCTTCGCCATGGGTGAATATGGGATATCATGGGATCGCGTGGGGCGTCAACATCTTTTTGAATAAAAAATCGAACCGCGATAATGCTCGTCCGATCGACGCTTGCTCGCCGCCCCGAGGTTTACAGTGCGAGCGGACGGTTCCGTTACGGATGATCAAGTTCCCCTTACGTTCTATTGTGGGCGTGCCCGCCGCAGCGGCGCGCGGCCGTCTGCCACAGCTTCCAACCACTAATAGCAGCAAATGAGGAGGAACACCACAAAATACAGCAGAGAAGGCGCCAGACGGTCTGTAAGCCGGGTTCTGTCCCGCGCCGTGCGCGGGGATGGCCATTCATCTGGGACGTCCGTTGCCGAACGCCTCGCGCGACCGACCCGAGCGGCGGCGCGGCAGGTCCGCCCGGCGCGCCTTGCGGCGCGCCTGCCGCTCCTACTTGGTCTTGCTCCCGGTGGGGTTTGCCCTGCCGCCGCCGTTGCCGGAAGCGCGGTGCGCTCTTACCGCACCATTTCACCCTTGCCGCCCATGCGCGACCCGCGGGGGCCTTCCCTGCGGGCCGCTGAGGGCTCGGCGGTATGTTTTCTGTGGCACTTTCCCTGGGGTCGCCCCCGCCGGGCGTTACCCGGCACCGCACCTCCGTGGAGCCCGGACTTTCCTCACCGTGCCGGCAGCCAGCGAGACGGCCGGCGCAGCGCGGCCATCCGACCGTCTGGCTTGGGATCATGTGGGATGACCCGCCCCGCCTGTCAAAGCGCTCACGCCGGAGAAGCGGCGTTCATGCCGCGCACGGCGGGCCGTGCCATGCTAAACCGCGCGGATGCCGAAAACCCGACCGCGGACCGCGATGCTCGACGGCGCCACCGTGCGGCTCGCCCGTTTGGCGCCCGTCGGTTTCGTGCTCTTGTGGAGTTCGTCGTTCGTCGCGACGCGCGCCGGGCTGCGCTATCTTTCGCCGCTGGCCTTCGTGGCGCTGCGGCAGAGCCTGTGCGCGCTCGTTCTCGTCGGGTTGATGCTGGCAACCCGCAGTTCGTTTTCGGTGCTGGCCGGGCGCTGGTTCTACTGCGCCTTGGCCGGGGCGCTGGTCAACGGCGTCATGGTCATGGCGGCGCATTGGGGGATGGTGCGGGTCGGCGCCGCGCCGATGGCGCTGGTCCAGACCCTGCATCCGCTGTTGACCGCGCTGCTGGCCGGACCGCTGCTTGGCGAATGGCTGCGCGTCCGCCAATGGGTCGGGCTTTTCCTCGGCGCGGCCGGCGTCGCGCTGATCGTCGGCCTGGCGGCGGCGACGAGCGTGCCGCAAGCCAACCGGCTCGCGGTCGGCGCCGGCGGCGTGCTGGCGTTGACCGCCGGCACGATTCTGTACGGCCGGTTTTGCCGCGACGTACCGCTGCTGGCCGGCACGGCCGTGCAGTTCGTTGCCGCCAGCCTCGTCTGCATCGCCGCGACGGTGACCCTCGAATCGCCGCGCCTGGTGTGGAACGCGGTCACCGTCGCCTCCGTCGCGTGGAATGCGGGCGTCGTCTCGCTGGGCGGCATGGCGCTCTATTTCTTCATGCTGACGCATGGCGCCGCCGCCCGCACGACCGCCAATTTCTACCTCGTGCCGGGCGTGACGGCGGTGATGGCGTGGCTGTTTCTCGGCGAAGATCTGTCGGCGCTCACGGTCTGCGGTCTCGTCGTTGCCGCGATCGGCTGCCGGCTTGTCGGCGCGCCGCAGGACGCAACCGCCGGCAACTGGGATGACGCGGGCGGCAGCGGTGAAGCGAAAACAACCCCATCAGCACGGGAACCAGCAGTGCGAAAGACGCCGGCGCCGGCACGACATCGATATTGACGACATCGGCATCGCCAATAGCGGCGCGGATGGCAGGAGTTGCGGCTTGTTATTGCCGCATGCCAAAACGCCAACTCGGAAGCCGCTTGCGTTATCGCATCTGCATCGCCGCCTCGATCGCCGGCGGCCAGGTGCCCAGCACGGCAACAACGGCGAGGATCGCCAGACCCAGGGCCTGCTCGGCCAGAACCGAGTGGAACAGCGAGCGCAGCGGCACAATGGCGGTCGCAGCATCACGCAGTCGCGGCAGCAGCCGAAACCGGTTGATGAGCGCGAGGCCCACCATTGCGAGAAACAATGCGATCTTGACCATCAGCAACCGCCCGTAGGGCGTTTCGAGCAGCGCGCGGAAGCTGCCGACCAACATCACGCTGTTCACCGTGCCGGTCACCACGATGAGCGCCACGGCGGCGTAGCCGACCTGCGAGAAATGCGGCAAGGCAGCGCGGGCAAGCGGTACGTAGTCGGCGCCGTCCGGGCGGACGGCGCGGCGCAGCAGGACCCCGAGCGGCAGCAAGCCGCCGAGCCACAAGCCGCCTCCCGTCAGATGCGCCATCTGATTGATCTTGTGGGATACCCCTCCGCCCATGTCCATCGCGGCGTGCCCCACCCAGCCGAGGCTTACCAACAGCAGCAACGCCGCCAGCGTCGATCCGCCAATTTGCCACCGCCGGCGGGGCATGAAGCAAAGCGCCAGCAGCGCCACCGCGAACCCGAGATGCCAGCACCAGACGCGCCCGAACTCGGTGGCGACCAGCACTTCCCGCCAAATGACCGGATCAAGCGCGGCGGCGTCCGACCCGGTCATCTCGGCGGCGGTGAACGGTATCAACGCCGCCGCCGACAGCAGCGCCACGGTCGCCCCGACCCCGGTAAACCGTACCAGGAGCGCGTCGAGCGCGGCGCGGCTCGGATCATCGGCCGCGATCTCGCTGCCGGCGAAGGCGTAAAGGCGAAACGCGCCGATGCCGAAGACCGCCATAGCCGCGGCGAAATGGATAAAGCGGCTGGCAATCCAGGCGTCGATCATGAGGGGCTCACGGCTTCACCTCGAAGGTGAATTTTCCCTGGGTCGGATGGGTGTCGACCGAGACGACGTGCCAGCTGACCGTGTAGGTGCCGGGCGGTAGCGGCTGCAGTCGGACCTGCAACTCGTCGGGGTGCCCGGCCACGACCTGCGCGTTGCCGATAGTGACCTGCTTCCCCGACGCGTCGGTCACGGCGATGCCGCTGAACGCCGGTTCGAGGTCCTGGGTGTACCAGATCGTGACCGTCATGGGCGCGGTCGGCACGCTGCTGCCAACCGCGGGAATGGCATGGTCGAGGAAGGCGTGCGCCCGCGCCGGCGACCCGGCAAGAACCAACGTCACCGCGATCGCCGCGCGCGAAAGATGTCTTACCATTGCCATAGGTCCTTGTTGATGATCGGTCGACTGACGAAGGAAGGCGGAAGGTCGTCGAGGAAGACATGGAACTGCACGATGAAACCGGTGCCTTGCAGTGCTCGGGTCGCGGCGTTTGCCGGGATCAGCGCCTCCGCGGCGATTTGATAGAGATCGCCGATGTAGTAGATGCCAGGCGAAATCGTACCGGTGGCCGGACCGGTCGAAGAGTTAGACAATGAAACCTCGACCAGCGGTACCAGACGGGTAACAAAGGCGGGTACATTCAAAGCCTTCACATTCTGGTTCAAATAGGGGATCGAATACTGCAGCGAGGCGGCGTACGCCCATTGGTTGGGCTCGACTGATGCGTTATCGGAGATCTGGTA
>DATJSO010000225.1:0-2326 GCA_035504075.1 Allostellaceae bacterium | reverse complement strand
CGGCGTCGAGAAACCCGACTTTGCGAACATCGATCCGGTAGCCGGTCGCGGCGATGACGTGGTCGACCGACGCGACGCGCAGCGATCCGCCGGGCCGGACGAGCCGCAGATGAACTTGGCCGCCGCGAATTATCGCCGATTGGGTCTCGTAGCCGCTCAGGTGCGGGACGCGTTCGAGGATGCGATCCTGCATGTACCAGCCGCCGGCGGGCCCGTGCGAGGTGCTGACGATCCGCATCCTGGTCTCCGCCGACAGGCGGTGAAACAGCCGCGGCGCCTGCGTGTAGAGCACGCTCGGCCAGCCGGGGCCGATGCCGGTGTTCGGGGCACGCAGCCGCGCGGCAAGCGGCCGGTTCTCTTCTGGGCGGCCGTGAAACCGCAACCGGGGTCGGCGCGTGACAAGCTGCACATCCGCCCCTTCCTCCTGCAGCAGGGCCGCAATGTCGACCGCCGACGAGCCGCCGCCGATGACCGCGACCGAGCGGCCGCGGAACCCGGCCAGATCGGCATAGCGCGAGCTGTGGGTGACAAACTCCGCCGGAAGCTCAGCAAGGCTGCGCGGCACATAGCCGAAGTCGCTGATGCCGACGCCGATCACGACTTTATCGGCGGCCACCAGCTCGCCGTCGTCGAGCTGCACTGCAAACCCCCGGCCGGAACGGCGCAGCGCGATGACCTCGCGCCGTTCGACCTCCGGCACAAAGCGTTGCTGAAACGCTTCGCCATAGGCGATGAACGTCTCGCGCGGTATCGGGAGACCCTCGCTTGCGTAGGGCTGGCCCTGCTCGGCGCAAAACGCCTCGAGACTGAACCGATCCTCGGGATCGGCGAGGTTCGAAGCAAAGCCGTCCGATTTCAGCAGCATGCCGCGCGGCATCTTGTGCTGCCAGTTGGCCATTGGCTGGCCGAAGATGCGAAAGCCGACGCCGCGTGCCCGCAGATGGGCAGCGATCGACAGCCCGTAGGGGCCGGCACCGATGATGACAATCTTGTTCGACACGTTCTTCGCCTCGCCGGGGGTCAAGAAGGGCGAGATATGCTCGAGATCACTCGGCCATCGTCACCGGCAAAGAATGCGGCTCACATGTAAAGGAAGGTCTAACGCCGCCGCGCTAGGCCGCATATTCTCGCGGAAATGCCGCCGCCTCGCCTGCCAGGTCAGGCAGTTCGTGGACTTGCCGTGCGAGATGCGCCGCGAGGCGCGCCGAAAGGGCTGTGACCAATAGGGTCGGGTTGGCCTGGCCGGAGGTGGGAAACACCGCGCTGCTCGCGACAAAGAGGTTGGCCGCGCCGTGGACCCGGCAGTCGGAATCGACAACGCCCTTTCTCGGGTCGGCCGCCATGCGGATCGTGCCGATCTGATGGTAGCCGTCGGTCATCTGGTCCCAGACCCGGGCGGCGCGCTCCTCTTCCGGGCAATGATAGGAGAGCTGCCCGAGCCCGGCCGCGCGCAAATTGCGGTCGATGATCGCGTGCGCCGTCACCACCGACTGCGCGTCGCCCTCGCCATAGCGCAGGTCGATCTTGAGCCGCGGCATGCCAAGCCGATCGCGCTGGCCGCCGAGGGTTACCGTGCTGGCAAGGTTCGGCGCCTGCTCGGCGTGATAAAAGAACGCGTAGCGGCGCGCCTTGTTGCGGATGAAAAAGCCGGGCAGGCGCGGCGCCGCGACGTAGCGGCGATAGAGAAACCGGCTCGCCTCGCGGATCGCTTCGGGGACACCCGCGGCGATGTTGGCGAGATGCCTGTCGAGGTTGTGCACGCCGTGTTCGAGATATTTGCGGCGGATTGCCTCGGGTTCGAGCAACCGGCCGAGACCGGGTGCGGCAAGGCTCAGATAGGCGAGCGAGAGGATGGCGCTGCGGTGCGCCGGCGCGCTCAGCAGCGGGTTGTCGGGCCACGCCGCCATGTTGAGCAGGCCGCAGCGCTGCTGCGTCGCGGCGTCGATGGTAATGCGCCGCCGCGCATAGCGGCCGCTCGCGTCGACAAAGAAATCGAACGCGTCGTCGGGCATCGCCGGGCTGAACAACACGTCTGCAATGCGGCCCTCGAAATGCCCCATATAGGTGCGGCCGAGCATACTGGTGGCGCCGCCGAAGAGCTGCGGCTGGTCCATCCGCGCGGCGAGCATCAGCCGCGTCGTCTCCAGACCGCCGCAAGCGAGCACCACGGCGCGCGGCCGCAATACCGTGCGCTTGCCGGACGGCAAAGCGACCGTCACGCCCGCAACCTGACCGGTGACCGGATCGATGTCGATCCCCACGGCGACGGCGCCGATGACGATGCGCAGGCCGGGGTCGCGTTCGAGGGTCGCGGCGTGCAGTTGCC
>DATJSO010000224.1:0-4054 GCA_035504075.1 Allostellaceae bacterium | reverse complement strand
GGCTTCCGCGGCGAGGCGCTGCCGTCGATCGGCGCGGTGGCGCGGCTGTCGATCGCCACGCGGCACGCCAGCGAACCCCACGCCTGGGCCATCGAGGTTGATGCCGGCGCGAAGTCGGACGCGAAACCGGCGGCGCTGGCGCAGGGCACCCGGGTCGAAGTGCGCGACCTGTTCTATGCCACGCCGGCGCGGCTGAAATTTCTCAAGCTCGACCGCACCGAGGCGGAGGCGGTGCGCGAGGTGGTGCGCCGACTCGCCATGAGCCGGCCGGACGTGGCGTTCACCTTGGCCGGCGAGGAGCGCGCGCCGGTGACGTTCGCGGCGGCGCTGCCGGGAGCCGCCGGCCGACTGGCGCGGCTCGGCGACGTGCTCGGCGCCGACTTCCGCGCCAATGCGGTCGAGATTGTCGCGGAGCGCGAGGGCATCGTCGTCGACGGTTATGCGGCGCTGCCGACGCTGACGCGCGCCAACGCGCTCGGCCAATATCTGTTCGTCAACGGCCGCCCGGTGCGCGACAAGCTGCTGCTCGGCGCGGTGCGCGCCGCCTACGCCGATTATCTGCCGCGCGACCGCCATCCGCTGTTGGCGCTGTTTGTCACGCTGCCGGCGCGCGAGGTCGACGTCAACGTGCATCCGGCCAAGGCCGAGGTGCGCTTCCGCAATGCCGGCTTGGTGCGGGCGCTGATCGTGCATGCGCTCAAAGCCGCGCTCAGCCGCGACGGCACGCGCGCCGCGACGACCGGCGGGACGGCCACCATCGCGGCATTTCGGCCGGCGGCAACAGCCCCGCGCGGTGGCTGGGATTGGCGGCGCTCGCCGTCGCTGCCGGGCGGCCAATTTGCTCAGATGCCGCATCGCGGCTTCGCCGAGCCGGCGCAGGCGGCGTTCGAGACCGGCCTGCCGGCGGCTGATGTGCGCGACGCGGTCAATGCCGTTGCCGAATCCGGCAGCGCGATCGCCGCTGACGCACTCGATCATCCGCTCGGCGCGGCCCGTGCGCAAGTGCATGAGACTTATGTCGTGGCGCAGACCCGCGACGGCCTCGTGATCGTCGACCAGCACGCCGCCCACGAGCGGATCGTCTATGAGCGGCTCAAGGCGGCGCTCGACAGGAGCGGCGTCGCCCGGCAGATCCTGCTCATCCCTGAAATCATCGAACTGGACGAGGCCGATGTCGAACGGCTCGTTGCCCGCGCCGAAGAGCTTGCCCGCTACGGCCTCGTCGTCGAAGCGTTCGGCCCCGGGGCGGTGGCGCTGCGCGAGACGCCGTCGCTCCTCGGCGCCATCGACGGCGCGGCTCTGGTGCGCGATCTTGCCGAGCATATGAGCGAGTGGGACGAGAGCCTGCCGCTGGAACGCCGGCTCCTGGCGGTCGCCTCCTCGATGGCTTGTCATGGCTCGGTGCGCGCCGGACGCAAGCTCAAGCCGGAGGAGATGAATGCGCTGTTGCGTGAAATGGAAACGACGCCGAATTCCGGCCAGTGCAACCACGGCCGCCCGACCTATGTCGAACTCAAGCTCAGCGATATCGAGCGGCTGTTCGGGCGGCGCTGAGTGGGCGCGTCCATGAGCGAGGAGCATGTCATGCGGCGGATATATCAAGCGGTCGTTGCGGCGGCCGTTCTGTTGGCGCTCGGCCTCGCAAGCCGCGCCGCGGATTGGCCGACGCGGCCGATCACGCTCGTGGTGCCGTTTGCGCCGGGCGGCGGCGTCGACGTCAGCGCGCGCATCCAGGCGCAGAAGATTGGCGAACTGCTCGGCCAATCGATCGTCGTCGACAATATGGGCGGCGCCGCCGGCATGACCGGTGCGGCGCATGTCGCCAAGAGCGCGCCCGACGGCTACACGTTTCTGATGGGCAACAGCGGCACGCACGCCTTCAGCCAGGCGCTGTACCAGAAGCCGCTGTACAATTCGGTCAAGGATTTCACGCCGGTGGCGCTGGTGACGGAGTCGCCGCGCATCCTGATCGTCCGCAACAACCTGCCGGTGTCGAATCTGCGCGAATTCATTGTCTACGTGAAAGCGCACCAAGCCAACATGCAGTTCGGCTCGGCCGGGGTGGGCTCCGGCACGCATTTGCCGTGCGTCCTGCTCAACATGGCGATGGATGTTCACGTCACCCATGTGCCGTATCGCGGCGAGGGCCCGGCGCAGCAGGATCTGATCGCCGGGCGCATCGATTACATGTGTTCGACCATCCAGACCGGCGCCAATCTGGCCAACGAAGGCGAGGTTAAAGCCATCGCGGTGATGGCGCCGAACCGGTCCGGCGTCGTGCCGAAAGTGCCGACCACGGGCGAAGGCGGCCTGCCGGGTGTCGAGGCGAGCGTGTGGGATGCATACTTTCTGCCGCCGGGCGCGCCGCCGGCGATCGTGACAAAGCTCAACAAGGCGATCAGCGATGCGCTCGACGACCCCGCGGTCCACAAGCGCCTGACCGGTCTCGGACTCGAAATCGTGCCGCCCGATCGTCGCACGCCCGACTATCTCGCCAAGTTTCTGCCGGAAGAGGTGGCGCGCTGGGGCAAGGTGGTGAAAGCCGCCGGCATCCATCCGCTTTAAGCTTCCTTGGCGAGACGTAAGAAAATGAATTCGGTGTCGTCGTAGCGGCGGCGTTCGGCTTCGCGAAAGCCGCCGGGCGCGGTGAAGTTGGCTTTGGCCGCTTCCTCCACGACGATGAGCACGTCGGGCGTGAGCCAGCCGCCGTCGTGCGCCGACGCCAAAGCCTTTTCGGCCAAGCCCTTGCCGTAGGGCGGATCGAGGAAGGCGAGCGAAAACGGCTCGAGCGGATGCACCGGCCCGAGCTTGGTGGCATCGCGGCGGAAGATGCGCGCGGTGCCGCCGAGGCCGAGCGTTGTGACGTTCTCGCGCAGCAGCGCGCGCGCTTCCGCGGCCTCGTCGACGAACAGCGTAAACGCGGCGCCGCGCGACAGCGCCTCGATGCCGAGCGCGCCGGTGCCGGCAAAGAGATCCAGCACGCGGGCGCCGCTGACCGGATCGTCGTAGGCGTGGGTGAGGATGTTGAACAACGCCTCGCGCAGCCGGTCGGCGGTCGGGCGGATGGCGCTGCCTCCCGGCGCCACGAGCGTGCGGCCACGCAACCGCCCGCCGATCACCCGCATCATCGCCCCCGCGGCGGCTTTGGCCGCGACGGCCGCGGCCCGGCGGCGCGGTCGCGCCAGCGGCGCGGATGGCGGCTGCCGCGCCTGCGCTTCGGCGCTCTTTCCTCCGGCTGAGGCGGGGCCGGCGGCTTATGCCCGACGCGCTCGACGGCGACGGCGCGACCCTTGCGATCTGTGAGCGTGCCGGTGCGGACCTCGGCGGTGCGTTCGCGGGCTTCGTCGCGCGCGCGGCGCGCGCCGTGGAATTGCCGGCGCAAGGGCTTGGCCGGTTGTTCACCGGGCGCGCGCCAGGCGTGGTGAACGGCCTTGCGCTCTTTGGCCGGGCGCGGCTCCTCGCGCTCCCGCGCCGGCCTGTCGATCCGCGCCGCGGCGAAGTCGGCGCCCGACAGCGCGATGAGCCGCGCCCCGAGCTGCTCGCGCAGGGTGCGGGTGCGCACTTCTTCGATGCCGCCTTCGGCCAATTCGCCGAGCTGGAACGGGCCGAACGACACGCGGATCAGCCGCGTGACCGTCAGCCCCAGTTCGCCGAGCACCTTGCGCACTTCGCGATTCTTGCCCTCGCGGATCGCAAAGGTGAGCCACAGGTTCGAGCCCTGCACGCGATCGAGCTGCGCCTCGATCGGGCCATAATGCACGCCTTCCACGATCACGCCGGCGCGAAGCGCGTCGAGCTGCTGCTGCGTCACCGAACCATGGGCGCGCACCCGATAGCGCCGCAGCCAGCCGGTCGCCGGCAATTCGAGCACGCGGGCAAGCGCGCCGTCGTTGGTGAGAAGAAGGAGGCCCTCGGTGTTGAAGTCGAGCCGGCCGACGCTGATCAGCCGCGGCAGGTTTTTGGGCAGCCGCGCGAAGATGGTCGGCCGGCCCTGCGGGTCGGCGTGCGTCGTCATCAGGCCGCGCGGCTTGTGATAGAGAAACAGCCGCGTGCG
>DATJSO010000223.1:0-7532 GCA_035504075.1 Allostellaceae bacterium | reverse complement strand
CGCAACGCTTCAGCGCCCGCGTGAAAAAGCGCGAATAGAGAAGATGCAATACGGCGTGCTCGATGCCGCCGATATATTGATCGACCGGCATCCAGTATTCGGCGGCGGCGCGGTCGAACGCCGTGGGCGCGTGCGCCGAGCAGAAACGCAGAAAATACCACGAGGAATCGACGAACGTATCGAGTGTGTCCGTCTCGCGCGTCGCAGGAGCATGGCAGCGCGGACAACCGACATGCTTCCAGGTCGGATGGCGGGCGAGCGGATTGCCCGGAACGTCGAACGTCACGTCCTGTGGCAGCCGCACCGGCAGTTCCTCGTCCGGCACCGGCACGATGCCGCATTGCGGGCAGTGAATGAGCGGGATCGGGCAGCCCCAGTAGCGCTGGCGCGATACGCCCCAATCGCGCAGCCGATAAGCGGTTGTGCGCTCGCCGCGACCCGATTGTTCAAGCCGCTCGCCGACCGCGCGCTTTGCCGCCGGCACCGGCAGCCCGTTCAGGAAATCCGAATTGAACAATGTGCCGTCATCGATGTAGGCGCTGTCGCCGATCTGGAAATGCGCCGGGTCCTCGCCCGGCGGCAGCACGACCGGGATGACGGGCAGGTCATATTTGCGGGCAAATTCGAGGTCGCGTTGGTCGTGCGCCGGGCAGCCGAAAATGGCGCCAGTGCCGTATTCCATCAATACGAAATTGGCGACGTATACCGGCACGCGGCGCGCCGGGTCGAGCGGGTGTACGACCTCAAGCGAGGTGCGGTAGCCATGTTTTTCCGCCGCCTCGATGACCGCCTCGCTGGTGCCGAGCCGGTCGCATTCGGCGATGAACCCGGCCAACGCGGCATCGCTCGTCGCCAGCCGCTGCGACAATGGGTGGTGCGGCGACAGCGCCAGGAACGAGGCGCCGTAAAGCGTGTCCGGGCGCGTCGTGAAGACTTCGAGCGCCGCCGCCCCGCCTGCTTCCAGTGGCGGTGAAAGATGCGGGACCGGGCCGGCGATCGGGAACAGCACGCGCGCCCCTTCCGAGCGACCGATCCATTTCTCCTGCATCAGCCGCACGCGTTCGGGCCAGCGCTCCAGTGTTTGCAGCGCCTCCAGCAATTCGTCGGCAAATTCGGTGATGCGGAAAAACCACTGCGCCAGCAGCCGTTTCTCGACCGGCGCGCCGGAGCGCCAGCCATGCCCGTCGATGACCTGTTCGTTGGCCAGAACGGTATTCTCGACGGGGTCCCAGTTGACCCACGATTCCTTGCGGTAGGCGAGGCCGGCAGCGAGGAAATCGAGAAACATCTTCTGCTCGTGCCGGTAGTATTCGGGATCACAAGCGGCGAGTTCGCGGCCCCAGTCGTAGCCGAAGCCCATGCGCTGCAACTGGCCGCGCATTGTCGCGATGTTGGCCTCGGTCCATGTCGCCGGATGCACGCCGGCATCGATCGCGGCATTTTCGGCCGGCAGCCCGAACGCGTCCCAACCCATCGGGTGCAGCACGTTAAAGCCCTGGGCGCGGCGATACCGCGCGATCAGATCGCCGATCGTATAGTTGCGCACATGCCCGACATGCAGTTTGCCGGACGGATAGGGAAACATCTCGAGGACGTAGTATTTCGGCTGGGCCGGGTCCTCATGCGCGACAAAGCAGCCGCGCTCCCGCCATTCGCGCTGCCATTTTTCTTCGCTCGCCCGAAAACTGTAACGCGACATCACGGTTCCTGAGTGGGCGCGCGGCGCCGTTATTGGTTGTACATCGTCTGACGGTAACGCTCAGCGTGGATGCGCTGCGCCTGCGTCAGTATCGCATTATCGATCCCGTCGGGGACTTCGCGGGCGACCGGCGCCTTGCGCCACCCGCCGTCGGGCGAGCGGGTTTCGCGTTCGACGGTGACCGCGACCGAATCGGAGCGCAGCGCACGCGACAGGATGAAAACGCTGACCCGCAGCCGCTCGTCCGGCTTGCCGGGCGGCGAATACCACTTCGTGACGATGAGGCCGGTCACCGGATCTTCCGAACCGACGCCGGCAAAATTGAGCACGGCGTGCGCCGCCTCCCACAGCACCGGACTGACCAGCGCGCCGGTCTGCGGCCCCTGAGCCTGCTGCGACTGCCGCTTGCCGAGCCCCAGCCAGGTCCACAGCGTCTCGTCGGTGTTGTCGTCGGCCTTGAGCAGCGCGCTTTGCGGATGCGCCGGGCCCGCGACCGTATCGGGCGGCGCTTCGACGGGGTCGCCGCCGCAGCCGGCGAGGCTCAATGAGACGCTTGCGGCAAGCCCAAGCAATAGGCCGTAATAGCGAAGGGACATCGCAATACCCTGAGCGCCCGACGGCCCGTCGCCGGGTTCCCGAAAACGCCTTGTGCCAGGAATGGAGCCAAGATGGAAGAGGCGGCGTCTTCCCAGACTATCCGCGGCAATCTCGAAGCGGTCCGCGGCCGCGTCGCAGCGGCCGCGCGCGCCGCCGGCCGGCCGGCGGATGCCGTGGCCCTGGTCGCGGTCAGCAAGACCCACCCCGTCGCCGCGATCGGCGCGGCGCTCGCCGCGGGGCAGCGCGTCTTCGGCGAGAACCGGGTCCAGGAAGCGCTCGCCAAATACCCGCAACTGCGGCAGGAATTTCCCGATTTGACGCTGCACCTGATCGGCCCGCTGCAGACCAACAAGGTGCGCGACGCCGTCCTCCATTTCGATGTCATCGAGACCGTCGACAGGCCGCATCTGGCCGAGGTCCTGGCGCGCGAGATGGCGCGCGCCAACCGGCGCCTGCCCTGCTTCATCGAGGTCAATACCGGCGAAGAACCGCAGAAATCGGGCGTCCTCCCGGCCGCGGCCGACGCGTTCATCGGCGATTGCCGAGACCGGCTCGGGCTGCCGGTCGAGGGGCTGATGTGCATCCCACCCGAGGATGAGGAGCCGTCCCTGCATTTTGCGCTGTTGCGCGAGATCGCGCGACGCAACAGCCTCGCCAAGCTTAGCATGGGCATGAGCGCCGATTTCGAGATCGCGATCGGCTTCGGTGCGACGCATGTCCGGGTCGGCACGGCGATCTTCGGCACCCGTCGGCTTCCCGGAGTTGCGGCGAAATAGACGGGCAGGACCCGAGAGGACAGACGATGGCCGAATACGATCTGGTGATCCGCAACGGCACGGTTGCGACCGCCGCCGACACGGCGCAATGCGATGTCGGCGTGCGCGACGGCATCGTTGTCGCGCTCGGACAGCAGCTCGCGCCGGGCGCGCGCGACATCGATGCCGCCGGCAAGCTTGTGCTGCCGGGCGCGATCGACAGCCATTGCCATCTGGAGCAGCGTTCGTCAGCCGGCGTCATGACCGCCGACGATTTCTACAGCGGCACCGTGTCCGCAGCGTTCGGCGGGACGACGACGGTCATTCCCTTTGCGGCGCAGCACCGCGGGCAGTCGCTGCGCTCGGTCGTCGAAGAGTATCGCCAAGCCGCGGCGACGAAGGCGGTCATCGACTATGCTGTGCACCTCATCGTCTCCGATCCAACCGAGCAGGTCCTGGGGCAGGAGCTGCCGGCGCTGATCCGGGACGGCTACACCTCGTTCAAGGTCTACATGACCTACGACCTGTTGCGCCTCAACGATCGCCAGATGCTCGATATACTGGCGCTGGCGCGGCGCGAGGGCGCGATGGTCATGGTGCACGCCGAGAACCACGACATGATCTCCTGGCTCGCCGACCGGCTGCTGCAAAGGGGAATGTCGCAGCCGCGCTTCCACGCCGTCTCGCACGCCCGCATCGCCGAGGGCGAGGCGACCAACCGGGCGGTGGCGTTGGCGGAACTCCTCGACGTGCCGATCCTGATCGTCCACGTCTCGGCCGGCGAGGCGATCGACGTGATCCGCGGCGCGCAAACAAACGGCCTCAAGATTTACGGCGAGACCTGCCCGCAATACCTGTTTCTGACCGCTGACGATATCGGCATGGACCTCGAGGGAACAAAATTCTGCTGCTCGCCACCGCCGCGCGACCACGCGGCGCAGGAGGCGGTGTGGCGCGGCCTCGCGAACGGTACATTTCAGGTCTTTTCCTCCGACCACGCACCCTACCGCTACGACGAGAGCGGCAAATTGTTGAAGGGTGCGCAGACGACGTTCAAGGACACGGCGAACGGTGTTCCCGGCATCGAATTGCGCGTGCCGCTGCTGTATTCCGAAGGCGTCCGCAAGGGCCGCATCGACCTTAACCGCTTTGTCGCGCTGACCGCGACCAATCACGCGAAGATCTATGGGCTTTATCCGAAAAAAGGCACGATCGCGGTCGGCAGCGACGCCGATATCGCGATCTGGGATCCGGCGCGCGAGGTGACGGTGCGCGCCGCCGATTTGCACGACAATGTCGGCTACACGCCCTACGAGGGCCGACACGTCCACGGCTGGCCGACGACCGTCATCGCGCGCGGCCGCGTCATCATCGAGGGCGGGAAGCTGGCCGCCGCGCGCGGCAGCGGCCGGTTTCTGCCGTGCGCATTGTCCGACGCGGCGCGCCCGGCCGTGCGCACGACGCCGGAACTCGCCTTCGCCGCCGCACGGGGCGGCGCGCCGCTGGTGTGAGGCCGGCGCTGAAGATCAGGCGCGACCGACCGCCCGCAATTCCCGCTCGTCGCCGAGTTGCACCACCTCGCCGCCCTCGGCGGACAGCCGGCCGAATTTCTGGAGGAATTCGGCGATCGCCTGTTCGAGACTGGCAAGCCGGTCGCGGTCAGCGTCCAGCGTCTTCAACTCTTCGGCATGCCGCGCCAGCATTTCCTCGCGACGCTTGGCAAGCTCCTGCTCGGCCCGCTCAAGATCGCCGGGCGTCAATTGCTCCCACACGATACTGTCTCCTTCCATTCTGGAATTTTCCGCGCTGGAGATTTCCGCGACGTCTGCGGCCAGGGCGGCGCTGAGGGCCTCGCGGTCGGCAGGATCAAATATTGCCGGTCGCGTAATTTCGTCTGCCGCAACCGTCGCATCCGCCGCGTCCCCGGCTGTCGCGACCAGCGCGTCTGCCGCCATTTCGGCGACGACGGACGATACGTCCTCGCCGGCGCTGCGCGGCACGGCCGGCGGCGCCGCGTCGGCGAGATGATTGGTCAGAAAGGCCAGCAGCCGGCTGCGGCGTCCTTCAGCCGCGGCGATCTCCTGCTCCAGCTGACGCACCCGGCGATGATCCTGGTCGGAGCGTGCCGCCGCCAGCCGCGAACGTGCGACGGTGATGTCGCTGGTCAGCGTTTGCAGCTCCATCCACTCGAACGCCGCCATCGTGCGCCCTCGCTCCCGGTTCGTTCCGACACCGCGTGTCGATCCGGCTACGTCATGGTTCACAAAATCTTACCGGGCCGACAATAACCAAACCCGGCGTGCAGCCGCAACTATTGTAATGTGGCATTTAACCGAAAATGCACGAATACAGGGGGAATCGGATGGTTTTATATAAATTAAAACATTTAGATGGTTACGGAGAGATTGATATTTCCTTACATTCCGCGGCGAACACCTGGGGTGATAGGCGCGTGCGAACCGCATGGGGTGTTGAGATGTGGAATGTTCTGAAACGCAACGATCTCGCGCAGGCCAGACACGCGCTTGAATTGCGCCGCACCGAACTGCTGCGGCGGCATGCCGAAGAGATCGAGCAACTCGAGGCCGATCAGCAGGAAATCGACACGCTGCGGCGATTGGCGGCAGCGTTTTCCGGCAAATTCAAGACGCAAAAGGCCGCCCCATCGGCCAACTCGGCCGGGCCGCCGGCGGCCCGGCCGCTGCCGCCGCGCGAGCCGTGGCGGGTCACCCCTCGCGACCATCCGCGGACCAATTTCGCGATGTTCTCCGGCGCCATCGCGCGCGCGACCTTCTGACGGCCGGTCGGCGGCCGGCAATCGGCGCGATTCGCGCCGA
Organism: Allostellaceae bacterium; assembly: GCA_035504075.1. Classification (GTDB taxonomy): domain Bacteria; phylum Pseudomonadota; class Alphaproteobacteria; order ATCC43930; family CGMCC-115725; genus DATARH01. The sequence continues at coordinate 1,644 of DATJSO010000223.1, read as the reverse complement.
TTGGCGACGACGCCGAATGCGGTATAAGCTCTCCTCGTCACGCCGCCCCGGCGGCTTCGGAGCGGCAGCAAGGCTCGACAGCCGGGAGGGAGAACCAAATGAAATTGCTGTATTTCGACGACTTCAAGCTCGGTGTGCTGAAGGGCGACAACACGGTCGTCGACGTTTCCACCGTCGTGCAGGACATCCCGCATACCGGGCCCGGCGACCTGATGAACGGCCTCATTGCCCGGTTTGACCAATACCGCGCCAAGCTCGAAGACGCCGCGCAGAAGGGCCAGGGCAAGCCGCTCTCCAGCGTGCGCATCCGGCCGCCGCTGCCCAAGCCGGTCAACATCGATTGCATGGCGGTCAACTACATGGAAGACGGCACGCGCAGCGCGCCGGCGCCGATCAACGCCTTCCACAAATCACCCTCTGCGATCATCGGCAACGGCGACACGATGGTATTGCCGGACGTGCCGGCCGCGATCTTCGAGGGCGAAGCCGAGATGGCGGTCGTCATCGGCAAGCGCTGCAGCAATGTCAGCCAGGCCGAAGCGATGGATTACGTGTTCGGCTACACGAACTTCATCGACGGCTCGGCGCGCGGCCTGCCGCCGCCGGGCAACGTGTTCTTCCAAATGAAGTCGCGCGACACATTCGCGCCAATCGGGCCGTGCATCGTCACAAAAGACGAGATCAGGGATCCGCAGAAATTGCAGATCCGCTTGTGGAACAACGGCACGCTGTACCAGAACTTCAACACCGACGACATGGGTCACAAGATCGCGCGTTGCATCGAATGGCTGTCGTCGATCCATGCGCTGGAGCCTGGCGACATCATCGCCACCGGCACCAACCATCGCGGTCTCAACCCGTTCATGGACGGTGACAAGATCGAGCTCGAGACGGAAGGTCTCGGCCGCCTGACGTTCAGCGTCAGGGACGATCTGAAGCGCACCTGGGCGCGCAAGACGCGACTGCAGTGCCATGAAGAGGCCAACCAGAAGACGCCGGGCAACTACCCGGACTTCACGCCGCAGCTCAGCGGCAAACACGCCAAGTCGGCGTAGACCGAGGCGGTATGTTTCGGCCCCTCCGCCCGCATATCGGGCGGAGGGCGTCACCCGCCGCGCCGGCAGTCACCCGCGGCGGATGATGTCGGCCCAGCGATCGAGCAGCGGCAATATCTTGTCGCGTTTTTCTGCGGCCAATTGCACGACGCCGCGATCGACGCCCTGTTCCTCGTAGCGCCTGACGCGGTCGATATCAGGCTGCACGCCCCACACCGTCACCGGCACCTGTGACAAGTCGCGGCCGGTTTCGGCGGCCATCTGGCGGAACTGCGGCAGGTAATCGGTCACATCCTCGTATTGCGGCCGGCGCGAATGCGGGATCCAGCCGTCCCCATAGCGCAGCGCGCGTCGGGCGGCATGTGGAAAGGCGCCGCCGACGATGACCGGCGGGCAGGATTTCTGCGCCGGTTTCGGCCACGTCATCATCGGCGGGAATTGCACGATTTCGCCGTGATATTCCGGCTTAGTCTCGGTCCAGATCGCGCGCATCGCCTCGACCTGCTCGCGCATCTTCTTGAAGCGCGTGGCATAAACAGTGCCGTGGTCCTCCATCTCGTCCTGGTTCCAGCCGCCGCCGATGCCGAAC
>DATJSO010000222.1:0-21027 GCA_035504075.1 Allostellaceae bacterium | reverse complement strand
CGGCGTCGAGGCACATCTCGCGATCGCCGATGATGGCGTTTGCCGTCAGCGCAACGATCGGCGTGCGTCGACCGCTCTCTGCTTCGTGTTTGCGAATTTCGGCGGTCGCCTCGAAGCCGTCCATTTCCGGCATCTGGCAATCCATGAAAACGACGTCGAACGGGGTCGCCGCGCACAGGCGGACCGCCTCGCGGCCATTGCCGGCCGTCGTCACCGTGCAGCCGCACATCTCCAGCATGCGGACCGCCACTTCGAGGTTGACCGGGCTGTCCTCGGCGAGCAGGACGCGGGTCCCGCGCCACGGCCCCTCTGGCGCGGCGTCTTCGCTTTCCTCGGCCGCAACTGCCGGCCGGCTCTCCGCCAGCACGTTGAGGCAGTCCAGCAATTCGCTGCGCCGCACCGGCTTTATCAGCCGTTTGGCCAATACGTTGCTTTCGGCTTCAACGTCATCTCCGAGCGATGTCAGCATGACGATCTGCATCGCGGCGAGCGCCGGGTCGTTTTTGATGGCTCGCGCCAGTTCGAGGCCGTTCATGTCCGGCATGGCCATATCGACCAGCACGATTGAGAACGGCGCTTCGCGGGCGGCGGTGCGGCGCGCAATTTCGAGCGCTTCCGCGCCGCCGGTGGCGGCGGTCGCAGGGATCCCCTCGTTTGCCAGGTGACCCAGCAGGATCTCACGGTTCGTGGCGTTATCGTCGACGACAAGGACCCGCAGCCCGCGACGCGAGCGGCCGCCGCCGACGCGCGCGAGCGCGGTCTGCTGCTGACCGAAGCGGGCGGTAAAGCGGAACACTGAACCGCCGCCCGGCTGGCTCGAAACCGCGACGGAGCCGCCCATCATCTCGCACAATTCCTTGGCGATGCTGAGACCGAGGCCGGTGCCGCCATAGCGCCGGCGGGCCGATCCGTCGGCCTGCGAGAAGGCGCCGAAAATGTGCTTTTGGTCCTGCGCCGAAATGCCGATCCCGGTATCCCTGACCTCGAACTGGACGAAGGCGGAGTCGGCGGTGGCCTCGATCAGCGAGGTTGTCACGACAACTTCGCCGTGGTCGGTGAACTTGATCGCGTTGCCGATCAGATTGGTGATGATCTGGCGCAGGCGGCCCGCATCGCCGACCAGCGCGGTCGGAACATTGGGGTGCAGATAGCAGACAAGTTCCAGGCCTTTGCGCGCCGCCACCTCGCTGAACAGATCGGTCACGTCCTCGACGAGTTCGTGCAGGTTGAAATCATGGCTTTCCAGTTCGAGCTTGCCGGCCTCGATCTTTGACAGGTCGAGAATGCCGTTGATCAGCCCGAGCAGCGTATCGGCCGAGCGCCGCGCGGTTTCCAGATAGCGCTGCTGCTTGGCGCCGAGCCCGGTCTGCAGCAGCAGTTCCATCATGCCGATGATGCCGTTCATCGGGGTGCGGATTTCGTGGCTCATGTTGGCGAGAAACTGCGACTTGGCGCGATTGGCGTTGGCCAATTCGCGGGTGCGCTGCTCTACCCGGTCCTCCAGCGTCGCGTTCAGGTCGCGCAATCGCTCTTCGGCTCGCTGCTGCGCCCGATGGCGGGCGGCGACGGCGTCCGCCATCGCATTGAAGCCGTCGCCCAGTTGGCCGATTTCCGAGTGTGGGTCGCTGACGCTGGCGCGCGCCTGATAGTTGCCGTGGCGCCATTCGTCGGAGGCGCGCAGCAGATTGTTGATCGGCCGCCTGACAAACACCCGTCCACCTGCCCACGCGGCATAGGCGGCCAACGCCAGGCCGACCAGGATCAACGCGATGCCGCGTTCGGTCACGCCGGCGATCGTCGCGAACGCGGCGTCCTTCGATTCGCCGGCACTGAGAAAAAAGTCGCCCGGCGGCAGCGCCGGCGGCACATAGCCGAATATGCGAACGACGCCGTCGACACCCTTGGCCTCCTCCCAGCCGGCCTTGTCGCCTTCAAGAATCCTGGCATGAGCCTTGCCGATATTCTTGCCGATGAGCTGCTCGGGATGCGGCAGGCGCGCGATGATGTTGCCGTCGCGATCGGCGATCAGGATCGATTGAGTCGGCGTCAACCCGCGCTCTTTCAGGTGATCCAGCAGCCACTTCAGATCGAGGCCGGCAAACACGACGCCGCTCACCGGTCCGCCGCGCACGGCCGAAAACCGCAGGCCGAAATGCAGCGTCTTCTCGCCGGTTTTCGGATCGACCCAGTAAATGCCGACGGCAAGGCCGTCATGCGCCATCGCGCGTTTGAAAAAGGACATGTCGCCGACCGACATCAGCGATGACGGGCGACTGGTGCAGATCACCTTGCCGGTCGCGTCCGCGACGCCGAGAACGTTGTAATTGGGGAGGCTCCTGTCCATTGCCGCCAATGTCCGGGAGCAGGCGACGGGGTCCATCTGCGCAACCGACGGCAGCCGGCTCAACGCTACCAAAAACTGGTGGGCACCCTCCTTGAGTTCGCCGATTTCGGCGCCGAACTGGCGGGTGATCTGGATCGTTTTATTGCGAATCTCGGCTTCGCGCGACTGGCGCAGCGTGTATTCGTTATAGGTCTGGATGACGATTGCCGGCGCCACCGCGATCAGCACCAACAGCAGCATGCGCGCGGTCAGGCTGCGCAGCCCGCTGCGGAAGCGAGAGGATCTGCCGGCGGATATCGGCGCGCTCGTACCCCCGCGTGACTGGCTCGTCCGAATCATCCGAATACCTTTCAGGCCCCGGTTGCGAACAGCGGCTGCCGGGCGACGAGGGCGCAGCCGACCGCAATTTGCCGGTATTTTGGCAGGGGAGCTTTAAACAAAGGTTGCGCGACGCAAACGCACTGGCCCCGTTGCCGATGCACCGCTGTGTTGACCGGCGACGGACGGGCGCGCGCTCCGCGCGGACGCCGTCACATGCATGCACCAGGCGGCGAAAGCGACACTCGCCGACACCGCAAGATCCGCAGCGAAGCCGCCAAATGCGACCGCCTCGCCGCCGATCGCCGACCCGAGCGAAATCCCGAGGAACAGCGCGGCATTGTTCCAGGCCAGGATTGTCGCCCGGCGCGCCGGGAACGCTGCGGCAAGGCTCGCCTGCTGGGCGGGGAAGAACAGCTGCGCGGCGGCTGACGCCAGGGCAAAGGCCGGTCCTGCCAGGTCTTCCATCCGCATCGCGGCGCGCAGGCAGAAGAACGCGGCCGCAACGCCGAACAGCCCGGCCGCGATCGTACTGCGTGGACCACGGCGATCGGCCAGCCAGCCGCCGGCGAAGTTGCCGACGACGGCGCCGCCGCCGTACCACACGATTACCGCGGCGACGCCCGCGGCGGAAAACCCGGCATCGTAGAGTCCCGTCCCGAGATAAGTATACATGCCATAGAGCGCCGTGCTCCAAAGCACCGTCAGGCAAAGCTGGCGCAGCGCCGTCGCCAGCGGTGGCGCGGGAGGCGCGAGGCAGGGGTCTGTTCGCCCGTGCGGCGGCCATGCCCGGCGGTTGATCCATAAAAGCGCGACGCTGACCACGCCGAAAGCGACGAAAACCCGTGACCAGCCGAACCGGGCGCCCGCCAGAGCGCCGAGCGGCGCACCCAGCGACAGCGCCATCAGCAGACCCGAAACGGCGACGGCCAGCCAGGTCGCCCGCCGCCCCGGCGGGGCGGCGTCGCCGACCAGCGCGTAGATCGACGGCGCGACACCCGCTGCCATGCCGCCCGCCACGACCCGAGCGGCGACGAGCGCACCCAGCGTCGCGGCGGCGGCGCTCAGCAGATTGGCCGCGCCAAACCCCAGCAGACAGAGCGTCAGCACGCGCCGCCGGCCGAGCCGGTCGGCGACATGGCCGAGCAACGGCGCGCTCAGCATATAGCTGATCGCAAAGGCGGTGACCGACAGCCCCGCCGCCGCGCTCGAAACGCGGTAATCCTTGGCGATCAGCGGCAAAAGCGGCGAGACGACAAACAGGTCGGTGCCGACGAGAAACAGCGTCAACCAGGCAACCGCGAGCACCGGCGACACGCCCTTGGTCTTCGTTGCGCCAACGGGTCCAGCCACCGCCTGCCTCGACCGGTGAAATCTCGAATACGGGCAATAAAATCTTTTACTGAAAGAATATTTAAAGAATCAAATTAACCATTATTTTCGAGAACCGCCGGCCGGCCGGTTCCCGACTTCCAGCAGGCGCCGCCCGCGACGCCCACACGCAAGCGCAAGCCGCGTATCGGCACAAAGGCGCGGAGACTGATCGCGTACGGCGCGTCGAAGGCGCGGCTATGCCTGTTGATCGTATCTCTTTATAGTCGCCGCCGATAAGCTCTCGCATTAGCGGTCTGGCATTCGCCATGAGCCGACAAGCCCGACTACGGACCATAAAAGCTTCTCCGCCAACAAGGGCGAGACATGGCAACGGACACACCATCCGCAGCTCTTCAACCCGCGGCGGATCTCGCCGCGGTGCATCCGGCATCCGCTGCCCGCGCACCGGCATCGGGCGTCCGAACGGCCCGCGAGTGGGCGCTGCGCCTCGTCATCCTGGCTCTGGCCGGCGGCATCGCCGCGGTGTTCGCGACGCAATGGGACCGCTGGGTCGGCGGCAATGTCCGGCAATACACCGACGACGCCTATGTTCAAGGCGAGGTGACACCGCTTTCCGCGCAGGTTGACGGCTATGTCCGCCACGTTGCGGTCGGCGACTTCCAGCGGGTGAAGCAGGGCGATCTCCTGGTGCAGATCGACGACGCCGACTACAAGGCGCGGGTTGCCCAGGCCGAGGCGGCGCTCGCCGGAGCCGAAGCGGCGATCCAAAACATCAAGGCGCGCAAGGCGACGCAAAAGGCCCAGGTCGATGTGGCGGCCGACACCATCGCCGCGGCCAGCGCCGTCGCCGTACGAGACCGGGAGGAGCAGGCACGGCAGCGCGCCCTGCTGGCGACCACGTTCGGCACCGAGCAGAAGGTGGAGCAGGCGGACGCCGCGGCCCGCAGCGCGGTCGCGACGGTGGCGCAGGATCAGGCAGCGCTCGACGCGCAGCGGCGTCAGCTTGCCGTGCTCGATACCGAGGAACTGGAGCTGCGGGCCGATGCCAAGGCCAAGCAGGCGGCACTGGACCTGGCGAACATCGATCTCAGCTATACGCGGATCACCGCGCCGGTCTCCGGCGAGGCCAGCGAGCGCGGCGTCTTCGACGGGCAATACGTGCATGCAGGCACCCAGGTCATCTCGGTCGTGCCGCTCGACGACGTCTGGGTCGTCGCGAACTACAAGGAAACGCAGCTGACCCACGTCGCGGTCGGGCAGAAGGCCGAAATTCGCGTCGACACGTTTCCCGGGGTGGTCATCGATGCGGTCGTCGACAGCATCGCACCGGCCAGCGGCTCGCAGTTCAGCCTGTTGCCGCCCGACAACGCGACCGGCAACTTCACTAAGGTCGTGCAGCGCATCCCGGTCAAGTTGCGGCTCCAGCCCGATAATCCGCTCGCCGGCCGGCTTCGCCCGGGAATGTCGGTCGAAGCGACAATCCTGACCGACAGCGGCCCGCCGCCGTCGCAATGACGATCGCCGCGACCGTCGGCACCGCGCCGGCGGCGGGCGCCGCGGCAAGCCGCTGCGACCGCCCGGTTATCGGCATCCTCGCGGTCATGCTCGGCGCGTTCATCTCTTCGCTGAACACGAAGGTGACGGTGTTCGGCCTCGCCGATATCCGTGGCGGTCTGGGCCTCGGGTTTGACGCCGGGTCGTGGATCAGCACCGTTTTTGGTGCGGCGCAGATGGTGGTGACGCCGGCGGCGGCATGGATGAGCACGGTGCTCAGCACCCGCCGCGTGCTGCTGTGGACCGGTACGATTTTCGCGGTTGCGTCGCTGTTTCCGCCGTTGACGCAGGACTACAACACGCTGATCGCGCTGCAGCTGATCCGCGGTCTCGCGGTCGGTGCGTTCATCCCGGCGGCACTCGGCTTTGTATTGCGCAGCCTGGCGCCGCAGTGGTGGATTTGGGGCATCGCCGCCTATGCCTTCCGTTTTGTCTTTTCGCAGAATATCGCCGGCTCGATCGAGGCCTGGTACTCCGAAGGCGGACACTGGCAGTGGCTGTTCTGGGAAAACTCGGCGCTGACGCCGGTCATGCTGCTGCTCGTCGTCCTCGCGATGCCGCGGCGGCCGATCGACCGCGAGCTTCTCCGCCGCACCGACTGGCCCGCGATCGTCTATGCCGGTTTCGGTTTCGGCATGATTTATGCCGGCCTCGACCAGGGAAACCGGCTCGACTGGCTCAATTCCGGCGTGGTCTGCGGCCTGCTGCTCGGCGGCGCGGTCCTCGTCGCGGCGTTCTTCGCGCGCGAGGCGCGCACGCCGTTTCCCCTCATCCATCTGCCGGTGTTGCTGCGCGTTTACGTGGCGATCCCGGCGTTGCTCATTTCGCTTTACGGCTTCGGCTCGACGGCCACCGGGTTCGTCCTGCCGGATTACCTGACCCGCATCCAGGGGCTGCGCGACCTGCAGATCGGCGACACGCTCAATTGGATCGCGCTGCCGCAATTCTTCATCGTGCCGGCGGTCGCGCTGCTGCTCAGACGAGTTGATGCGCGCCTGCTTCTGGTCCTCGGGTTTTCGGCTATCGCCGTCGGCAGCTGGCTCGATACCGGGCTGACGCACGACTGGGCGGGCGGCGATTTCCTGCCGTCGCAATGTGTCGAGGCGGTCGGGTTGGCGGTCGCGATCGTCGCGTTGGTCGTCTATACGATTTCGCATGTGACGCCGGCGCAGGCGGCGGCGATCGCGACGACGATCCAGATCGCCCGCCTGCTCGGCGCCGAGATCGGCAGCGCCATCATCCAGACCTTTGTGCGGGTGCGCGAGCAGCTTTACTCCAATCTTACGGGGCTGCATGTCGTCAGCGGCGCAACCGACACGGTCGGGGCGGCCAGTCAATTGGCCGGCCCGTTCGGCGCCCGCCCGACAGGCAGCGGCAATCCCGCGATGCAGGGCCTCGGCCTGTTGGCGGCACTGGTTCGGCGCGAGGCCTACGTCCTCGCCTATATCGATGCGTTCTGGCTCATAGCCTGGGTCTCGCTCGCGGGGATTCTGCTCGTGCTGTTTCTGCGCCGGCCGCCGCCCAATCCGTTGACCCCGCCGCGCATCGCACCGCCCAAAGCCGGCTGAAGAACGTGGGCGCCACAGATCGCGGCATGCGTCGCAGCGGATACGCAGTTTCCCTTACGCACTATTCCGTAAGGAGCATTCCGGATTTTTTCGCGGCCGTCAGCTGGCCATTCTCGGCGCGTCACGAAATGGAGCAGCGCCATGTACGTTCAGGTCGGCAGCACCAGTCGCGGCGGATCGATTGGCGACCGTGCCGGCACCAGTGACGCCGCCGTCGCGCGGTTGGGGGTGCTCGGAGCGTTGGTCGCATTCGAGAGGATCGGCAGCCGGCGCAGCCTTGATCGCAACGCGGAACTCTTCGCCGAGGGCGACGCAGCGGATTGCTGGTTCAGGGTCATCTCCGGCGCCGTGCGCCTGTCGAAGCTGCTCGCCAACGGTCGCCGCCACATCACGGAGTTCTACTTTGCCGGCGACTGCTTCGGCATCGACAATTTGCCGGAGCGGCTGTTTTCGGCAGAGGCGGTCGGCGAGGTTGTCGTCATGCGCTATCCGCGCCGCGCCACCGAACGGCTGATCGACGAGCAGCCGCAACTGGCGCGCAGCCTGCGCGACATGATGGTGTGCGACCTTGCCAATGCGCAGATGCGGATGCTGCTGTTGGGACGGATGAGCGCCCCGGAGCGGGTTGCAACATTCCTGTTGGACATGTTCGACCGGCGCGACGCGCGGCGCAGCCTCGACCTGCCAATGTCGCGCAGCGACATCGCCGATTATCTCGGCCTGACGATCGAGACCGTCTGCCGCGTTCTGTCGGCGTTCAAGCGCGACGGATTGATCGACATTGCCAATCCGCACCAGATCGAATTGCGCGACCGTGGCGGGCTTGCGGCGATCGGTGAAGCGTGAGCGCACATCCCACCACAAGATGACTCCGGTTTCGTGTTTTCAGCCGTGCGTCTGCTCGACGTGGTCGGCCACGACCGTGTGCGCAGCAATGCCAATCCGGCGGTCGATGTCGTGCAGGTTCGCCGGCATGCTGACAACGGACAACTGCGGATTTGATTGGTAGCGGGGGAGGGATTTGAACCCCCGACCTTGGGATTATGATGCAGCTAGTCGGCTTGAAATACGCGTTGCATCACAAAGTCATACCGATGGCATGTTGCAGAAGATGGCCGATCATGTTGCAGGAACGATCATTTCGGCGAGGATTTGCGCGGCATTTGCCGACCAGCGGAACGTAACGGACGACATCTTGCGGGGCCGCAGTTTCCGGGGGGCGGCAGACTATCGGAACGATTCCGTTCCCCGCTCGTTCCCGGCATCTCGGCCTCATTTGCCGGCGTTGACGAGTGCCAGTTCGCCAGCGGCGAATTTGGCGTGATCGTCCTCGAGGCTCGGAAACAGATGGCCGTAGCGATCGAACGTCATCTGTATCGATGAATGGCCGAGCAGGGCTTGCAAGCGCTTCGGCGAAAATCCCTGTTCGATCAGCCAGGACGCGCAGAAGTGCCGCAGGGCATGGATGCCGTATTTCGGGCGCATCGCCTGCCGCATGACGGGCTTCCCGTCATCGCCAACCATCGGGCGTCCACGCTCGTCCCGAACCGGCTCCATGACCGGCCTTCCGTCACTATCGATCGCCGGCTCGGCAATCCCAGCCTTGCGCTGTAGGGCATAGAAGCCGCGGTTCGCGATGTTGGCGTGGTTCTCGACGTTGCCGTTGCCGTTCGGGAACACAAGGGCCGCCTCACCCTTCGGGCAGACGAGTTTCCATTCCCGCAGGGCGTTGACGACCATCGGCGCCATCGGGATCTCGCGGTCGCCGGCGGCCGATTTCGGCGCGCCCATATCGCCCCACGCGTCGGCGCGCTGGCGCACGTGCACGATCTTGCGATCGAAATCCACGTCATTCCAGGTGAGGCCGCGCAGCTCCGATGCCCGCATGCCGGTGAAGATCGCCGTCGCGAAGAACGGCCGCCAGCGCCCCGCCGCGGTCGCCAGGATCGTCTGGGCCTCGTCCTTTGATGGAATATCGCGCCCGACCGTCAGCTTGCCCTGCTCGCGCTTGCGCACGTCCACCCTGACCGGCTGCGCGGCGTTGTGCGCGACCAGTCCGCGGCGCTGCGCCTCGCCGAGGATCGCTTTAACGCTCGCGAGCACCTTGCGCGCCATCGGCCGCGATGCCTTCCGCAGCAGGTCGTCGCGGAACGCCTCGATAGCAGGCGTCGTCAGCCGCGCGAGCTTCTGGGCCCCGATCGCCGGCACAATGTGTAGCCGAACATGGTTGCGGTATCGCCGCAGCGTCGAGCGCTCCAACCCCTCCAACTCGCCCTTGTCGAGCCATAACCGGGCCGCCTCGGCAACCGTGATGCTCGCGTTCTCGGGCGTGTGGACGCCGCGCTGAACCTCACCTTGCGCCGTGACGAGCCAGTCCTTTGCGTCCTTCTGCCGGTCGAACGTCTTGATGTGCCGCTTGCCGGCCTGGTCGAAATAGTCGGCGATCCACGCAACTTGCTCGCCCTTGGCATTGGTCCATGTGCGCTTGCGGATTGAGGCCATCGCATACCCGCCATTCCTGTTCGCTCCGAACGGCTCGCACTATGTTGCATAAATTTCCGATAGTCAATATGGAATGAGGGGGGCCGCTAACGCGCTGGCGCAATCACTGCGGCGCTCCGCTGACGACTGAATTGGCACTCGCGCCGGCGGCGATTGCCTCGCGGGCGCGCGTGATGGCACCAAAGAATTCCCGGTTAACCACGTCGCACGGTTGTCTATCCTGAAGGTTGCGCGGTATATGCGCCTCCCGATCAAAAACGGGAGGCACGCAATGAAGAAGCTGGCTCTGTCGATCACACTGTTGGTTCTGACCACAGGATGCGTCACGCACACATGGGCGCCTGGACCGACCGCAACGATGCCGTTTGAACAGGCGTCCGGCCGCTGCAAACTCGTGGCGATGGGAGCCGATCAAGGGTTCGTCGCTGTCGGCAATGCCAATGAGGTCGCTGGCGCCGCGATCGGCAACGGCCTCGGCAACGCAATCAGGGAGAACCAAGCTTATAACGCCTGCATGGAGGCGATGGGCTTCGTCGCCACCGATACGCAAGCACGGGTCGCGGCGGCGGCGACCGCGCCGGTAACGGTGCCGGGAGCCGACGGGGCCGCGCCAATAGGGTGTTCGCCAGGGCAGCCATGCAGCTGCGGTGGCGCCCCGAATATGCCCGTCATCTGCCAGCCGAATTGAGCGGCTGCGTGAATGCTCCCGCCATCGTCCATTTATCGCAGAGTGCGATCGGCGCCGCGCGCGTGGTGGGTGTGTTGAGCAACCGGGCGCTCGGGTCGGCGTTAGCAGCCTGCTCTGCGGTAACTCGGCCGCAGAGGTTTGGAGCCAACGAATGCCCCCAGAGTACCTGAAGGGACGGCCGAAGGATATCGTTGCCTACCATCAGCATCACGCAGCGCACCTGCGTGCAGTGGCCGCGGCAATCACGACGCGCCGGTTACGGGTTCGGCTGCTGCAAGAGGCGGAGCAGCACGACCTGTTGGCGGAGGACATAATCGTCAGCCAGGATTGAAACGACGGCTACCGCGCCACGCCGCTGACGACGAAATCCGCCGACCGCTCGCCGCATGCGGAGCAGCGCAGCCGACGCGCCCAATCGATCACCGTCGTGTCGGCGCCGTGCTGCGCGATCAGCGCGGCGATGTCCGGCACGACCTCGCGGCGGCACGCCTTGCACCACACGATCAGCTGCACCTTGGCCGCGTGCGCCTGGCCGAGCGTCAGCGGGCCGGGCTCGCCGCCGCCTCTGTTGCGCCGCATACTGCTCCCATGCCGCCGCTCTCCCGTCGCATCTATGAGGCGCTGCGGACACGCGAGACGGTATCGGGCGCTGAACTCGCGGACATCGCCATGCACGACAAGGGCATTGACGATGCCGGCGTACGGGCAACCTTCGTCGCCCGGTTCCTCGTTCGACTTGACCAGATGGCGCTACGCGGCGATGTGTGGAGCGGATCGGCCACGGCAACGGTGTCCGCTGGCGCTTAAAGGCTGGCGGCTAAGAGATTAAGCCGCCTCGCGCTTCGGCTCGGGATATGGCGGAACAGCCTTCGCCACCTTTAGCGCGACCTGTCGCACAGTCTTGTCATCCAGCGGAGGGTTGCCGGATCGTTCTATGGCCCGACGAACAAGCGTCTCGGCCTCTTGAGTCGCTTTTGAGTTCTTTGTCATTCGTTTGCTCCTCTGATTTCGTTCCATGTGCGCTCAATGATTAGATCGGTAAAATCGCCGATCCAGTATCTTTGACTTAGCTTTCGACGATTAAGTTCTGTCCGAAGCGTTTGATCAACCTCGATGATCGGTCGAAGTGCTTTTGCGACGTCATCCTGGCGAATCGTTGCGTCGTCTGGGAAGTTCCGCGTCAAAAACTCATAGGTCTCGCGAGCGTTGGCGAGCCAACTGGCTCGGTTCCGATCAAAAAACTGAGTTAGCCCGGCGCGAGTCAGTCGTTGCTCGGCCTCTAGCGTCAGCGACATTATCCTATGTCCAGCACGGTAATCAGCGCGGCAATTAGGCCGAGCAGAAATGCGACGCCGAGAAGCGCCGCGGCGCCAGACACGGTCGACTCGCACCGATCCCAGTAGAACGCCAGCGACAGCCCGCACGCGATTATGGCAGACGCGAATGCCGCAAATGCGAGCCAACCTCGTGCCATATACTTAGCGCGCACGTCGCTTTGTGCGTCCGTAGGATAACCTTCATATCCGGCTTGGGCGTTTCCGAGGAACACCAGGAGCAACCCGGCTAGGGCCGCACCTGCGGCCAGCACCTGATCAGCGACATGCTCCGCATTCATGGCCCCCCCAACCATGTGCGCAAACGCAAGGTGCCTTCCGCCGACACTGGCTGTCAATGGGTGTGTTTGCTACCTAATTCCGGTAGAATGCGGGTAAATCAGCCGTCGCTATCTGCGGCTCCGCGCCGCCTTCGTCGATCTGGTCGCCGTCCCCCGTCATGCCGTCGCAGCACGATTGCTGGCCGCTGCCGTCGCACGACAGGCACGGCAGCCACCATGCCGCACCGTCCGCCTCGCGGACCGCGACCATGCCGCGGCCGTGGCAATCCTCACAGCGCATCAGTCGCCCTTGGCCGGCTTCTCGCCGCGGATCGGGATCTTGTCGTCGGCCGCCAGCCCGCGCTCGATCAGCCGGCGGATCGCTTCGCCACGACTTCGGATGCGGTTCGCAAAGGCCCAATCGTCGAGCGTCTTCACGTCGCTCGGCGTCATCATGGTCGTGATGCGCTCGGTCTTCATCTCGCCTTTCATGGCGACATTATAAACCGACGCAAGTTTACAAACAAGCGCTTGACGGTGTTGTGCAAGTTGATAAACTCTGTGACAGCCCAGCCGGGAGGGTTCAGCTCCCGACCGGGCCTAACCCCAGGCAGGAGCATTCCCATGCCCAAGGCTTCAGCGAATATCGCCGTAATCTCCGCTTTCCACAATCTCAGCGCCGGCGACCTGGCCGACCAGCTCGGCACGGTAAAGGCCGAGATCGCCGCGCTGCAATCGCGTGAAAAAGCGTTGCGCGATGAACTCGTGCGCCGCGGCGAGCGCGAGATCGAGGGCGCCAATTTCTCGGCCAGCATCGCCGACGCCGTGCGCTGGACGCTCGACACGAAGGCCGTCCAGGCCGAGATGGGCGCCGACTGGTACGATGCGCATTGTCGCCAGTCGCTCGTAACGACCGTGACGGTGCGCGTGCGCGCCGCCGCCCGGCTCGCGGCGTGAGGGGAGGGCGCAGCAATGACGATCGAATCCCTGCGTGACCCTGACGCCGCCCCCTATTCCCGCGCCGCCGCGCTGCGCGTGCTGCACTCCTACCGCGCCGCTCGCGACCGGGCCCAGGACCGCGGCGCCGACATGACGCTGCTGCCCGAAGCGCCGGATTTTGCGACCATCGAGCACGCCTATGCGGTGCTTGTCGATGAAGCGCTTAATGCGGCCGTCAATGGTCCGCGGCAGGCCCGAGCCGCGATCGACCTGCTGGCGCAGATCGTCGCCGATCAGGCACTCGGCGACGTGCTCGACGAGGGGCCGATCGCATCGGCCGGGAAAGACCACGGCGACGCGCTGCGGCTGATCGCCAACCTGTCGGGCTGGGTCAACAAGCTCGACATTGCCGAGGCGGTTGATCTGGAGCGGAAGGCGCGAGGACTGCCGCCGGCCCCGGCGCCGGGCGATACCGAGGGTATCGTCGCCGAACTGCTGCGCCAGAGTATCGCGTCCGGGCGCGAGGCTGGCCGCAAGGGGGGCGCGTGATGGACTTCCCCGACACCCCCGAAGCGGTGGCGCTGGCGTTGCTCGACCGCATCCTCGAGCGCGACGCCCCGCGCGGCTCGAACAAGACCGACGAGCGCCGCATTCTCGACCTGTACTCGCAATGCCTCGCCGCGGTGACGCGCCCCGCCGGCGAGCAGCCAGTGTTCCACTGAGGGCATCGTGACCATGCGCAACGAGGATGTGTCGCTCGTTCGGCTGGCCGCGCTGTGGGTTGCATGCTGGACCGCACTCGGCGCGAGCTTCGTGCTGCTCCGCGTCGCCGATGCCGCGCTCGCCGTCGCCGATGGCGCCGCATGCGGTGCGAAGCGTCTCACCGACTTCGCGACGCAGCCGCCGCCATAATTCCGCGATCGGCTGTCGCGATCCTCGCCCCGCCCTCACCGGCGGGGCTTTTCTTGCCCGGCGCCCTGGCTTGGAGCTCCGATGTCGGGGCGGCGCCGTCGAGCTCCGCGACGCGGAGAGCATCCGGGCACAAGACCTGGCCGAGGCGGCCGATCGCCGAAAATGGCTTGCCGGCGACCAACCGCCGGCTGCGCCCAGAGTTTGTCTACCTGTTCCTGAACACGGCGAACTTCATGGCCCGCAAGGGCAAGGTCGAGCGCGTCGGTAAGGGGCCGGCGCTGCGCTGGCGGCTCGCCCCATCGAGTCCATTGCAAATTTGATCCCGCGCCCCACCTTCTAGGCTGGCGAAAACGCCGCTTCCGGAATTTTATTCTTAAGGCAGCGTTAATCGCTTGACGCCGGCATGCGAGCATGCATCATTGGCGCCGCTATATACCCCACCGCGCAGCAGATGCGCGCGGCATCCACTTCCCACCCGTGTATCAGCGCCGTTTGGCGCCACGGGTATCTGTTCCCCAGGAGGGTCTCCTTTGTCGGAGGCCCTCCTTTCCTATTCGCCGTTGTGGCATCCTGTAGGAAGGGGAGTAGGAGGTGGCTGTGCGCAACGTTAAATTGGTCGCCGATTTCTGGAATTTCCAGCTTCGCTGGAATGAAAACATGCGGCCGGAAAATGTTCGTGATGGACCGTTGCGACTGGCATGGGAGCGCGTACCTTCCGTGGTTATGGGCGAGCTGCCCGCCATCTTCGGAACAAGCGATCCGTTGGCTTTCAAGGGGATTAGCGTGTTCGCTTCGATCGATCCTCGATCTGGCAGCCGAGATGCTGGTCTGAAGCGATATCTCCATTGGCTGAACACGCAGACCGGCTTTGATGTTCACGTTCGCGACCGGCGCGCCAAGAAGGACGATTGCCCCCATTGCGGGAAGGATATCGACCGTATGGTCGAAAAGGGAGTCGACGCCTCAGTGGTCAACGCCTTGTACGAGGGCGCGATCAACAATTCGTATGACATTGCCGTACTATTGTCAAATGATACGGATCACATTCCGGCCATTAGGACAGTCCAGGATCGGCTTAACAAACAGATCGTCCACCTTGCCTTTAAACGCGGAGGCGATGAAGTCCGCACTACGACGTGGAGCAATCTTATAATGGATGGACCAATCTCTCAGCGGCTCATCGTGCAGACCGCGTAATCGTCCGATTGGCATTAACCGTCAAGACAAATATTATATAGTTAAATAATCAGCGCCACGCCGGTTCGGCGTTGATCTAGTGCCATCTGCGCCCGAATACCGTCGCATCGTGCGACCGCACCTCATGTTGATTGCTCCCGCTGCCTTTCGCGCCCTTCGCTTTCTCCATCTGAGACAGCAACCTAGGGCGGGTGACGCCCCAGGTCACGCCCTCGCCCGGTGGGGCTTGCGCAGCGCCGGCGTGGCGCGCATGCTCGGGAGCGGAACGCAGGATCAGCCGGCAGTGTTGATTCTTAACTGTTGTAGGCGAGGATGGCGCGGCCGGTTCACCCGGACAAGGACGTTGAGGCGGCCGTGACTTACGCCGAGAGCAAGGGCTGGCGGTACCAGCCATCAAACGGTCATGCTTGGAGCAAGCTGTATTGCCCCGGCGGCCGGCCCGGCGATTGCATCTTATCGGTTTGGTCTACGCCAAGGAGCGGAACGAACCACGCGCGCCAAATCCGCCGACGAGTTGATTCCTGCGCCCACTATGGGAGCGCTGCCCCATGACCCACGCTTTTACACTTCGCGTTTCCGGCATCGATACGAACGGGAATTACGAGGATCGGCTATACGAGGCCGGCTGTAACGACGCCTTGATTGCGGTCGTGGGCAACGGCCTTGAACTCGACTTTGATCGTGATGGAGCGTCATTCGCTGAGGCTGTGGCGTCAGCAAAAAGTGATGTGGAGCGCGCAGGCGGTCACGTGGATGATGTAGTGCCGCCTCCGGGTTAACCCGACGAACCTCTGCCAGTCGGCGGGATGCTGCTTCGTGATACCGAAGTCGGCCCGCAGACGGCGGCCGACGAATGTGCAACGACTTCGGCAACCACATCCCGTACCACGATTATCTGCGCGCCTTCGGCAAGTCGGGCATCGATGTGCGCTGCCCGGCGGCAGCGCCGAATATCGAGCCGCGCGACGATATCTGGCCGACCGATCCGGCACCGCTGATCCGCCAGACCAGCAACGGCCACGAATTTGCGCAACTGCGCTGGGGCTTCCCGCCGGGCCGGCCGAAAGGCGCGCCGGTCATCAACTTCCGTTCCGAAGGCCGACGCTTCCCGGCCGGGCGCTGTCTCGTGCCGGCGTCGCACTTTTTCGAGTTCACCGGGACGCGATCGCCGAAGACGAAATGGAAATTCACCCGCGCCGGCGAGGAGTGGTTCTGCTTCGCGGGCTTGTGGCGGCCGATGCCGGACGGTGGCGCCGCGTTCACGCTGCTGACGACCGCACCCGGTCCCGACGTGGCGGCGATCCACAACCGCCAGGTCGTCATCGTCGATCGCGCCGACTGGCTCGCGTGGCTCGATATGACCCGGCCCGAAGCGGAGCTGCTGCGGCCGTTGCCGGCGGGCAGCCTCATCGTTGAGCAAGTCAGATAGTCCAATCTCCCGCGTCACCCACCACGGCGCGGCGCTGGCGAAAGTATCTCGGAGAAGTGGCGGGACCGAGGCATGACGCCCCGGCCCCGCAGCGCTACCCTGCGGTTGCGATACCAAGCAGGAAGCGAAACCAATGCCCGAAACCTGTTTGCCCGAAGGGCATACCGAGATTATCCAGTTGATCGACGATCCGACTGTTGAAGCTATTCACCAGGGGACCGTGGTGCGACTGCACGCATCGCTGCGATATCATGTGAGCGAAGGCCCACTCGGTCCCGGAAGGCACCGACGGGAAACCACGGTGGCAATCCGTATGGATCAGCGGGCTGCCATGGAACTCGCCGGGCAGCTTCTTGCGTTAGGCCGCTCCATGGGTTGGCCGCCGCCATCAACAGGCGCACCCCAAGCCTAAATGCGCTTACACGTGGATGAGTCATTACAAAATGCCTTCTTCCAAACTACCAGCGCAGCGGGTCGGGCAACGGCTCGCCGGCATGCACCCGCTCGCCGATGGCGCGCACCGCGTCGTGATAGCTGCCGATCGCGTCGGCCTCCGGGTCGAACGGGCTGGCGCCATCCTTCGCTGCCGCTACGGCGCCCGGGCGCTGTGTTTGGGGTGGGTTTGTCCGCGTGAACGCGCCCGGCTGGTAGATCGGCCCGTCAGAGCGCCCCAACGGTGACGCATCCCCCTTACCGGCGCGCCCGGCACGCTTTCGGCAACGCTCCGAACAAAAGATCGCCAGACTCTTCCGGCCGCTCTTGCCGCCGCGCATCGGCAGTGGCGCACCGCATGTCTGGCATTGCGCCCGCCGCACTGGCCGCTCGGCTACGCTCGGCCCGTACCGCTTGATGTCGTCCTTGTCGCCCAGCGCAAGATAGCAGTCCGGGCAGTAGCGCAATCCACGGCTCTCAAACGTCAAGCCGCACCCGGCGCAAGCAACATATTGTCCGACCGACCCGAACCTCTCAGGATGTCCGGCGAACGGGTCGTCGGCTCGCACCTGGTCGGCTTTCGTCAAGCCGCCTGCGGCGAGATAGGCGGCGCAGCGTGCCGAGCAGCAATCGCCATGCTCGGAATGCGAGAATTGAAAGCCGCACGCCCGGCATGCCCGCATCACCGTGGCGCGGTCAGGTCGCGGCAGCGGCGCCCCGTCCTCGTCGTCGAGGCCGTCAGTCGGCACCACGTTGACGCTCACGGATTGGCCGATAAAAAGACGCCTGCGGCCATCGGTCGGCGGTAGCGATCCGCCACGATTTGATTGCCGAACGCGCCGGCGGCGGCCGGAATGCCGCGCTCGATCGCCGTCGCCAGGCCGCGCGCAAATCCCGGCATCAGCAATGCCTTCGCGAGCAGCAGCGGTCCGGCCGCCGCTGCCGCTGCCGACAGGCCGCCGGAATGCGCCAACACCGCGCCGATTGCGCCCAGATCGGTGCCGGCGGCGATGAACGGGTGCCGCTCGATTGCCGTCGCCGCCCGTCCGACCAGCGACCGCGACAGCCGCTCCAGCCCGTCGCGTACGTCGCTGCCGCGCGGGCCGAACAGCGTGTCCTTGGCGCCGTCGCTCAGCTTTGCCCAATTTTTCCCAAACGTGCCGAGCGAGAACCGTCCCTCGCTGCTGCCCTCGCCGAGCTGGCGCGTCACCGCCGCGGTCAGGTCGCGCCAGCCCTGCGGCGGCATCACGTCCTTGACGCTCGCCAGCAGCTTGGGGTTGTCGCCGGCGCGCGTCGCGGCCCGGTAGAAGCGCCGGAATGCCGTCGTGTCGTCTGCCGCCTTCGTCAGCTTTTTCAGCCTGTCCGACAGGATGCTGAAGCGCTGGTAATTGCCGTTGGCCCGCTCGAACGCCGCCAGCGCCTCCGGCCCACGCTGCTGCGCCGCCTCGCGCATGTCGCCGGTCAGCGCCTCGCGGATCTGCCGCTGCACGTAGCCGCGCGGCATGCCGATATCCGTCCGCAGCGCCTTCAACTCCCCGAACGGCACCGCGTTCTTCGCCTTCAACAATGTGGCCAATCGGCCGACCATCGGGTCGCCGGCGCCGTGGCCTTCCTCAGCCAGCGACCGCACAGCGTCGCGCAGATGGCTCGCGGCCACTGGCGTCTGCGCCGGCATCTGCCGCTCGAATGCGTCGTAGAGGTGATCGGCGAGACGCCATTCGTCGCGCTGCCAGGCGTTGAGGCCGGCCGGCGGGCGGACTGCTTCGCCGGCGATCGCCCGATCGGGACGCCGCAGCAATTCACCGGCGGCGGATGGCTGCATGCCTTCCATGCCGGCGCGGTCGCGCCTGATACCGGGAATCGTGTCGGCAATGCCGCTCGCGCCGATTTCGCGCGCGAGCCAGTCGAGCGAGCCGCCGAGCGCCGCGCCAGCACCCGCACCAAGGCCCATCTGTTTCGCTTTTTGCTGCGCGTAGTCGGCGCCATAGACCGGCGACGCCGCACCGCCGAGCGCGCCGCCGGCGCCCCCGAGCAATGCCCCGCGACCGAGTGTGCCGGCGAGCGTTGCCGCCGGTCCCGCGCCTGGCACCGCCATGAGCGGCGCCGACAGCAGCGCGTCGCCGAGGGCCTCGCCGATCCGCGCGCCCCAGTCAGGGCCGGCGTCGCCGGCCGCCATGCGAGCGGCCTGATAGGTGCCCTCGCGCTGTCGCACCGCGCGATCAAGGCCCGCGGTCATTGCGTGCGCCGCTGCCCGGTTCGCCGGGTCCGCCGGGTAAAATCCGCCTTCCTCGGGTGATCCCATGTGCGCACCGGCTTGCGCCAGGCCGGCCGCGACATTGCCGAAGCCGTGCGCGACGCCGCCCCAGAAGCCGACGGGCGCCGGCGGCGGCGCATCGAGAAATGCCGCGGCGGACTGGGGCTGCTGATCGAGAAACGCGGCGGCGGATTGCGGCTGCCGGTCAGACGTGAACGCCGGCGACATCAGAAAAAGTCGCTTGAGGATGTCGAATTTGCCGTCGTCAGCGATTTCGCGACGCCGCCGCCGGCCAATGCCGCGGCGAATGACGCAATCGCATTCTGCATCTGTTCGTCTTGCTGAAGCTGGGCGGCCATGGCCGAAGTATCGAGATCGCCGGCCATGCCGAGCGCCTGCGCGCCGGGCCCGATCATCGAGTTGATGATCGCCCATTGGTTCGCCGCAACTTGCTGGTCGACATTCGCCAGATCTTGCGCCTCCATCGTCGAGCCGCTGAGGCCGAGGCTGGCGTACTTGCTCTGCACCGCGGATTTCATTGCGTTCGACATATTATTGAGCGTCGCTTGCGCGCCCGGCGGCACCTGTCCCGTCTGCAGCGGCGACAGCAGGTTCGCCGCCAGTGCGTTCTCGGCGCCGGCCTGACTCTGCACCGCCGACAGGCCCGGCACGCTCTGATTGTTGAGCAGCAACTCGCCGCCGAGCAACCCGCCGCCCAACAGGATGCCGGGGTTTTTCATCAGCCAATTCCCGACCGTGCTCGCGACGCTGCTGCCGGCGGCCGGCGCCGCGGTCGCGGCGAACTGCGCCGGCACGGTCGTGTCAGTGCCTGGGATCGTGAACGTCTGCCCGGCGGGGCTGGTCGGCGTAAAGTTCAGCCCCGACGAGCTGCCGCCGCCGAACAGGTTGCCCCCAAACAGGTTGCTGAAGTCCGAGTCCACGGGACCACTCCCTGTCGTTGCCGCCGGCGTCACGGTGCTGGCGCCAAGCCCCGAGGCCGCCGGACCGCCGGCCGCTGCCGCGCCGGTGCCGCCGCCCGCAGCCGGTCCCGGCGTCGCGGCACCCGCGCCGACCGAGGCCGCGCCAGTGCCGGCGATCGGGCTGCCCGTCACCGAGGGCGTGGTCGGCGTCGTCGATGCCGTGCTGCTGCTGCCCGATGTGCCGCCAGCAAACAATCCGCTCGCGAGGCCGCTGGCGCCGCCGGTCAACGCACCCGTCAACGGGTTGCCGCCGGTGATTTCGGAGCCGAGTGCTCCCGCGCCGGCGCCGGCCAATATGTCGCCGCCCGTCGCGCCGAGCCCGGTCGCCGAGCCGACCAACGGCCCCAGACCCGATATCGCGCCGCCAGTCAGGCCGCCGGTCAATGCGCCCGTCAGCGGGTTTTGGCCTTCGATGCCGGATAGCGCGGCGCCGACACCGGCGCCCTCAAGGCCGCCCGCAATGCCCGTCGCGAGGCCACCCGTCAACAAGCCGCCAGACAATGAGGTGACGGCGGCGGCTATCGCCTCGGTGATGCCAAAGTGACACAAACAATCCCGCTCAGGCGGAAAGAAGCTTTCGGTGGTCCGGCGCGCGATGGGGGAACCTTCCTTTCAGTGCGGTGTCAGTAGACTTCCACGGTCAGCGGCGTGCCGGTCGCCGAGGCGATGCAATTCAGCGAATCGCCCGGCACGATCGCGTTGACCGTTCCGGCATTGCCCCACAGGACCGATCCGCCACCGGGCGGCAGGTAGATCGAGCCAGCCCCGGCAACGACCGCGGTCGCGCCGAACTCGCACCAGATCGAGGCCGTCGTCGATGGGTTGTGCAGCCACAGGATGCGCCGCGTCGTCGGCGGCGGCGACGGCTGCGCCACCGTCGATCCCGTCAGGATCGGCGTCGATGACGTGCCGACCGTAAATCCCTTGATTGTGCCGGCCGGACTGAGCGCCGGAGTCTGCGCCACCGCCGCTGCGGCCGCG